>NZ_JPOQ01000166.1 GCF_000735045.1 Ferrovum myxofaciens
GATCTCGACCTGACGGTCGTTGAGTCCAATCCCCTGATACATCGGACGGATGTTCTCGGTCATGGCTTCCGGATTGGGCAACAGGATTTTGGTGGGACAGGATTCATAGATCACATCCGCAATTCCAGAGCGGGTCAGGTCTGTCAGGCTCTGGGTGGCGAAGACCACGGACACATTGGCTTTACGCAGAACCTTGAGCCATTCACGGATCTTGGCCTTGAATGCCGGGTGCCCCAGCATGATCCATGCCTCGTCCAGAATCAGCAGAGTGGGCTGTCCCCTGAAGCGTTGCTCGATGCGGTGGAACAGGTAGGTCAGTACCGGCAACACCAACTTATCTCCCTTGTTCATCAGATGTTCCATTTCAAAGACCTGAAACGGATCCTCATCCAGACTGTCAGCTTCTGCATCCAGTAGGTGCCCCGCCATCCCTCGCAGGGTGTATGCCTGCAGAGCTTCGCGCAGGGCCTGATCCTGTATCAGGATCAGGCAATTGGTCAGGGTGCGTTGAGCCATGACTTTGGTGGATGCTCCGAGTTGGACCACGGCCCGGTAAATCTCCTGGCGGTGGCTGGGCAGGATGCTCATGCCCTGAAGCTCACAAAGCTGTTCCAGCCATTCGGCAGCCCAGATCTGCTCGTTCTTCTCATCGACTCGGGCCAAGGGACAAAAGGCCAGATGAGCATGATCTCCGGCAATATCGTAGTGCTGCCCCCCGGACGCCCATACCAGAGGCAGCATGGAATATCCCTTGTCGAAGGCAAAGACCTGGGCCTTGGGATAACGGAACTGCTGGGCGGCAATCAGACCCAGCAAGGTGGATTTGCCGGACCCGGTGGGGCCCAGAATTACGCTATGCCCCAGATCTCCGGAATGCAGACTCAGCCGAAAGGGCGTACTGCCATCGGTCTTGGTGTAAATCAGCGGCGGACTGTCCGGCGGGTAGAAGGGACAGGCATTTTTGTCCGGTCCTGCCCATACCGAAGTAAACGGCAACAGATGGGCGAGATTCAGGGTATGAATGAGGGGCCGACGCACATTGGCTGAAGTGTTCCCCGGAAGGCTCCCCAGATAGGCCTCCACTGCATTGACATCCTCAATGCGCGCTCCGAACCCATGGTTCTCGATGAGCTTGACCACTTCACGAGTAATTTCATCCAATACAGCCTCGTTTTCATGGGACAACAACAGTACGCTGGTGTAATACCCATAAAGCACCATTCCGCTGGAGGCTTCCGACAAGGCCTGTACCGCATCATTGGCCATGCGGTCCGCATCGGCATTGATATGGGTGGCCTGCCCTCCAGCGTTTTCGCGCATCAGGTTCATCATACTCTTGCGCTTCTGGGCCCATTTACTGCGGTACTGGTTCAGGATTTTTTCCGCCTGACCAGGATCCAGATAGATGAACCGATTGCTCCAGCGGTAGGACACCGGCAATCTCGACAAAAAATCCAGTATTCCCGGAAAGCTGTGCGGGGGAAGTCCCGTCAATCCGATGCAGGAAACATTCCTGCGTCCGACGCGAGGCACAAACCCGGTGGCAAAATCGTGATGTCCCAGGATGGCATCGAGGTACAGGGGGATCTCTGGCATAAGAAATTTGCGACCAACAGAATCAGTGGATACACACTGTTCCAGGTGGGCCAGAAAAGGACTATCGATTTCCTGAGTGACTGGGTCTGTCACATCAGCCAGACGTTTGATGTGCAGAAAACTCGAAAGCCTGCCCTCGATCTCGCGAATCTGATTCTTGAAGCGTTCCAGATTCCGTTCTGCTGTCGCGACGACACGACCGTCCACAAACAGGTCGGCAGTTTTTCTGGCAGCATCGGGCATGGGGAACCAGGTCACTGTCAATACATAGCGACTCCCGAACCCCACATGGGTGGATTCATGACTGGCCCGGCGCACTTCATCGATCAGGCGCGTAGTGCGGTCAGTAAAATGTCCTTGGGGCGCATAGCCGGGAGCGGGGGCCCGGATGGCATCACAGTGTAACACCCAGCCATCCCCCAGTTTCAGTGCGGAGTTGACCCGGGCGGACATAGCCTTGAGTTCCTCCGGGGTAGCTGAGTCCAGGTCCGGTCCGCGATAGTCCCAAGCGGCCATCAATCCTCCGCTCTTGGTCATGACGATACCGTTGTCCACCATGGCCGCCCATGGCAGCAGGTCGGCCAGACCATAGACCGTCGAACGGAATTCCTTGAGTGCCCTCATGTCTTGATCTCCCTGATCTTGGCGTAAGGGGTTGCCCTCGCCGGATAAAAACGTCGGTATTTCATCAACCGTACTCCGGTTTTTGATAATTGCGGATCGTAGGTGGCAGCCCGGCTCAAAGCCCATTGCCCAACCGTCCAAAGGGTAATGCCAATGGCCGCTGCCCAGAACTTTGCGAGAGAAAAGATAAATACCCCAGCCAGAATGCCCAGCATAAGCACCAGATTCCGTTCACCGCCCATCATCAGGATGGGACGGTTCAGGGATTCGTGAATTGGCGTTGCTTCGTCGCTCATTGAAAATCTCCATGGATTTTGGCCATCATCTCTGCGAGGTAAGCAGTTTTGCGCAGGGCCACAGCGATTTCTTTCAGGTTGTGACCCTGGTCCAGAAGTGGCTG
>NZ_JPOQ01000167.1 GCF_000735045.1 Ferrovum myxofaciens
CGTCAAGCGGTCGGGATGGGCTATTTTGCAATATTATTCGGAAATAGCCTCCGCCGATTCCCGTCATCCACTGAAGGTGACACACAAGGAGGATCGGAGTCCGCTGACGGAAGCGGATCTGGCTTCACACAAAATCATTGTAAGCGCTCTGTCTGAACTGACCCCCCATCTTCCGGTGATTTCAGAAGAAGATGGAAAAAGGGTCCCGAAGTACCCCGCTCCGAAATGTTTCTGGCTTGTAGATCCCCTGGATGGAACCAAGGAATTTTTGGCAGGAAGTGGTGAATTTACAGTTAATATCGCTTTGATTTGGCATGGAAAATCCATATTTGGTGTGGTGGGGGCTCCGGCCCTGGATTTGATCTAC
>NZ_JPOQ01000168.1 GCF_000735045.1 Ferrovum myxofaciens
GACTACGCCACGCGGGAAGAATTGGCCGCTTGCCTGGATCACCTGCTCGACAGCGCCGGAGCTCCCACTCTGATGAGCCCGAGCCTCAAACATACCTTGTGCGAACGAGCCGGGGGAAACTATCGGATCCTGACCAACCTGGCTGCACAACTCCTGGCTGTGGCCGCACAACGCCAACTACCCGTACTGGATGACAAACTCTACCTGGAGGTGTTTGCCTCCCCCAATTCCACCACCCACTCAACCCGGCGCA
>NZ_JPOQ01000169.1 GCF_000735045.1 Ferrovum myxofaciens
TCCTGACCAACCTGGCTGCACAACTCCTGGCTGTGGCCGCACAACGCCAACTACCCGTACTGGATGACAAACTCTACCTGGAGGTGTTTGCCTCCCCCAATTCCACCACCCACTCAACCCGGCGCAACTCCCGGGCCCGCTAATGACCCAAAGGAAAATCATGACCAAGAGAAAGTTGATCTTCACCTCGCGCCGTAACAAGCGTCCACCCACCTCCATCCTCGACATTGAACTTCCGGAACTCTCCAATGAGGCCGCAGCGGCGCTGGCCGATGTTCTGGTGCAGTTGTATCACCGCTTTGAAGCAGCCTACTACGCCCAGATCCTGAGCCATCATGCCGACCAACTCATTCCTCCAGAAAAGCCGTTCGCAGGGATGGCGCGCAGCGCCACCTCGCAAAACGCCGCTTTCGGTTATCGTCCCAATGTAACCGAAGAACTGTTCTGAACTTCGCACTCTCAGCCGGGCAGCCCCTCTGGGTCAGCCCGGCCCCCCCTTCCTGAGGATGGGAACAAAATCCCTGGCTCCCGGAAAACCCTCAAACAATTTGCACCACTCAGCACCGCATAAGCACTGCGGTCGTTCACCACCCCATCGCAATCCCTCAACCCTCACATTTGCGTGACGGTCACAATATTGCTCAGTCAAATCCACCATCAGATTTATGCGGATTCTGACAGCCGTCTACAACCCATCACAGAGCGTGCAAATCAAACCATCAATCATCT
>NZ_JPOQ01000170.1 GCF_000735045.1 Ferrovum myxofaciens
GAGGTATCGAGACAGGAAGGGATCTCAACGGTTACCCTGTATGCTTGGCGAAACAAGGTGAAGTCAGAGGGGGTTCCAGTGCCAGGATCGGTGAAAGGGGCGGACGATTGGTCTGCGGAAGCGAAGTTGGCGGTGGTGATTGAGACGGCGGGGCTGTCAGAGATCGAATTGAGCCGTTATTGTCGCGAGAAGGGGATTTATGTGGAGCAGGTGCGCACCTGGCATCAGGCAGCCCTCCATGGCCAGCATGATGCCAAGGTGTCGCGTCAGGCAGAGCGAC
>NZ_JPOQ01000171.1 GCF_000735045.1 Ferrovum myxofaciens
GCCTGTGGAGAATTGGCGCAATCAGGCCGTTCCGTGAAGCAGGAACCCGCCGAAGCGACTACACAGGGGCTTGCCCTTGTGTAGCGCCGTAGGAATCTCCGGCATTCATGCCGGGGAGGATGTCAATGAAACCTGCGAACCCATGATGGACGCATGTCTAACCGGGAGGGCGCACTATCTGGACATTTCCAACGAGATATCCGTGTTGCAGGCCGCTCAGTCGCGCCATCACAAGGCAAAAGAAAATGATGTGTCCATCATTCCCGGCGTCAGAACTCATGTCAGCGCGAGCGCGTGCCCAGGAGGCCGCTTCCATTATGGCGGTAGTGATTGCCAGACTGGATTCCACCCGACCGCGAGAGAGCGATATTTGTCTTGGCTTCTCGGCCCCCAAGCGCCTTCATATGACTCCGTCTCAACCAGAAGGAGAGAAAAAATGAAGGCCCAAAATCAAACCGTGTCGACCAGAGTGGCAGAGTTGCCGAAACTGGCGATGAAAGAATTGTGGTCGCTGTGGGACCAGTATTTTCCGCGCCGACCCAGTCATCACAACCGGAGTTATGTTGAAGGCCGGGTTGCCTACAAGATTCAGGAGGAGGCGTTCGGTGGCATCAAACCTGAAGTACGCCAGCAGCTTCTGCGTATTGGCGAGTCCAAATCCAGAATGAAAGTTCGCAAGACCAGCGATATTCGCATTGTGCCTGGCACAGTATTCATGCGGGAGTTTGACAACCGGGAGCACAGGATCACCACATTTGTGCCCCTTCATTTCAAGAAGCGCGGCATCAAGAAAGTGATCGTCGGGCCGGAGGGGGTAGATGAGTTGGTGGCCATCAACCCATCGGTGTTTGCGATTTCCCCGATTCAGGACCCTACGCTACTGAAGGCTCTTGCGTTGGCACACTACTGGGGTAAGCAGATCGATGATGGCGTAGTGACAGACGCGGGTGAAATCGCTCGGCGGGAGCAAATGGATGTAACGCGGGTCAGGGAAATTCTGAGGCTCGTGATCATCGATCCTCAAACAGCCAGCGCAATTTTTGAGGGGAGGCAACCCCGCACCTTGTCGCTTGAGTTCCTGGTGCGTAAAAGTCTGCCGCTGGACTGGGAGTTACAACGCCAGAGGGTTGCTGAAAATGGGGGCTGATGATGCTGTGTCGTCTCTGAAGGGCAAGTTTCCGTTCATACTGGAAGCCGGAAACCCCCGTGGATAGGGGGGGTCGTGCGAAGGTCGCCCTTCGCAGAAACAGAGAACGGAGAGCGCAGGGGGGGTAGAAAACGGTGAAATTCTGGGTGTATCGACAGTTGCCGCCCTTCGCACGAAACCGGGAAGCCGCGCCAGTATTGGCGTTCCGGCGGGGCACTAAAAAGGCCGTAGAACGTTCTGGCCTGGGTGAAGTGGTGGTGCTGAGGCGACACCACGAAACCGTGTACGGCGGTCGTGATAGTAAATCGTAGTAAATGCGTCTTTTTTTAGATGGTTAAAAAATATTCCGCATTAAACTTGTTGTCCCACGGTAAGTGAGGGCTATCGCCAAACACCTGTTTTCCGACAGACTGAGACTTGCAGCTCCGATTAAACAAAGTTATACTTAAATATAACTTAACAAACGGAGGTGAATCATGCACACAACCAATCTGCGCAAGGTCGGCGGCTCGGTTATGCTTGCCGTTCCGCCCGCATTCCTTGATCAACTGCACCTGCAAGCCGGAGCCACGGTAGGGGTGGTCGTCGCTGATGGCTGCCTAGTAGTCGATCCCAAACCCAGGCCGCGTTACACGCTTGCGGAACTTCTGGCAGCCTCGGACTATTCCAAACCGCAATCGGCAGAAGAGCGCGAATGGGTCGATGCGCCCACAGTGGGTGATGAGTTGGTATGAGGCGCGGCGATATTTACCTAGTCTCGCTTGATCCGACCGAAGGACGCGAGCAACGCGGCAGCCGTCCCGTCTTGGTCGTGTCGCCTGCCGAGTTCAACGAGGCAACCAACTTGCCGGTGATCTGTCCTATCACGAACGGCGGCGACTTCGCCCGTCGCATCGGGTTCGCCGTTCCCGTAACCGGAATCAAAACGACCGGCGTAGTCCGCTGCGATCAGCCCCGTGTGCTTGATTTTGGTGCCCGCAACGCCCGCAAGGTGGATACTTTGCCAGCATCAATCATGGAAGAAGTGCTGGCGAAACTAGCCACGATTTTCGCGTGAGCAGAAACAATGGCTGTGAAGGCCCGTGTTTATTGATATGATGGTGGAGCAGGAAACCGGGCGCTCCTTCGCGGGAGAAAACTCTTGGACGCTGGCGTCACGGCACGCTTCTACAAGGCCGTCACCGATGCCCATTTGGGCCATATTTCAAGGTGGCTCTCAATACAAGGACTTCGAGTACGACCTATCCAGAACCGTTCGCATCACGCATGGTTGGCCGAGAAAAGCGCCCGCTTGGTGACATTTTCGAATTGTCGAACTTCGGTGTTAATCTTACGCGCCTCATTCCGGGTGCATGCTCTGCACTACGTCACGCCCACTCGAAGCAAGATGAATTCGTGTACATCTTAGTGGGATGCCCGGTACTCATCACGGATCAAGGCGAGACACTGCTTTCTCCAAGAATGTGCGCCGGCTTCAAGGCTGGCACTGGAAACGGACATCAACTCGTAAATCGAGCGAACGAAGATGTCCTTTATCTCGAAGTGGGCGACCGTACCGCTGGTGATTCTGCGACCTACCCCGACGACGACTTACAAGCCGCATTGGATAATGACGGGGAATGGCAGTTCCTGCATAAGAATGGAACACCCTATTGAAATGCATTACCCTGTCATTGGGGCCAACGGAGAACCGTTGACCTTTATGAATTGGTGGACGTTTACGCAATCGAACCCGCGTCCGTAGGCATGGCATCGGTAGCTGGGGAGCCAGCGCGACGCGGCGACCAAAACAACACCCATTTACACCCATTCTGGGGCGGGCTGCCGAACTCCAGGATCTCGTTACGGCGAATGTCAGTCTCTATCTCCGCATCTTGTGCGGCGAATAACTTGCGCATGCGGAGAATCCGTCCCATAATCTCCGCATGAATAGCGGTGATTGCAAATACATCTGGCAGGCCAAAGACTGGCCGAACTGGCACTTCGACTTGGCAGCGCTGGCTGAACCCATGGCCGAGGTCAGTCGTGCTCAAGGCGTCTTGATGGGGCGTCTGGCCGATATCGGCATGGCGTTGCGCGATCAGGCCAGCCTGGCCGCGCTTACCGAGGACGTGGTCAAGACCAGCGAGATCGAGGGTGAGCATCTCAATGTTGAATCCGTGCGCTCGTCTATTGCCCGTCGTCTGGGCGTGGATATCGGTGCTCTGGCCCCGGTCGATCGTCACGTCGAAGGCGTGGTCGAGATGGTGCTTGACGCCACCGCCAACTGCCATGCGCCGGTGTCGCGAGAGCGGTTGTTCGGCTGGCACGCAGCTCTGTTTCCCACCGGCTACTCAGGTCTATCCAAGATCAACGTCGGCACTTGGCGCGATGATGCCAGCGGCCCGATGCAGGTCGTGTCCGGTCCCATCGGTCGACAGCGTGTGCATTTCGAGGCACCGCCAGCGGATCGTCTGGAAGCCGAAACGAGTCGATTCCTCGATTGGCTCAATGATGCCACGAACGATCCGCCGCTCATAAAGGCAGGACTAGGGCATCTGTGGTTCGTAACCCTGCACCCGTTCGACGACGGCAACGGCCGTATCGCCCGAGCTATCGGCGATCTGCTGCTGGCGCGAGCCGATGGCAGCCCGCAGCGCTTTTACAGCCTGTCGGCGCAGATCCAGCGGGAGCGCAAGGCTTACTACGACATTCTGGAGCGGACCCAGAAGCGGTCGATGGATGTCAACGAGTGGCTTGCCTGGTTTCTGGACACGCTGCATCGCGCCGTCGACCAGGCGCAGCACACGCTCGACGCCGTGCTGACCAAAGCGCGCTTCTGGCAACGCTGGGCGACAACGCCGTTGAATGAGCGGCAGGTGAAGCTGCTCAACCGACTGCTCGACGGCTTCGAAGGCAAACTCACCAGCAGCAAGTGGGCGGCGATCGCCAAGTGCTCACCGGACACAGCCCTGCGCGATATCACTGACTTGCTGGTTCGCGGCGTATTGCGAAAAACGGATGCGGGTGGTCGCAGTACCAGCTACGAGCTGAACAATTTGGCCGACCGGGAATGACTTGACTCGTGGGCAGAACAACGCCTTCATGGACTCCTGCCAACTCATTCGCAAGGAGACCAAGATGAATAACGTTCATTTCAATCAGAAACAACTGACCACCCGCTGGGGCATCAGCGAGGCTACCCTCGAACGCTGGCGTAGCGAGGGGATCGGCCCAAAATTTCTTAAACTTTGCGGGCGGGTGCTTTACCGCCAGGTCGACATCGAAGCCTATGAGGAATCGTGCTTGGCAACATCAACCAAGACCGCCGCGCCTCAGGTCGGTGCCGGTTGAAAAATGTACCGTAGCCGTCAGTTCGATTTCATTGACGCAATCGAACTGGCATTCGCATTTCGCCCCCCAAAGGCGATTGACGCTTACTTTTTCTTCAGCAGTTGATCGAGCGTCTCCACACCTTCGCGTTTCAAGACGGTTCCCAAGTGCGCATCGGAGCGGTAGCCCTCGGCGTCTTTCAGGGTTTCTGTCGCCCCAACCATCTTAAGTCGCCAACCGAACTGGTCGTTCCGGGTTCAATTGGACAGCACCTACAGGCTCCCAGTTACGGGTAGCCCTTGACCAGCGTTGTGGCTTCTTTTCCTTGGCTGCCTGATACACCTCATGACGCTTGGCCAGTATCCCACAATCTTCCCTCCGGTGTCGCTGTGAGGGGGTCACAAATCGAATCCGACTGTGGCGATGTTCGTTGTTATACCACTGCACAAACTCCTGTACCCACGCCCGTGCTGCCTCTATGTCCGAAAACCCATCAGCCTTGCCCCGCTCTCCGCGACTTTCACATCGTTTTTGCTGCAACCTGCGGCAAATGCCAAATGTCGCGGTTGTAATCCAGTATGGTGCGGTCACTGGAAAACTTACCGCTGGCAGCCGTGTTGATAATACTCATGCGAGTCCAGCGCTCCTTATCACGGTAGGTTTTTGCCACTTCCTGCTGCGCATTTACAAAACTACGAAAATCTGCTGCGGTCAGCCAAGGGTCACCCGAGCTATAAATGGATTGAATGATCGGATTAAAAATGCCCGGCTCGAACAGATTAAAATGCCCACTTTCCAACAGGTGCATTACTCGGCGAAGATCCTCATCTGCAGCGATAATTGCACCTGGGTCATAGTGCCCTCTGGTTGCGTCCACTTCTTCTGTGGTGAGGCCAAATAGGAAAAAATTTTCATCTCCCGCCTCTTCTCGAATTTCGATGTTGGCGCCATCCAGCGTGCCGATGGTTAACGCGCCGTTCATCATAAATTTCATGTTGCCGGTTCCCGAGGCTTCTTTCCCAGCGGTGGAAATCTGCTCTGACAAGTCGGTACCGGCGCAAATCACTTCCATTGCCGATACCCGATAGTTCGGCAGAAAAGCCAGATTCAGCAAACCCGCAGTATCCGGATCGCCATTGATGACCTTACCTACAGCGGAAACCAGTTTGATAATACGCTTGGCCATGACATAGCCGGGTGCAGCCTTTCCGCCGATGAGTATGCAACGCGGTGTCCAGTCAGTGGTATCGCCGCGCTTGATGCGGTCATAGAGGTGAATGACATGCAGCATGTTGAGCAACTGACGTTTGTATTCGTGTATGCGCTTCACTTGCACATCAAACAAGGCATTTGTGTCAAATACAACACCGCAATCGCGGTGTACCAACTCCGCCATGCGAGCCTTGTTGGCTTGCTTGATTTCTTGCCACTCTGCGCGAAACGATGCATCATCGACGTACGGGGCCAGTTCTTTCAGTTTGGCCATGTCGGTGGTCCAGCCATCACCTAAGGTGCGTGTGATCAGGCTGCTCAGAGCCGGGTTGCTGGACACCATCCAACGGCGGGAAGTGACGCCGTTGGTCTTATTGTTGAATTTCTCCGGCCACAGTTCATAAAAGTCACGGAACAAATGCTGCGTCAACAAGCGCGAATGCAATTCTGCTACACCATTTACCGATACGCTTGCTACCACCGCCAGGTAAGCCATACGAATATACTGCTCATTTCCTTCTTCGATAATCGACATGCGCCGCTGACGCTCGACATCTCCAGGCCAGCGCCTTGCTACTTGCGCCATGAAACGGGCATTGATCATGAAAATAATTTCCGACAGCCTCGGCAACAAGCGCCCGAAAATACTGACTGACCAGCGCTCCAACGCCTCCGGCATCAGTGTATGGTTGGTATAGGCTACCGTCCGGGTGGTGATGTTCCAAGCAGCATCCCAGTCCATGCCATGTTCGTCTATCAGCAAGCGCATCAACTCTGGCACCACGCAGGTGGGATGGGTATCATTCAACTGGAAGAAATTCTTGTCGGCAAACCCGCTAAAATCGTTTCCATGTTTGTCCATCCAGTGCCGCAGTACATCCTGCAGGCTGGCCGAGGCCAGGAAATACTGCTGGCGCAGGCGCAACTCTTTTCCATTTTCACTGACATCGTTGGGGTATAACACCATGGTGATGTGCTCGGCGGCATTCTTGGCAGCAACCGCATCAGCATAGCTGCCTGCGTTGAACTCGCTCAAGTCAAATTCTTTCGTGGCCATGGATTTCCACAAGCGCAAGGTGTTGACCGTGCCATTGCGGTAACCGGGAACGGGGACATCGTAGGGCACGGCCATAATGTCTTTGGTATATTTCCACTCCGCTCGCTTGGTTCCGTCTGCATCCATGTAATGCTCGGTTTTGCCACCGAACTTTACCCGCACGCTAAATTCTGGTCGCTCAATTTCCCATGGATTTCCATTTCTCAGCCAATGATCGGGCTCTTCCACTTGGTAACCGTTTTCAACTTTCTGGTTAAATAAGCCATATTCATACCGTAGGCCGTACCCCTTCACTGGCAACTGCAAGGTGGCGCAACTGTCCAGAAAACATGCGGCCAACCGTCCCAGACCGCCGTTCCCCAAACCGGCATCATGTTCTTGATCGATAATCTCTTCCAGCACCAAACCCAGTTTTGTCAGCGCACCTGAGATCGATGGTTCTACATCTAGGTTGAGCATGGCATTACCCAGCGTCCTACCCATCAGAAACTCCAGCGACAGGTAATAGGTGCGCTTGCAGTCCTGCTCGTTATAAGCGTATTTGGTACTCTTCCAACGCTCCACTAGGCGATCACGCAACGAAAGGGAGAGTGATGTATAAACATAGTAGGCTGACTGATTCAACTTGTCCCGGTACAGGGTGTGGCTGAAGTACCGGCGAAAATCATCGACGATACTTTCGCCGTCCATGCCAAGAGGCGGAATTTCTGTAATGTTTGATGCAGGATTACTATTAATAAAAGGCTTGGTATCTATGATATTTCTCCATATTTTACAGATGGCATGTTGAATCGCCTCGAGTCTCGTGGAGGGTGTTGGCTTAAAGAACAGTCTTATGATGCTTGCTCAGCAGGCTCCCTTCAGTATTGTGCCTCAGCTTCTGCCAGAGGTATATACCCAAGGAGTTCGAGAAACCGGCGGCGGTGCTGACCACGTTTCACATAATGTCGCAGAAAAAGATTTTCCAAGAAAAGGACTACCTGTATCACCTGCACAGTTACTTTTCAAATTCTTCTCCCGGAATGGGTTTGGAAAACCAATATCCCCGGCCAAAATTACATCCTATGGATTTCAGCAAATCTAATTGTTCCTTGGTTTCAATTTCCTCAGCAATCAATTTTTGACTCAGTTTGTGTGTCATGACGATGATAGCTTCGCATAATGCCAGATCTGCTGGATCTGCAGCCATATTGCGGACAAAAGACTGATTTATCTTGAGATAGCATGATTGCTTGCGCGAAATTGTACAGGCGACTTATTGATACTCAGGTTTGGACATTCAGCATCAAAATGGTGACCATGAAGGCGGTGGCCAAGTCAGGTCACTTCCTTCACATTATTTGCAGTGGGATGATCTCTGGAAGTAGAATGAAAATTCAGAAAGTGAAGGTCGGGTATCCTGAAAAACGTCGGTGGGTCAAATCTGTTGGCCATTGATACCCCGGAGACCCTGTTACGCAGTAACCCCCTCATGATCGCTATCAGCGGGTAACAAAATCCCGCAATCAAGCAGTGTCAATCCGCACTTCAGGTACCTGCCGCAACGCCAGGGGCACTTTCCACCTTGATGATACCAACCCCATTCGCGACCCAACTCGTTGAAAGTTGGAACAGGGAGTGAATCTGGTCATGCCTCGTCATGATCAAGCCGCCAACCCATCATCATGATCAAGCCGCCAACCCATCATCCATCCTGAAAATCAGACCATCAATCATTTTGATTCCGCTCATATGTGATGACGGTACCCGGCGAACAGGAACGATACAATCCGTTCAGCAATTCATATCAGATGGTTCCGGCTGGATCTTCGCCATATAACGCATTCGATAATAAGTATGAGTTTCCTCGGTAGTATAACAGTCATAGTCGACAGTCTCTTCAGGGTCGAATCTCGCCAGTCACGACTGTCCGGTTTAAGGAAGTAAATTTTCGAGTCCTGATGACAGCAAAGGGCACATAGGGTGAGTAACGCTTTTCGATAAGCAGTCGCTCAGATTCATCCTACAAAAGATTTTCTCCTCGAATGACTGGCCAGCCAATCTTGCCAGACTCATGGAGTGAAGTCTGTGTTTTGCCAGTCACCAGCACCATAACGTTTGCTTGGGGTTATTGCTCAAACCGTTGGAGGCAGCGAAGGCGAAGGAACGGCAGCAATGCGGGCAGCGCGGAGTTTTGCTTAGTCAGAATTCTGACGAAGCAACCCGCACAGACGAGGCCATAGCATCCAAAGCCGGGGTATCAAGAGACACAGTTCGCAAGGTGGAAGCCATTATCGTCACTGTTACGAATCTCAGCATAAGCCAAGTCCGAACCTGAAAACCGTATCAACCCATATCACCCAAGCACTTTGGTTTATGTGGGGTGTTATGTGGGGTGGATAAAAAAACCTGTTGTAACTCACTGATTCTATTAATGTGATGGTGGAGGGTATGAGGATCGAACTCACGACCTTCTGATTGCGAACCAGACGCTCTCCCAACTGAGCTAACCCCCCACAATGTTCATGCCTGCTGTATTATATCGACTATGGAAAATTCTCGTGCATCTTTGACGAACCCCATGGCTTTCGGGGGAGTGGCGCTGGCGATATTTTTCGCCTGGTTGCCTGCCGTTTTTTTGGTGCTGGGCCATCCAGCCTGGCCCCTGTTCATTGGTCTGTTCGTTCTGCCGTTGCTGGAATGGATGGTGGGGGATTATCAAGGCCCCATTCCTTACTGGAACTTCTGGGCTTTGCGTGTCATTCTGGCGGGTATCGCTCTGCAGGGTCTGGTGGGCGCCTATTTTGCCCAACACTATGCCTGGTGGCTGGTTATCCTGGCTGGTGCAGGGTCTGGCTACGCGGCCGGAGGCTCGGGGAATGCTTTGGGTCATGAATTAGGACACAGTCGTGCGCTATGGGATCGGCGTTTGGCCAAGTGGTTCTTCACCACGGTATGTTTTGGCCACTACACGCAAGAGCATGGGGCCGGGCACCATGTACTGGTGGGAACGCCCAAGGACAGTCTGTACAGTTACCTGTCCGATACGCTGTCCAGTTTTTCTCATCGCAACATGATCAAGCAGTTGCGGTTGGGAATTGAGATTGCAACGGTCCGGGGTAATCTGTGGTCCGAGGTTTACGGCCCGATTTTCTTCTATGTCCTGATCAACTTGGTGATTGGCTATCTGGCTGGCTGGAAGGGGGTGTTGTTCCTGACCGTGCAAACCGTGGTGATGTATCTGGTGGATGCGTCCATTACGTTCATTCAACATTTTGCTTTGCACCGAAAGGAAATCGATGGTCGTTTCGAACGCATCGGACCTCAGCATACCTGGGACTGCCGAAACTGGGTGACGACCCTGGTGTCGTTCAACAATTGTCGGCATGTGGATCACCATATCAATCCCGGAAAGGACCTCAATGGGCTGGAACCGGTCCCGGAGGCTCCTCAGTTGCCCTATGGTTACGCCGTTATGGGCACCTTGGCCAATTTTCCCTCGGTATTTCGGCGCATCATGGAGAACACAGGCGCCCAACTGGCTCGCTGACTCCCATTCCCACGGTCGCATGCAGGGCTCTCTGGATACCGGCGGGTGATGGTTTTCCTGCGCCGATTATCAGCCCTGTCATTCTCCTGAAGGGCAAGGTGGGTATAATCTCCCATTTTATCCCAAGGATGCCATCTGCGGGAGGTGAGGACCTGTCATGTTGATTCACCCGGATTTTGATCCAGTCGCTCTGCACTTGGGGCCTTTTTCCATTCGCTGGTACGGACTTATGTATCTGGCGGGTTTCATGGCGGGAGCAGGAGCGGCGCGCTGGCGGATCAAGACCCAGCCGTGGCTGCACTGGACCGTGGAGCAGGTGGATAATTTTTTGACCTATGTGGTGGTGGGCGTGATCGCCGGGGGGAGGATGGGTTACGTCCTGTTCTACAAACCGGAGTTTTATTTGACCCATCCTCAAGACATTCTTGCGGTGTGGCAGGGGGGGATGTCATTTCATGGCGGGTTTCTTGGCGTGATCATTGCGGGCTGGCTCTATGCGCGGCGCGAGAAACGTCGTTGGCTCGAAGTGACCGATTTTGTAGCGCCCCTGGTGACCTTCGGGTTGGGCTTTGGACGCTTGGGAAATTTTATCAATGGGGAATTACCGGGTCGGGTGACTTCGGTACCCTGGGCCATGGTTTTTCCCAAGGTGGACGCATTTTCTCGCCATCCCTCCCAACTTTATGAAGCCTGTCTGGAGGGGTTGGTCCTGGGGTTTTTGCTGCTCTGGTTCAGTCGCAAGCCACGCCCCATGGGGCGCATTTCCGCACTATTCCTCATTGGTTATGGAGCATTTCGGTTTGCGGTAGAATTTACACGGGAACCGGATGACTTTTTGGGGCTACTGGCCTTTGGGTTCAGTATGGGACAGTGGCTCAGTTTGCCGATGATCATCGCGGGGTTGTGGCTCTGGTTATGGTCGGGTAAATTGGACAAGATGTCTCGTACCACCGAGTCCTCCCTTGCTATGCGCGATAAATGAGAAGCGGCGGAAATGATGGTCAGCCAAGGAGTTGAACGAGTAAAATGTCCTCTGGTCTGGATAATTGAGTATCGTGTTCAGTTTTTTTGTCTTGAAAAGGGAGCTCTCTAAAATGAAATCTTGGAAAACTGCCGTGATGGCTGTCGGACTACTGTTGGGCACGGTTGCTGCCCACGCGGACAATGGGTTGGAACTGGCTAAAAAAAGTGGTTGTTTGAGTTGTCATAGTGTGGATACCCCCAAAGTAGGACCTTCTTACAAGTCAGTGGCTGCCAAATATCGGGGTCAACCTGGGGCAGAAGCAAAATTGATCGCCAAGGTAACCCGCGGGGGCAGTGGATCTTGGGGCATGATGCCCATGCCCGCCAAGGGGGGCAATGCCAATTTATCCGAGGAGGATATCAAAAATCTGGTCAAGTGGATTTTGTCTCGCTGATGTCGGGGGTCAGGATGAGGCTTGTCGGCAAGTCTTCCATCCTGACCGGGTCTGCGGGGTTGGTGCTGGCCATTTTAGTACTCTCAGGGTGTTCCGGAGAGGAGGGCGATTCACGACATTCGGCAGATCACTGGGACGTTAAAATTGGTTCTGTGGCCCCTCTGAGCGGACCTCAATCTCATCTGGGTGCGGACAACGAGAATGGGGCGCGATTGGCCATCGATGATGCCAATACTCAAGACATTCGTTTGGGGGGGAAACCTGTTCATTTCGAGTTGCTGAGCGAAGATGATGCGGCCGATCCGCGGACAGCGACCATCGTTGCTCAAAAATTGGTCGATGATGGCGTCAATGGCGTGGTGGGGCATCTCAATTCGGGAACTACCATTCCTGCGGCACGCATTTATGCGGATGAAGGGATCCCTCAAATTTCTCCTTCGGCCACCAATCCCAAGTATACCCACCAAGGGTTTCCCACTGCTTTTCGCGTCATGGCCAATGATGAGCAACAAGGTCAGGTGTTGGGTCAGTTTGCGGTTCACGTTGCGGATGCCCGAACGATGGCGGTGATCGACGATGCTACGGCCTATGGGCAAGGTTTGGCCAATGAATTTGAGAAAGCCGCATCCCGGCAAGGGGCAAGGGTGTTGTTGCATGAACACACCGATGATCACAGTACAGATTTTTCAGCCATTTTGACACGCATCAAAGCGCGCCAACCGGATCTCATTTTTTTTGGAGGGATGGACGCTCAAAGTGGTCCGATGCTCAAACAACTTCGTGAACTTGATTTGAAATCCGTATTCCTCACAGGGGATGGGGGGTGTTCAAAGGAGTTTTTTGAACTTGCAGGAGAGGCTTCAGAAGGCAGTTTTTGCAGTTTACCGGGACTGCCGTTGGAGGAAATGCCCAAGGGACGGGATTTCAAGCATCGTTTCGAGGCACGTTTTGGCGCCATTCAGGACTACGCGCCTTACAGTTACGATGCAGTAGGTGCACTCATTGCGGCGATGAAAAAAGCAGATTCACCGCTTCCCGAACGATATTTGCCTTACTTGAAAACGCTGGAATATCCTGGCGTAACGGCATTGATTCGCTTTGATGTGCATGGGGATCTGGCGGGTGGCGCGGTTACGGTCTATCGCTGGCATCAGGGGATTCGGGTGCCCGTCAGAGAGGATGCCAGTACGGGGAGCCAACTCGGCATTCGTTCTGGTGTTGATAAGAATGGCGCAGGAAAGTGAAGATTCGGTTTCATCGAGCGTGACGATGTACCGTTTTTTTGTGATCCAGGGAGTCAGTGCGCTCCTAGTGTTTGGAGGAAGCAAACTGGGCCTCTGGCCGGTTCCTTCACTGGCTTTTTTGACTCTGTTTCAGGGTGTTGTGGCGGTGCTGCTCACATTACTGGTGAAAGGTCCCCGCTGGTGGTTACCCCTCCAGTTCCTTTTTTTGCCTGCGCTTTGGGCAATGGCGCGCGGCGCGATACCTGCGGGTTGGTATGGCGCGGGGTTTGTGGTGTTAGGGTTGGTGTACTGGAATACCTTTCAGTCAAGGGTTCCCCTTTACTTGACGCATCGAGAAACCCTGGCGGAATTGGATCGTCTGGTGCGAGAGATGGCCCCTCGTTCCTTCGTTGATTTGGGATGTGGCACAGGCACTGTCCTTTGCATCCTGGCGGCACACCATCCCGACATTCGATTCGTGGGCTATGAAGTGGCCCCGATTCCTTGGTTGATTGGAAAATGGAAGGCTCGTGCCTTACCCAATTGCACGCTGCATCGTAAAAGTTTCTGGAATATCTCCCTGAGCGAGTTTGATCTGGCTTATGCGTTTTTGTCGCCCGTTCCCATGCCCGCTTTAGGGCAAAAGATGATTCGAGAAATGCGCTCAGGAACTTCCCTGATCAGCAATACTTTTAAGATGCCGGGAATGTTGCCTCACAGTATTTTTCTGACGGAAGGAACCATGCCCCTATATCTGTATCGTCAAAAAGGGAACGGGCGTGGTAGGATTCCACCTGCCTGTTCTTAAGTCGTTCCTAAGGCTTGAGGGCCATGATGCCGGGAAAATGTCTTTCGGAGTCAACGAAGCCGGTAGGATGTTCGTTTTCAGCATGAAGCAATTAATTTGGAGAATGCCAACATGAAGAAGTCAATGGGTGCCCTGTTTATGTTTGGAATGCTGGCTATGGTCAATGCTCACGCTGACGGTTGGCGAGGTGGAGATGGCTGGCGAGGAGGGGGC
>NZ_JPOQ01000172.1 GCF_000735045.1 Ferrovum myxofaciens
CACTAATGTGACTGTCACGGCTATCTACAAACTGCAACACGAAATTCTGGCAGGGGTAATTATTTGTCAGCATTTTCCTTGTTCGATAGCGCGTGTTTGCACATGATTTGCTTTATGGCTATGATGTGGCTACAGGTAATCAGAAGGAGGGTAAAAATGGACATCAGTACAATTGCTCAGGCAAAAAATCATTTACCTAAACTCATCCATGCAGCAGAGGCCGGTGATGACATACGCATTTCACGTCATGGCAAACTGGTAGCGGTAATAATTTCTGCAGAACGTTATCAACAACACTTCAATTCAGGAACAGGCATTTTTCAAGCCATTATGGAGTGGCGGGAAAAACAATCGGCTCTGGATCTTACCGATACGGAGGTCGATAGTTGGCGAGACCGCGCAGTTGCACGGGAATTTTCATGGGAATGAAGTACTTGCTTGACACTAATGTCCTGTCTGAACCCACCAAGCCACAGCCTAACCTGCATGTACTGGATAGGCTTGAGCAGTATAACGGGCAATACTGCACGGCTGTGACGGTCTGGCATGAATTGAATTACGGCGTGGCACGCATGGCAGACTCAAGACGTAAACAAGACCTGATTACATACCTCAAGTCGCTTGAGCAAAGCGGTTTAATTATCTTGCCTTACGAAAAAAATGCAGGGCTATGGCTCGCTCAGGAGCGAGGAAGGCTTGCAAAACAGGGCGTGACCATCCCGATTATGGATGGCGAAATTGCAGCTATCGCCGCAACCTGTAAACTTGTGCTGGTTACGCGCAATGTGAATGACTTTACAATTTATGATGAACTGCTAGTGCAGAACTGGTTTGTGGCTTAGAGATGGTTGAGGCGACAGATTCTCTGACACCGGGGG
>NZ_JPOQ01000173.1 GCF_000735045.1 Ferrovum myxofaciens
GCCGGTGTATTCCGAACTGGGGGTCAACCTCTACCAGTAAATGTACATGATCCGGCATAACCTCAAGTTCCAATATTTCACATTTATACTCAGTAGCAACGTCTTGTATAATTTCTTTCAGACGAAGGTCAACGCCCTTCACTAAAACCGAACGCCGATACTTCGGACACCATATAACATGGTACTTGCAAGAGTAAACTACGTTCAGGTTGCTCTTGTATTTTATGGTGTAATCGTTCATGCAAAGCATTATACAGATGCTATTTGTATAATGCAAGCGAAATCTAAGTCAAAACCAACTTCCCGCTTTCCTCCCCATGGCTAAAGCGAGGGGATTCTCGCGGTGTGGGGTTGAGCACGAATGGCTCACGCGACAAAAATGGCGTCGGTGACTTATCAGCCACCCCACGCCCAATCATCTTTCCATTCGCTTCCAGTGTCGCCGTGCAAAGGTCATTGGCCATAAGAGTGATGTTCTGGTCACACAACGCATGAACTGCTCCCGTTGCCCCGTCCGGGCTCACGGTGTCCACCCCAAACAGCCCCACATAATTCGCCAGTGACAACCCGTCTGGAGCCTTCACCGTAGTCATCTGGTCATCCGCCTCACGCACACTCAATTCCCGCAACTTCTGGTCAAAATTCACCAGCATTCCCTCAATGCGTGAATGCTCGGTATCGCGTACCCCAAGAACCTTTACTCGTGGCACCTCCTGCTCTTTGGTTACGGTGGATTCCCTGGCCTGCCCGATCTGCAATTCCTGTTCCTTTTGCAGGACATAGTTCATGGCTTTCTCGGCTTCAGACGCTGCCCGGAAGATTTCATTCTTGTCTTTCCGGAGTACATCGGCCCAACTTTGCACATACGCCTGGTGTTGCGTCATGTCGTGAGGAATGCCGGTTTTAACCGCCATGAAGGCACTGAAAATCTCGGCCCGGAGTTCTTCCCTGGCATAGCCTTCCGACCCGAACCGGTGCGCGCCCGTAATCCCTTCCCGGTTCAGACGCTGGGCAGCGCCGGTGGCGTGACCGATCTCGTGCAGAGCTGTGCCATAGTATCCTTCCACCGATTTGAAACTTTCGCGGGGTGGTAGTGAGACTTCATCACGTCCGGGGGAATAAAACGCATGGTGTGGATGCTCGGTAAAACCCAGGCCATCATTTTTCATGGCCGCCATGATCCGTTCGGCCCGCTCATTCGTGGGAATATCACGAGTAGGCTTATTTAGTGGAGGAATCTTTTCCAGGTCAGTACACTGTTCGACATTGAAGACCACATAGGATCGGGCCGTCATTCTGTCCAGATTCTTGTGAGCTTCATCATATCAAGCTGTTGCAGCCATTGTATTCACGCTCGGTCACCATGTTGCGAGGCATCCCAAGCTCCTGAGACTCCCATGGCTTGTTCCGGGGGATTTCGCCTTTGTCCAAGGCTTCAACCATTTTATCGGTGACTTCCTGACGGAGATCTCGGGGTTTTTTGACTTCTTTCTCATCAGTCATGATCAGGCCCTCATCAGAGCGAATTCGCCATCTTCTGGCGAGAGACCATAGTCACTCACGGGATCTTTGCCCAGCGGAATCTCCCAAGTCATGAATTCATCGGTAGCCTCAGCAGCTAAAAAGTACGGTATCTTCATACAGCCTCCTCTTTGAAGTTGGCCCCGGGGCGAGGCCATATCAGGACTCTGCAGGGAGGGAACGATGAACATGGCGTGCTTCGAAAAGAGTACAATCTGCGGCATGAACAGGTTTTCTATTACCGAAATTCTTGGGCTTCCAATACAGGAGCGTATCCGTCTCGTTGAGCTCATTTGGGACAGCGTGGCAGCGGTTCCTGAAGCCGTGGAAGTTTCTCCCGCATTAAAGGCTGAGCTCGAAGCACGCTTGAAGGAGTTTGAGGAGAACCCAGAAGCGGGTTATTCCTGGGACGAAGTAAAGTCGCGGATTAAAGATGGGTCATGGCTTTCCGCCTGAAATTTTCTTCGCGCGCTTTGCGCGAAACTGGCGAGGCTCAAGAGTGGTACGAATTGCAAAACCCCGGTCTCGGTGAGGAATTCATTGCGGCGGTGGAATTACAGTTAAAACGGCTTGAACAGGCACCGCTACTTTACGCCGAGGTAATTCCCGGTGTTCGCCGAGCCCTCCTTCCCCGGTTTCCTTATGGTCTGTTTTATGCCGTGCGGGGTGATCTCGTACATGTTTTAGCTGTCTTGCACGATGCTCGCAATCCGAATCGTTGGCCCCAAACCAGTTAATCCCGTGCTCAAAAGCACGACAGCGTGAAAAAGCTCGCCCCTAAAACCCCGGCACTAGCGCTCCAGCTCGGCCTCTCGCGATTTCTGCTCATGCCTGGCTGTGGTTTTATAGTCTTTTCTGGTTTTATCTTCCATTTGCTGGTCAATGTTGCGCGTGAGCAGTTGCTTCCGATCCTGCTCTCTCTCCAATTTTTTCCCGGTCAATTGCTCGTAGGATAACCTGCCAAGCTCCGTGAGCCGGGACTTCTCGTCAATCAGATCCGGATGTTTTCCACTACGAAGCAGTGATACCTGTTCCTCAGTCAGAACCCCGCTACTCCCAGCACTCCGAAGTGCCTGAGCTCCGCGCCAATCGAGTCGGGCCAGAACACAGTCTGCTGCAATACCCTCCTGATCGATGTAACCTTTGCGTCCGACGCCAGAAGAGCTTTCCTGGACAGATGACACTGGCATGGTCGATTCGGAATTTTGTCTTGCGGACTCAGTTCTTACTGCGGGATTTTGACCTCGTTGCCATTCTGCCTGTAAGTCCTGATTATGGATTTTGAGGCCCATCCTCCCAGCGATTTCAGCGGCTTTTACCAAGAATTCTGGGCTTCCCTTCAAAAGCAGGCCTTTGGTCATGTCGAATTTCTGCTCCGCCAAGCGCAAAGCTGCCTCGATTTCATGGTCTGCTGTGTTGATCAGGTCTACCTGTGCCCCACGGTCACTCATGACCCGTTCGCCGTTGCGCGCATAGTGAACGGCTTTGCCGTAAGCGGTAAGCCAGCAGCGTTGTATTCAGGGAGGATTGACCCCGGCATACTCCGATCATCAAGGATAGATGATCGGGAGGGGGTTACGAATGGCTGTGCTGGGTGAAACGATACAGATCGGAGCGCAGGGGGTTGTCTGCGA
>NZ_JPOQ01000174.1 GCF_000735045.1 Ferrovum myxofaciens
ACCAACCACTACTCCGTTCCCGCTGATTATGCACACCGCCGTCTGACCATCAAGGCCCATCCTGATCGCCTGTGTGCCTATTACGACGGACAACTCATCGCCCGTCATGTCCGCTGCTATGACCGACATCAGGACATCGAACAACCGGATCACGCCAAGGTCCTGCTGAACCAGCGTCAGCATGCCCGTGAACAGCGCCTGGTCATGAACTTCCTGGCCCTTTCGCCCCATGCCCCTGCCTTCTACGAAGGATTACAGCACAAACAACTCAATACCCGTCACCACCTGCGTCTCATTCTGGCTCTCGCGGAAATCTATCCCAGTGCCGAAATGGATCGAGCCATCCAGGACGGGCTGA
>NZ_JPOQ01000175.1 GCF_000735045.1 Ferrovum myxofaciens
ACTCTACAAGCACCATGGTACCCATGAGCAATTTCATTCTGAATTCAAAAGCGATCTGGACCTGGAGCGTTTGCCCTCGGGCAAATTCGACACCAACGATGCCATCGTGCATCTGGCTTCTTTTGCTTACAACTGTCTGCGTTTGCTGGGACAACTGGGATTGACCGGAGAGATTTCCCCCATCCGGCACCCCGCCAAGCGCAGGAGACTGAAGACGGTATTGCAGGAAATCATGTATCGGGCCGCCAGAATG
>NZ_JPOQ01000176.1 GCF_000735045.1 Ferrovum myxofaciens
AATTAGTATCGGTTAGCTTAACGCATTACTGCGCTTCCACACCCGACCTATCAACGTCCTGGTCTCGAACGAACCTTTAGGAGGGTCAAGCCCTCAGGGAAGTCTTATCTTGAGGCAAGTTTCCCGCTTAGATGCTTTCAGCGGTTATCTCTTCCGAACATAGCTACCCGGCAATACGACTGGCGTCATAACCGGTACACCAGAGGTTCGTCCACTCCGGTCCTCTCGTACTAGGAGCAGCCCCCCTCAAACTTCCAACGCCCACTGCAGATAGGGACCAAACTGTCTCACGACGTTTTAAACCCAGCTCACGTACCACTTTAAATGGCGAACAGCCATACCCTTGGGACCGGCTACAGCCCCAGGATGTGATGAGCCGACATCGAGGTGCCAAACTCCCCCGTCGATATGAACTCTTGGGAGGAATCAGCCTGTTATCCCCAGCGTACCTTTTATCCGTTGAGCGATGGCCCTTCCATTCAGAACCACCGGATCACTATGACCTGCTTTCGCATCTGCTCGACTTGTCAGTCTCGCAGTTAAGCATCCTTATGCCATTGCACTATCAGTACGATGTCCGACCGTACCTAGGATACCTTCGCACTCCTCCGTTACTCTTTGGGAGGAGACCGCCCCAGTCAAACTGCCTACCATACACGGTCCCCGATCCAGATCATGGACCTAGGTTAGAACCTCAATGACATCAGGGTGGTATTTCAAGGTTGGCTCCGGTACACCTGGCGGCATACCCTCACAGCCTCCCACCTATCCTACACAAATCCCATCAAAGTCCAATGTAAAGCTACAGTAAAGGTGCATGGGGTCTTTCCGTCTAGCAGCGGGTAGATTGCATCTTCACAAACACTTCAACTTCGCTGAGTCTCGGGTGGAGACAGTGTGGCCATCGTTACGCCATTCGTGCGGGTCGGAACTTACCCGACAAGGAATTTCGCTACCTTAGGACCGTTATAGTTACGGCCGCCGTTTACCGGGGCTTCGATCAAGAGCTTGCACCCCATCACTTAACCTTCCGGCACCGGGCAGGCGTCACACCCTATACGTCCACTTTCGTGTTTGCAGAGTGCTGTGTTTTTATTAAACAGTCGCAGCCACCATTTCACTGCAACCCCTTTTTGCTCCGGTCGTAAAGACCTTCACATTATTGGGGCGCACCTTCTCCCGAAGTTACGGTGCTAATTTGCCGAGTTCCTTCACCCGAGTTCTCTCAAGCGCCTTAGAATTCTCATCCTGCCCACCTGTGTCGGTTTGCGGTACGGTCTCGATTCAACTATCGCTTAGAGGCTTTTCTTGGAAGCAGGGTATCAACTACTTCAGACCCGTAGGTCCTCGTCATCACGCCTCAGCATTGACACTCCGGATTTGCCTAGAGCATCTGCCTACACGCTTAAACCGGGACTTCCAACACCCGGCTAGCCTAACCTTCTCCGTCCCCCCTTCGCATTGAATCAAGGTATCGGAATATTCACCGATTTCCCATCAGCTACGCTTCTCAGCCTCGCCTTAGGGGCCGACTCACCCTGCGTCGATGAACGTTGCGCAGGAAACCTTGGGCTTTCGGCGAGCGGGCCTTTCACCCGCTTTATCGCTACTCATGTCAGCATTCGCACTTCTGATACCTCCAGCAAGGTTCACACCTCACCTTCAACGGCCTACAGAACGCTCTCCTACCATATCCTTTCGGATATCCCTAGCTTCGGTGCATGGTTTGAGCCCCGTTACATCTTCCGCGCAGAACGACTCGATCAGTGAGCTATTACGCTTTCTTTAAAGGATGGCTGCTTCTAAGCCAACTTCCTGACTGTCTTCGCCTTCCCACCTCGTTTTCCACTTAACCATGTCTTGGGGACCTTAGCTGAGGGTCTGGGTTGTTTCCCTTTCGACACCGGACGTTAGCACCCGATGTCTGTCTCCCACGCTCGCACTTTCCGGTATTCGGAGTTTGCCTTGGGTTGGTAGATCTAAACGACCCCCTAGCCAAAACAGTGCTCTACCCCCAGAAGTGATACGTGAGGCACTACCTAAATAGTTTTCGGAGAGAACCAGCTATTTCCAGATTTGTTAAGCCTTTCACCCCTATCCACAGCTCATCCCCTAGTTTTTCAACACTAGTGGGTTCGGTCCTCCAGCAGGTGTTACCCTACCTTCAACCTGGCCATGAATAGCTCATCTGGTTTCGGGTCTACACCCCGCGACTGAACGCCCTGTTCAGACTCGCTTTCGCTTCGCCTCCCCTATTCGGTTAAGCTCGCCACGGAATGTAAGTCGCTGACCCATTATACAAAAGGTACGCAGTCACCCCAGATCTAATGACCCTCAAAATCAATCCAGATCCTCTAGCCTTTTAAAGACCAAAAATCCCTGAAGATCGTCAGCATTTCATCTTCTAATAGTCTTTTGGCTCACTTCGCTCGCCCAAAGACCCGAAGATCATTAAATCTGGGGCTCCTACTGTTTGTATGCATGTGGTTTCAGGATCTATTTCACTCCCCTCCCGGGGTTCTTTTCGCCTTTCCCTCACGGTACTAGTTCACTATCGGTCGATTACGAGTATTTAGCCTTGGAGGATGGTCCCCCCATCTTCAAACAGGATTTCACGTGTCCCGCCCTACTTATCGCAACCTCAGTCTCACCACTCACTTTTCGCGTACGGGGCTCTCACCCTCTATGGCAGACCTTTCCAGGCCTTTCCGCTAAATCAATGGCTATCTGTTGCAGGCTCTTCCCAGTTCGCTCGCCACTACTACGGGAATCTCGGTTGATTTCTTTTCCTCTGCCTACTTAGATGTTTCAGTTCGGCAGGTTCGCTCCTCATACCCTATGTATTCAGGTATGGGTACCCTCGCGGGTGGGTTTCCCCATTCGGACATTTTCGGATCAAAGCTCGTTTGCCAGCTCCCCGAAACTTTTCGCAGGCTACCACGTCCTTCATCGCCTGTAATCGCCAAGGCATCCACCACATGCACTTATTCACTTGATCCTATAACCTCAAGCACCTCACATCCCTACCTCGTAAAGTACCAAATGCTATAAGCTCGTGTTTATCTCACCTCCCTCTCTCAAAGAAGGTGTCAATACAATCTAACCCAGTATCTGACCACTACGCTTTCTTGAAATTAAACCAGTCTCGCGACCAGCCCTCTTCC
>NZ_JPOQ01000177.1 GCF_000735045.1 Ferrovum myxofaciens
ATCCAGACCAACTCGAACTCTTTCCCGATAATCCACCGTCCTGATCAAAAAATGATCCAAAACCCCAAACTTACCCTCGGGAATTTCATCCTGCTGTTTTATGGGAAATTCAGACTGCTGGTGACAGCCGCAGAAAATCAGCCATCATCTCGGCACGCATTTCGCCAGCGGCACGTTGCAGGAGACCGAGAAACCAGGCATCGCGATACGCGCGCAGCAGTTCGGTGCGATCCGGGTTGGCTGAAACCACGGCAATGGTGCCATCCACCCAGAACACGAGTCGCCGGCCCTCGTGAGTACGCATGGGCGGCGACAGATCGGCACAACGCAGAACGCTGCTGTCGGTCATGCGACGGAACGTCAATTGTCCTGGATTGCCTTCGGTGTCGTAAAACCGAACATCGGTGAATTCGGCCGCCTGGGATGTGCTCATCACAGCCTCCCCGGTGTGATCGAGTCGAGCAGCACATCGGCGGTCAGATCGGTGTCAGCCGGCAATGATCTGGATGTTGCGAGACGAATGCGCCTGGCTTCGAGCGCCTCGATATGCTGGAGCGGATATAAGACGCGGCTGACGACCTTCAGGAAGATCGGGCCCGTACCCTGGTGACGCCAGCGTTCAAGCGTCTTCTCGCTGACGTGCCAGCGTGTGGCGAGTTGTCTGGGGGTGAGATGCATGCTGTTCTCCATCGGTGGCCGCACCCCATTTCACATCATCCCTCACAGCGGGATAATGGCGATCAGTGGTGCTGATGGAGGGCTATTTTCCAGACATATGCATGGCAAAACTAGCCAAGAGAAGCACTGCTGCAGCTACGGAAATCCGCCCATTCCCGCTTTAGTACAAATACACCCTCTAAATCCCCCTAATATCCCGCACCGATTCTGTTGCATTGACGCCACAGCCAGAATGGCGGGCGTTTCCACCCTCTGGCAATTGTTCCTGGATAGGGGGCGGGAACGATGAAACCCACTATCCATGCGCCTTCCCGGGTTCCCATGGATCTCTCTAAAGAGATGGTGATCATTGGGAATGATCACCTCTACTCGACTCAATGTACCCTGCGGAAAGAGGTGTCTTGCCAAATTTTGCCAAACCGTCTAATCTTGGACCCATGAGTACAATGAATATCTCCCTACCCGACACGCTCAAGTCTTTCGTGGATGAGCAGGTCAACCAGCGCGGCTACGGCACCAGCAGCGAATACGTGCGTGAGTTGATCCGCAGGGATCAGGATCGGCTGCATTTGCGCGGTCTGTTGCTCGATGGCGCGGCTTCCGCCCCGTCAGTCCCTGCCAATGCCACCTATTTCGATGCGCTGCGCCAGCGCGTACGTGGTCGCGCAAAATCCAACGCCCGCGGGTGAAGTCCAAACCCATCATCCCGCGTGAACTGGCCAACCAGGACGTGGAAGAGGCCATCGCGCACTATCTCGGTGAGGACGCCGAGCAGGCAGCGCTCGGATTCATTGATTCCTTGGAACAGGCCTACGCGCACATCAGCCGCCATCCTGCCAGCGGCTCACCCCGCTACGCCCACGAGTTGAACCTGCCTGGCCTACGCTTTTGGCCGCTGACGCGTTACCCCCATCTGGTCTTCTATACCGAGCACAGCGATCACATCGACGTGTGGCGTGTGCTGCATGGCCAGCGCGATATCCCAGCCTGGATGCACCAACCTGACGAGCTTTGATGCTCTCATCTCAGGGGGAGTAAAGGGTGGGCAATACGCCCACCCCTACCACTTGATATCAGTTCAGACCTGGCTGGCTACTGCCAAAACTGACGAAAGAAATCCAATGGCAGTAACGGCAGTACTCTGGTGAAGGTTTTCCTGAATATTGAAGTGATGGATCCCTGGATGGATGTGCCAATTGGCAAATGCTGATTTATCGGGTTGGGCCCAACTGACCTGGCGTGATTGCGGTAATCGACCTGCGGTAACAAATGTGGGGCGCGCAAGTGCGACTCTTTCGATAGCGTCATGATGCGAGCCGAGGTAGCAGAAAAATGGCATCATCATGGTGGCCTTTGTACCCTTCTTCATTTCAGACGACTATAATATAAGCGCTGACCATCACGAGCGTCACCACCATCACAAAAATGCGAAGCCCGTGATGGACGTGACGTTTGTGACGGTGATTCCTTATTGTTACGTTCTGCCGGAACAGGGATATGCCTGCCGCGGCTGACCGTCACCACACTGCCGTGGGGGGGTAGGGGGGTTAATTCCTTGGGCCCGGCCGATGCCAGACCGCGCGCGTGCACAGATTTTTATTGCCGCGAAATTCACGACCCCCTATCGGCAACCATGATTTACAAGGATTTTTTGTGGGAACACGACCGAATGGCTTCACGCTGGAGCCCATGAGCGACGAGGATTGGAAACGCCTTGTGGTGACAGAAGAGGACCTTGCCAGAATGGCGGTCACCATCACACCGACACGCAGCGGCTCTATGTGAAATACAGTGGGTAACTGAATTTCAGTTTGCCGCACAAAAAGTAAATCATGTTGATGAAATTTCCAGTATTGCGGTAGCCCCTGGCGCGTCTTTTTGCTAGTTGAACCTTGCTG
>NZ_JPOQ01000178.1 GCF_000735045.1 Ferrovum myxofaciens
CGCAACGATTTTTCTCCACAAAAAAGACAAAAAACCTTCGATGCTCATGGTCGTGCGTATTTCCAGTTCATCATCGTAAGCAATGAATTCATGGCAACCGAACATGCGTGCCCCAGGAAAACAGGTCAAATCGGTGAACTGCCTGCCAGGTTCGACTTTGATGATCCGGATGGAAACTTGTGGGCCATTCTTGGGTTTTAGCTTGAAAGTGTTGCCCACCTTGAACTCGCCGTTCAATTCTGCATATTCGATGTCGGGCTGCCAAGTGTGCCACCGATTAACATCGGTCCATACCATCCACACTTTATTTACTTGCAACCCACTTACCCGCTTGCTGTAGGTCCTGCTCCACATAAATCACTCCCTCTCTCGGCAATATGGAAGAATAGTAACCTAGTTTACATTGTAAGTAAACTTACCAGATGGCCCTAGAGACGGTCATCCCCTGTTCAAAGATACTGGAGGGATCAAGAGCAACTACCGGAATTCCTCCAGATCCGGAAGCTCCGACGATTTGCCCCGCTTGTGCAAAACTGTTGATGATCAGGGGAATCCAGGCAGGAACTTCGTAAGCGTCCGGTGGCCGAACGACCCTTTTATCCGATTCAGGTTGAAACAGGATTTTGCGAGGTGGGGCTTTGCTCCGTCCCTGCGAATGGTTTTTCTGACGGAGTATCACCCGTTTGCGGCAGAGCCAAGGGTTGCAAAAATCGTTCTGCCAGACAAGCGGTCAGAATCGCCTTCTATTCAGGATGCGGTTGTCGGAGATATTGCGCGCGCGACGTGTGGGGGAAACCTTTGTGCTGGATGACACCAAAAATGGCAATCCGAGAATCGTACCGGTCCATCCAAGAATCTGATCCATTCAGATGAAACCGGTGAGCAAGATAACGATTCAGCACTCTTTCAAGGAATCAGCGAGGGCCCAAGGGTTGGGGCATTTCCACTTCCATGACCTGCGCCATTCAACGGCAAGCGAGATGATCAACCAAGGGGTGGATCTTTATACTGTTGGGGGAGTTTTGGGCCACAAGGACTCGAGAAGAACTCAGCGTTATGCGCAGTTGGCCACTGAAAGTTTGGCTGCGGCGATTATGAAGATCGGAAAGAAAGCGGCTTGATGGTTAAAAAACTCCCACTTTTGATTTTTTTTGCTGGATTTCAGTGGCTGCAATCGGCCTGTAAAGCCCTTGACATCCTCCCCGGCATGAATGCCGGAGATTCCTACGGCGCTACACAAGGGCAAGCCCCTGTGTAGTCGCTTCGGCGGGTTCCTGCTTCACGGAACGGCCTGATTGCGCCAATTCTCCACAGGC
>NZ_JPOQ01000179.1 GCF_000735045.1 Ferrovum myxofaciens
ATTTGCTGGAAATCATTGATGACCGTTCGGCTACCCGTGCCACCATTCTCACCAGCCAATTATAATGCTGTGCACAGCATTATAATTGTAATGCGGAGTTTAATCTTATGCGGAGTCCCGCTTTGGAGACCCCGCTTCCACCTCATTCTTGAAGCTTTTTTCTCCGCATAACAGATTGCACTTTTAGTGAAGCAATCAATTTGTCAGTAGCCTTGAATCGCCCAGTGCGCAGCTTCGGTGCAATGACGGATTCGAGAGCCTCAAGTTTTGCTGACGGATCCACGCGCGTGTACATTTCGGTCGTTTGCATGCTAGCGTGACCGAGCCATAAGGAGACCTTGCGTATATCTTTGGTCGCCTGTAAGACCGTTAGGGCACAGGTGTGTCTCAATACATGCGGAGACACGCGTTTTGTAGCCAGAGACGTACAGCGTTTGGCGGCAGTTTTGACGTGCTTGCGTAAAATGTATTCGAATCCAGCTCGTGTCATTTGTTCGCCACGAGCGTTGAGGAACAATTCAGGTGTCAAATTTTTGCCTCTGACCGCCAGCCACGCCAGCACTGCCGACGCCGTTTCTTTCCACAAGGGCAAGCAACGTTGCCGACGACCTTTCCCGTGGATGATAACGCTTGCGTTTGGTTGAAGTGTCAGGTCGGCTGTTTGCAGCCCGGTCAGCTCGGAAACGCGCAGTGCACCGGCGAAGCACAAATGAAGCATTGCGCGATCACGAATTCCGCTCCGTGTGATTGGTACTGGAGCATCCAGAATTGCCTGCAACTCTTCTACCGTGAGATGTTTGACGAGACGGCTATCCGTTTTCTTTACTGGAAGTGCGAGAACTTGCCGAATTTGCTCCAAAGCTGATGGCACACGGTATTCCATGTAGTGCATGAACGACTTGATGGCTGCGAGTCTTGTGTTTCTCGAATTCGGTCCATTACCGCGTGTCGTTTCAAGATACCCCAGAAAGTCGACAATCAGCTGCGCATCAATTTGCTCAAGTTGCAATTGCGATGGCGGTATCTTGAGAATATTACTGGCGTATTCGAAGAGCAGCTTGAAAGCGTAGGAATACGACTCACAGGTGTTGTCGCTGGCACCGCATTCGATTGGAAGGCGCTGTTGGAGAAACGCTGAGATATGTGGGGCAATCGGCGTCATGATTGTGCTCCTGTCACAAAGGTCTCGCACTGCTCTGCAATACTTTTCATAAGATCGGGCGTGGCTTCCAGATACCAGTAGGTATGCGCAACATTGCCATGTCCGAGATAAGTCGAAAGTGCCAGCATGTGTTTCGTGATGTGATCACGACCATCCGGGCAACTTTCCAGAGATCTCACCGCAAAGCTGTGCCTCAAGGAATGGGGTGTTGGTCGAGGTCGCACCGGTAGACATGGCAAGCCAATTGCGTTTGCAACTGTGCGAAATGCCGTTTCAACGTCATTAATGATGAGCTGCTTTCTGCGCAACGAAACAAATACATGATCGTCCAACGGGGCATAGGGACGCCGCTGTTCAAGATAACGTTCGAGGCCAGCCCGAGCAGTGTCGTGAAGGGGAACAAGGCGACTCTTGCGGAATTTAGTATTTCGAATCAGTATCCCATCCGGTGTAATGTCGCCATAGCGCAAGTGAATGGCTTCAGAAGTACGAAGTCCTGTACATGCCAGCAGCGAGAAGAACGTGCCATAGGTCTGGCGGCGCAACGAGTGGCAACCCAATTGGAATGCTGCCTGCACGAACCGCTGAATGACCTCACCGGACATAATGTAGGGGACTGGTCGTGGTCCTTTCTCGCTACCAAATATGGCTGCCGGAATTTCGTGGCGCGGATCTTCAGCCCTGGCGAAACGCGTGAAACGAATTACGTCGCCAAGTCGGCGCGCGCGCTGATGAACCGTTCGCGCTAGCCCAGTCCATTCGACGGCCGTTGCCCGGCAAACGTAGTCCTGCCCTCGTACGTCAGAGTAAGCGGCAAAGTTGAGCAAACAACCCCCCTCTGATTTGAGTTCAAACCCGCATGCACGGCGCATAGCAAGATATGTCTCCACAAGGTCGATTATCATGACTGCACCTCCGGCCATGGCTGGGCAATCTGTTGCAGTGTTGGACGATCAACTTTGGCGTAAATCTGTGTTGTCGTGATGGAACGGTGACCAAGAATGACCGCGATGTCCTGCAACGATGTACCGTTTCGCAGCATTGAAGTTGCGAGCGAATGACGAAGCACATGAGCGGCGCCGCCGCTCGGACAGTGAACATCGGCCCGTCGCATTGCTTTGGCAACGATCACCGAAATTGCGCAGTGATTTGCAAAGGCATGGAGTGGCGCACGGGAGCCAATAAATAGTGCAGTAGTGTCGGTTGGTGGTCGTCCATCTTGCAAGTAATTGATGATCGCCTGACCAACCTCCTGGGTGAGTGGGAGTTTTGTCTGTCGTCTGCTCTTGCCCGTGACTGATAGCCAGGCACCTTTCCAGTCGATATCCTCCAGTTGTATCTGGACGATATCACCTGCTCGTAATCCCAATCGTGCAAGCAAGAGCAGAATCGCCCGATCCCGTCGACCAATGGGTGAGCCAAGATCACACGAATCGATGACCCGCTCAACGTCTTCCGATTGCAGGTACCGTGGCAGAGAAGAAAGTTTCCATTGAGCGACAACGGGAACGGCGTCAGCCAGATTAGCAGCGCACTTGCCATCAGCGATCAGAAAGCGAAGAAACATACGTAACGCAGTCGTACAGTTTTTGGTCGCTGCTAATCCCTGCTTACTGCTTGTGTCCAAAACAAACTGGCGCAAACACTTGGCATCGAGTCTGCTCGGTTCATCTCCAATATATTTCAGCAAATCTCTGATCGAAATGCTGTAAGTACAAAGAGTGGAATCTTTCGTGCCACGTCGCAGACGCATCCACTCACAAAACGAAGTGAGCAAGACTGGATTCTGCACTGTTTGCACAGCGCCAAATGTATCGATGATGCCGGCGCCATGAAGGTAACCCATGAATAGACGGGCGCCGCTTACCAAATTCATTCGATCATAGTGTCCGTAGCCAGAACACTGGCATTGGGTCAGGTGTTTGTCGAAACGGGAAAGGACTTGCTCCTGAAATTCGTCAACGCGAATGCCATTCTGATCTGCCCAATAAATCAGGTGTTCCGCCGCTCGAATGTGGCGACGTCCGGTGATCTCCGCATAACCTGCTTGCCACAGATCATGAGCAAATCCTTCCAGAAATGATCCGCCAGAGCTGTTGCAAAGCTTGCGAACTCTTTCCTTCGACTCAAAATAATTTGGAAACATGACATCCTCCTTAATCGGCCGAATTGGCCTAGGAAGACAGTACGATTATGCGGAGAAAAAAGCTTCAAGAATGAGGTGGAAGCGGGATCCCCAAAGCGGGACTCCGCATAAGATTAAACTCCGCATTACAATTACCCATCGAACACTGGCATGCGTGGATCGGGGATGCCACCATTGCTGACGCCCTGCTGGATCGGGTTATGCAACGGCATCACCGTTTCACGCTGACCGGAGAATCCTTACGGAGAGGAAAA
>NZ_JPOQ01000180.1 GCF_000735045.1 Ferrovum myxofaciens
CCCTCAAGGGCGAGTCTTTGGTTTCCCAACTAAAGACCCTCCCATTATGTGCCAAACCATCCTTCAGAATCCATCCTTTTTCAAATTTCTGTTGCGTATCGATCAGGATCATGCCGCCACGATCCGTTTGCGAGGGTGTCTCCATTGCGGGGGTCCCCTTCATCAAACTCACTACGAACGCAAACCTCGCGATGCACCCTCGAGTTGGATAGAGGAGAAGATCCGCTTCAGTTTCTGTTGTGGGCACTGCCGCCGCCGTTGCACTCCCGCCTCGGTACGCTTTTTGGGACGCCGGGTTTATTGGGGTGCTACGGTGCTTCTGGTCACCGCTCTGTGTCATGGCCTGCCCCTGAGGCGAAGCAATAAACTCTCTCAACACTTCGGGGTTCCCATCCAGACCCTCCGGCGCTGGCGTCAATGGTGGCTGACAGAATTCATCCTGACTCCGGTATGGCAGACCCTGCGCGGTCGATTTCTCCCCCCGGTGGAAGCCCATTCTCTGCCCGGTGAATTACTGCATCGTTGCTCTGCACGCACAGCGACCAAGAGCACTCTTCTGCAGGATTCGATGACCCAGGTAATGCGCTGGCTGGCTCCTCTGAGCACGCTCACTGAGGATCAATAAATGAGGGGCCTCGTCACGCACAAGATGGCGCTAGCCAGGGGG
>NZ_JPOQ01000181.1 GCF_000735045.1 Ferrovum myxofaciens
AACCTGAAGCGATGGTGGGGGGTGACGAACCTGTGGCAACAATCGAAGGGGGCTCTGGAACTGTGGATGCAGATTCGTTCCACGGCCTATGCACTGACCCAATTGCTCGCCCTGAAACTGTGGGAACTGAACTTTAGACATTCGCGGGTTTTTCCAAATATCGAAGGTACCCATCTGCGCGATAAATATTTTCAAAAAATGCAAAAAACACTTGACATGAAATCCGATTTGCGAGGTCGCTGCGCTACCCGCTCGGGGTTGTTTTTGAAGCGGGTAGCGCAGCGACCAATGAAGGGTTTTCAACCCCTGATCCCTCTTC
>NZ_JPOQ01000182.1 GCF_000735045.1 Ferrovum myxofaciens
GTTGTATTTCCGGAAATCAAAGTACTGTTGATCGCAATGATTCACCTCATCGGTTTTCGCAAGAGGTCAGAATTCTGTGTATTCATACAGTTTTCCAGTACGCACTGAGATAGAGACATAATCAGGACATCGTTAATGTGCACCACGTTATCCATTTTTATTTTCCTTTCGGATAGTAATCGGTCAAGAACTGCTCTTCGGTTTTTTATTGACGAAAAGTATCCAAAGAAAAAATGTGGCACCAGTAGCCAAGAGCGCACAGAAATCACCAAGATAAAGGTCATTCAACGCCCACACAAACCATGATCATCCGATACCCTATTCGGAAAATATCGCGATGATAATTGTGCCTAGCACAATGAATCCGATCACGACCAAAGCTAAGAGCACCATTGCCTTGAGGATCACGAGCCACTCCTTTTTTTCAAAAGCCTGCCAATTGACAGAGCAAATTCCTGCTACGCAGTGGCTGGCATTGAGTTAAGTTTTAGCAAGCCATCATCGAATATGGAATCGCTCAGCCCGAAGCACTTGGATATGAGGCTGCGGTTTTCCTCCAATATGCCGACGACCGCGCTTATGGAGTTACAGGCTTCAAGCTTTGATTTAAGCCCCATGATTTTTGGCAAGTCGAATAGCCCTGGCGATTTATTCCCGCTGGATAGCGTAGTTTCAATAATGCTGCGTACTTCAGCTTGATTCATGTTGTCTTTCATTTCGTGATGACCTTTTGTGATGGATGGAAAATTAATGCCTCCATCATGCCGCATTGCAGCGACAAACCACGACGCAAGAAAACTAATCGTAAATACTGGCCGCTGTGCGATGTTTTTCGGCAATCTGCGAACGCAGTTCAACCGGGGCGATGACTTCCACGTCAGCGCCGAACCCAAGCAACCACCAAACCAGTTGAGGGTTCTGGTGAATGGTTGCGGTTACTTTGAGTTTCCCATCTTCCTGCACGGTGACGGCCTGATCTTCCGACAAGGGTGTTTCACATAGATGGTTTCCTGCCTCCGGTGTAAACAGCGCCTCGAATCGCACAAGGATGCCTGTAGTCCAGCCGAATGCACATGTTGCCAGGTAATCATCCAACTTGAAGCCTTTAGGCTTAGCGGTTGGCGTATCGAGCATGGTGGCGGACAGCACCCGATGTAGCGCCAGAATGCGCAAGTCAGTGTACATCTTGATTGTGCAGACTAAGTACAGCACAACACCTCGCTGGACTAAGCCAAGCAGGTTGACCGGATACTCATCCACATCCCCCGCAACTCGCCGCTGGTATGTTATGGCGCACTGGCGGTTATGCAGCAGGCCCTCCTGCAAGACGGAAAGTGTCGCCTCATCTACCTGCGGTGCGAGCAGCGGCTGTGTGGGTGGAATGATGCGGACTTTGTCGAACCATGCTGCCAGCGCTGATCGCCCCGAGAGGGTATTGAGGTTTTGCTCTGCCTGGCGGAAATAGGGAGCCATCTGTTCCAAGGTGCTGGCAGGCATGACTGAGCGCAAATGCTCTTTCGCCATCATCACGGTCAGGCTCTCACTTACGGTCATGCCAGGCAAATCAAAACCCGCAGCATCACGGCTCCAACTCCAACCGTAGGGCTTGGCACGTTCGTCCAGCACCAGCGGAAAGATACGGGAAAGCGCGTGTAAATCTCGCTCGACAGTGCGCTTGCCGACTTCATAACCTTCGTCGTGAAGATGCTGGCAAATATCGCCAGCGGTTATCTTTTGCGGATAACGCGGAATCCGGCGCAGGGTTTGCCAGTGACGAAGGAGGGTTTCGGGGGTGAAGGACATGGTAATTTATCGGCTATATAGCTTTGAATCTCAGCAACGATGGCTAGTATTTATTGACGCGGTAAATATTTCCAAACCAAAGTTAAGGTTTCGCGGTATTTGCATGGAGCACTTTTATCAATTGTCGCGTTTCCTCAAGCAACTCGCCCATATTTCTGAATAGGTCACTCCGTGTTTGTTGCATTTCTCGCAGCTCCGCCAACTGCTTATCAACTGATTCAATCTCAGGATCAAAAGTGTCTGCAATATATGTCCCCGTAGCCTTATCGAAGTGCATTTCAATCGCGTGTGCCGCGTCGTTAAAACCACCACGGATTGATGCCCTACTTTCCCGTAAATCAACCTCAAGTTGTGCGGCATCAGCCTCTTCTTTGAATTGCAAGTAAATAGTTAAAACCGTACCAACGACAGCTAACACCCTGCCTGCATTTGCTGTAAGCTTTGCCCACTTTACAGCCTCCCAAGGCTTGAAAGTCTTGCCAAAGAATTGACCGACAGCCTTAACTGCCACATGGGCATTAGTGCCTGAATATTGGCTTAGTTTGAACATCCCCCCCAATGCACCAGAGCCACCAGCTTTGAAAGAATTTTCAATCAAAAACTTCCCCAGTTTTTGAGATATATCTGCGGCTTTATTAATTCTTCCCATTGCTTCAGGGGAAATATTTGCTTCTTGGATACGATGATTCAGCCTAGGTACAAGCTCTTTAGCCAGTTCGCTATTAAGAATGTTGCGAACTGTTTCTTCAAGCTCGCCAACCTGTTGTTCAATGGCTCTCTCGATTGATTTGCCGCAGTTGTCCGCATGCAATTGAACGCGGTCTTGCGCCTTTTGCAATTCGTTATTGACTTCTTTCTGATCGGCATTACCATTAATAAGATCAGCAACCTTCCGACCATCTTGCCGTATTTGTGTACCCACATTTTGAATCTCTTTTTCCACGGTGCGAGGAATACGATCCCGCGTTTCATGTAAAGCTCGCCGTCTTTGAAGTAGCAACTCTTCCAGTGCGTCAACATCATTGTCGCCGTTTGATTCGACCGAGAGAGCTTCCTGAAGAACCTGTTCAAGACTGTAAAGTGCTGTTGTGTACCGTCCCGCCATGCCACTTTCACGAACAAACGTATTGAGTTCTTTTGTAAATACCTCAATCCCACTTTTCTTCCTAAGCATGGCTGCTGTTTCTGAATCATTTTCATGCTGACTATCAATGAAAGACTCTGCATCAATAAAACATATACGCATATCTTCTGGAGAAAACGGCGCAAGCACCTTACGCAAATCCTCACGGATAATGTCCTGCATCCCTACGGAATTGCCCGTAGCACAACGCCGCATTTTGTTTACCACCAGCATCATTTCGTGAGCTTTGTCTTTTTCTATTGCGAGCTTGCGAAAATGCTTCGCGAGATGGGAGTCAAATAGTTCATTCGTTACAACGAACACCAGGAGATCAGCGCTGGAAATGGCTTGGTACGAAATTTCGTCATGATCGGGGCGCAATTCGGTGTGTACCCCAGGTGTGTCGATGACACAAACACCATCCCACTCATAAACGTGGGCTTCCTGCGTAGTAATCCCCGCGCCCGTGGCAATATCTGCTCTTCCTGTAAGCGCCTTCAAGATAGTTGATTTACCAGCGCTGTATTGCCCGGCAAAAACGAGCTTGATCGTTTCATCCTCAGCCAGTACCGCTGCTGGTATCTGCTTCGCCAAATCACGTATTTTTTCACTCGGAACATTTCCTAATTCCGTTGATGCACGTTTTAACAGGTCATTTCCAGCAGTTGCCCAATCAAGAATTTCAAAGCTTGTTGTATTGTTCATGGCATACCTTTTATTTTGTGATGTGAAGTTCCGTCAACTGTTGCGCCAAGTTAACCCGCGTCAGCGTTAATGCGTCGAGTTCGTCCAACGGGATATGCGCAATTTTCAGTTTTGATTCGATGCTTATCTTATTACGATCACATCTGCGGCCAATAGCCTGCGAAAGAATTGACTTGGGATTGCCGTTGTCAATAACAAACCAAACTGATTCACCAAGTAGCCGCTCAAGATCAAGCTTTATTTTCTCAGGGAATTTTATTTCAGGTGCGATAAGCAGCATGTTCGCACACCCTGGAACACGGGCAACAGATCGAAGGTGATATTCCATTCCAGAGGCATTTACCTGTTTCAACCCTTCCTTAATCAGCAGTTTAGTCAAATGCCTAATGCGCTTATTAAGCGTCCATGCCAGCGCCCGCTGAGCATCAGCAAGCTCAAACAAGGCAGACTCAATTGTTCTAATGTCACTCAAGAGCACATCAACCTGTTTCTTGATGAGTTCGTTAAAAAACCAGTCACTGAGTTGGCGTTTACGATTGCGCTCTATTTTGTCAATGTCTTCGTTTAATTTCTTCGATAGCTTTTCCCTAGCTTTATCTGCTTTATTTTCTCGTTCATCAAATAAAAAGGAACCTAACCAGCCGAGCACACTTACAGCCGCCGCAGCCCATCCTATTGGGGTACTTCCATAAATTATGGCTGCAAGTACAAGCCCAGCAGAAAGAGCGACCGTACCCCTATTCCACCATTTTTTCGCATCGAAAACGCCATCCATTTTGATGCTTTTATCCGCAGAGAAATCTGCAACTTTAGAAAGCTCACTTTTTAATTCTCTTGCAATTTCTTGCATTGCTTTTTTGCAATCTTCACTTAAATGAGTCAGGAGTTTTTCGCTTTTTTCGTTGATGCCTGTGGATTGAACATGCCTATTCCATTTTTCGCCGACATGACCATCTTCGTAGTGCTCCTCCGCAAAATCTGAAACGTCTTGGCGAAGACTATCCATCAATTTAGCGATAAGAGTATCAATTCTGTTGAGTCCATCTGATTTAAAAATTTTCGCCCATTCATTTAACTGACGATGTTTTCCAATAAGTACACGGCCGGACGCGGAATTTTGTGCGCTAAAATCGAGCAGCGTATCAGTTAACTCCAATATTGGAGCAACGGCACCATCAATAAAGCTTTTTATCCTCAGAAAACTTCCTCTGCCTGATACTTCGCTAATAATTCGTTGCTCAACTACGTTGAAACGACTCGCCTCAATCAACTTTGCTTCATATTCAGAATATTGATGCTTCCCTGCAAGAAACCGAGAGCGGAGGTGCGTCGAAATGAATTGGATGCGCTTCCCTGGAATCAACCTATCGGCGAACGCATTGAACTGTTGAATAATTTCGCTCAGTCTATTCTGTTCAAATGGGCGATTGGAATTACGCAAAAAAAGTAGAAGGTCATCCGGTTCATCGACCGCAGTTTTAACATTGCAAATGCCAACAATAGGTTTCCCCAGCCTTCGCACCTGAGCAAAGCATTCGGCTTCGATAGGCTGAGGAGCATCATCAGTTATCAAGAAAATAACCAAGTCGGCTTGCGCCGCAGAATGAAAAGCCAATTCCTCATCTTCTTCTCCTTCAAACGCGGCAACACCCGGCACATCCGTTACTTCAAGCCCATTCCATGTGTAGCTACGAACATCACGGGTTGTTCTCTGTGCTCCCAGACCTATAGACTTTCCATCACCATGAGTCAGAATTTCCATCAACGTTGACTTGCCTGCCATAGTTCGACCGAACAGGGTTATCGAAAAACGATCCAGCCGTATTTTTCGTTCTTGTAAATCTTTTTCTGTCTTGTTTTGTAACTGCTCCAGTTCACTTACAACGGAAACAAATTGCCTTTTGAGTTGTTCAACAATCTCTGGAGTACGCACAGCTCCTTCATCATGGATTTTCAAACATGCGGAAAGCGATTTAGAAACAATTGTTATTGCTTTGGCAGTCTCCTTGATATTGTCTGATGCAATTTTGTACCCCCGACGGGCAGATTCTTGGCACTGTTGGAGTGCTGATTGCAAATTGATTACGGCATTCTCTTCTGATGAGATTTTATTCATTTTTTTCCGTTCCGCGAACCGCAAATAGGTTACGCAGTACTATCTGAGCATGAATGTCTGTAATCGACGCGAATCGCCCCGGACTCAACGTTCATTCGGTCACTGGTTTGGATTTGAGCGCTGACATCAGCCTTTTTGTCGAACGCAACAACCCAGCAGGCGGGTTGAGGTGAGTCAGGAGAAAGCTCAGATTTGATAGCTCTCAACTTTGAGCAGTCATTCTCGATTGATGCGAGGAAAGCTCGATTAGATTCTTTTGTGGGGCGCCTGAATTTTAGTTCTATGATCGCCTTCGGAACATTGAATCCATAGCCTTTGCTCGGTAATTGCATATGCCTCATATCTCGAACCGAGAGCGTGCTAACGTCGATTACTACAATATCCGACCGGTACTTCAAGCGTCCGTTGCCATACCATCGCACCTCACTGTGTAGAGCTATGGATGAGCCACCATCAGCAGTTATTTGAGCCGTGCCAAAATGCTCAAGAAGGATGACGCAAAGGTGCATGCGCATATCGTCCTCAGTCAGCAGCTTATTCGGGTGACTGACGAAATCGTCACACAAACGACGAATGCAATTGTTGACGCAAGATACAACGGTATCTGTATTCATTTTTTTCTACCTTTGTCACTGCGAAATTTTTATTAATTCCTTCACCATAATTGCCGGACACTTCATGCCACTCGCCATCTTGTTGGAACTTCATGCGGATAGACATTAACTACTCCCTATTCATGCAAGACGCTATATAGCAAAATACATAGGCATTTTCAATGCGGCCTAAAAATCCTCAATCAATAACCTGATTTCAAAATCTTCGACAATCCGTCAGCCGCCACCTTCTGGCACTGCTCCTGAAGTTTTGCCTGAGCTTGGGGCATATCGACACCGAGTCCTTTGCAACTTATCTGCTGCATTCCTTCCGTGCCAAACAGCGTATCCTTCACCGCAATTTCAAATGACTGGCGGATCACGTACATGCCCATGGCAATGCTAACATTTTGTTGGCCGGGATGCGTTGCGACGATGTAGCGAGGCTCACGATCTGATCCAATGAAACCTTGCTGGGTCAGGGCTGATGCCAAAGACGCATCAATAAGCGATGGGGGCGGTGATTCCTCAATAGCAAAAGTCATCTCGCTACGGTAGCGGGCGATTAAACTATCAAGCGTTATCTGAACTCGTGCCACTCTCTCGGCTGTTCCTCGATCCAGCCATGTGCCCAGTAATGCCTTCTGATCCTGTATGCCACTCAAGGTGGAACGTAGCGCATTCAGCCGATTTAGCTTGCCCAGAGAGGCCTTGCCGGGGGCGTTCTGGTCATTGCCGGGAAGTTGGCGCTCAAGCTCATCAATGCGAGCCGCAATGTCAGAAGAAGCAATAGCGGTATCGAGGCAAGCCAGCGCATAGACGGTTTTTTCCTTGGCGTCGGTATATGACTCCGCCAGCGCCAAGCCGGGAAGTTCTCTTGCGCTGGAATCGAAGTTTGATACCTGCCTTACAAACGTAAGCGGTAAGCCAGCGGCGTTGTATTTTCCCGGATAATTTTTCTGCATACTCCTCTTCAGATTGTGACACAGGAGAGCAGGTATGGAAACCAAGCGTAGCAGGAGAATTCGCCACAGCAGG
>NZ_JPOQ01000183.1 GCF_000735045.1 Ferrovum myxofaciens
TACAACGTCATTCCGGCATCGTGACCGAAGATTCCGGAAACCCGCCAAATCGGTCACGATAAATCAGAACAGGCGGTCACGATAACCAGAATGACCGGTCACGATAAATCAGAATGACCGGTCACGATAAATCAGAATGACCGGTCACGTTGGTCCAGAATACCCACTTGCCGCAATAGTTCGACCAACATCACCAAATTATGAGTGCGCGGATAAACAACATTTGCGTTCGACAATACCGCTTTGAGTGCCTTTTCAACCGCCTGCTCGGCATGAAATACCAACACCCATCCCGGCGCATCTGCTTCACCCGCCAGTCGACGCACCACAAAAAAATCATCGCGTGCTTTGGTCAGCAAGCCATTTGCATGATCAAGCTGCGAATTCATGCAAACTCCCTTCGCGATCAGCGCGCCATGCCAGCGTATTGATGATTGACTTTTGCCTTTCAAATGCAGCAGCACTCAGCACTACTACATCTGCTGGAATCAGCTTTTGTCCCAGCAGGGTCGAAATCCTTGCCATCTCCGCAAAACGATTCGACACCTCTGGCTCAATCACCAGCAAATCAACATCGCTATCGAGCCGTGCATCGCCGCGCGCTTGAGAGCCAAACACAATCAAGCGACTTCCCTCTGGTAGCTTCCCTGTTAAACACAGTGCTGCTTCATCAATCCATGCCATCTTTCGCATCCTATTTCATTTCGCATCTTTACTGCGGCAATCCCTACCGACGCTTCGCCGGTTTCCTGAACATTGCATAGTGCCGCTGCAAGCGCTCCACTTAAGTTTTGCCCTGGATGATTTCCTCAAACAATGAAAGGAAAAATTCTGCGTGTGGTGATTGTGGATTCAGCAAATCGAGGGTCGGACGGCACAGATCTTCAACGTCCATTAAGTCAGTTCCTGCCCATCCCCGATAGAACTCTGGAGTTTCCCAGCCATAACTAATCGTGGCCCAAGCCTTGTCCCCGCTGCGTTGGCCCAGCACTTTAATCATGACTCGACGGCAATCGCATTGTGCATCGTCGCAATAGAACTCTAGGAAGCCATATTCATCAGCGGGTATTTCCCTGCCGGGTGAGACGGTGCAAGCGCGCATTTCCTTGAATGCGAGGTCTCTGAATCGTGTAAAAAACGCAGACATTGTCATTTCAGTTGTTCTCCCGCCTCAAGCGCAAGTTCATGCGGATTCATCAAACATGTCGTCGGTGCCCGTTGTTCCGGCACTCGGCTTTCCCCTTGCCTTCCTAGTAATTTCTTGCCAACTTTGCACCAGCCCATTGTACGCCATGGCCTCAGCAGCGTGCTTCTTGCGCTCGCACAGAGTGTAAGGACAAAGGTTGGGCAAACACAGAAGATCGGCGGAAATGGTGGCGGCTTGTTGAAACGCCAGCACATTCCCATAGCACAAAAATAATAGTGATGGAAACACTTAATCTCAAGTAGGCTGCTGCCTTCCTCAACCCATCTCCGCGAGAATCCCCTCGCTTTAGCCATGGGGAGGAAAGCGGGAAGTTGGTTTTGACTTAGATTTGTCTTGCATTATATATCTAGCATCTGTATAATTAGTACATGAGCGATTAC
>NZ_JPOQ01000184.1 GCF_000735045.1 Ferrovum myxofaciens
CGGCCAATCTCGCTGTACAGCAGTTCCGGCTCACGATGCTCAGCCGTCGGCTTTGGCCCTCGCTTTCCTTCAAACAGCGTCTTGGCTTGCTCCTGAATTTCCTTCTTCCACTGCCCTACCTGCACCGGATGAACTCCGTAATCCAGACCAATTTCGTTGATCGTCTTTACCCCTCTCACCGCATCAAGGCCTACCTTCGCCTTGAACTCGGGGGTGTGAACTTTCCTCTTCTTCGCTTCGCTCATTTCGCTCATCCCTTATGACAGCGCACAGCATAAACTACTGTCTTGATTTCAGGGTCCACTATA
>NZ_JPOQ01000185.1 GCF_000735045.1 Ferrovum myxofaciens
GCTTTGTTGTTGGTTCTGGTTTGGCGAATAAACATTCTACGATGCTACCAGAAAAGCAAGGGGTTTTAGTGAACATTGCAAAATATTATGGCACTACACAGAGATATCGTCAAAAACAAAAAACGCGAATACTTTATAATCAATGCATTATAGAAATTAATTCGGAAAAATTGTCGATATTTTTCGCTTATTTCGTTAAAGGCGGGTTAACGTGAACTAAGCCTACATAAATATAAACCTTGCTCAATAATAGTGCTGATGTCAGTGATCATCCTGATTCGTATGCATGGCCACCACCTTAAGCAA
>NZ_JPOQ01000186.1 GCF_000735045.1 Ferrovum myxofaciens
ACCGGTCAAAGACTTCGAACTGCGTGCCGAACTGCGGGGAGACCGTGCGAGTCAAGGAATCTTTGCTTCTTCCAATGGGACCCTGTATCAGAGCATGGTGACCTATGGTTTGCAAGGCATTTACAAATTCTAACTAATTGAAAATTCAAAGAGGAGAGATCATGAAACTTGTGACTGCAATCATCAAACCTTTCAAGTTGGATGAGGTGCGGGAAGCCCTGAGTGCCATAGGTGTACAGGGGATCACCGTCACCGAAGTGAAAGGGTTTGGACGGCAAAAGGGGCATACCGAACTGTATCGAGGGGCCGAATACGTGGTGGATTTTTTGCCCAAGGTCAAGTTGGAAGCGGCCATCAAGACGGAATTACTGGAACAGGTCATCGAAGCCATCGAAAAGTCGGCCACCACAGGCAAGATTGGGGATGGAAAAATCTTTGTGTACGATTTGGAACATGTGGTGCGGATCCGGACCGGTGAAACCGGCTCGGATGCCCTATAAGGAGAATGAAAATGAAAGCACGATGGAAAACATTGAAAGTTGCCGCCTTGGCACTGTCTCTGAGTTTGGGGACCGTGGCAGTGATGGCCGATGACACGGCAACTCCGCCAACCCCTGCGCCCGCAGTTTCGGCTCCCGCCGCTCCAACTGCCGCTGCGGATGCTACTCCAGCGCCCGCAGCGCCGGCTGCAGCAGCCCCGGCAACCCCCACTGCTCCCTTTTTAGTGGGGTTTGATAAAATCGATTCCGGGGCCACGGCCTGGATGTTGACATCCACGGCATTGGTCCTGTTCATGACCATCCCGGGTTTGGCGCTGTTTTATGGGGGCATGGTCCGCAAGAAGAACGTGCTGGCTACCCTGATGCAAAGTTTTGCCATCTGCGCCATGGTGACGGTGTTGTGGGTTGTGGCGGGCTATAGCCTGGCTTTCATGCCTGGAACTCCCTGGCTCGGGGGCATGAGTCGCTTCCTGCTGGATGGCATGCTGTATCAGAATGAGGCCAAGAAGGTGATGGTGCACCATGCTGCCACGGCTATTCCGGAATCGGTCTACATGATGTTCCAGATGACCTTTGCCATCATTACTCCTGCCTTGATTGCAGGTGCTTTTGCTGAACGCATGAAATTCTCGGCCATGATGGTGTTTATCGCGCTGTGGTCACTGCTGGTGTATTCCCCCATCGCGCATTGGGTTTGGGAACCGGGCGGCTGGCTGGCTGGCAAAGGCGTGTTGGATTTTGCCGGGGGTACCGTGGTGCACATCAATGCCGGGGTGGCTGGTTTGGCGGCAGCGCTGGTGTTGGGCAAACGGGTGGGCTATGGCAAGGAACCCATGGCACCCCATAATTTGGTATTGACACTGGTGGGTGCCTCCATGTTGTGGGTGGGTTGGTTCGGTTTCAATGCTGGTTCTGCGGTGGCAGCCGATGGTCGTGCCGGGATGGCCATGGTGGTCACCCAAGTGGCTACGGCGGTTGCGGCTCTGTCCTGGATGTTTGCCGAATGGTTGACCAAGGGCAAACCCAGCGTGTTGGGCATTGCTTCCGGGGCGGTGGCCGGGTTGGTGGCCATTACGCCCGCTTCTGGTTTCGTCGCCACGGGGGGGGCCATTGCCATCGGACTGGCTGCGGGCGTGATCTGTTTCTGGGCCGCCACCAGTTTGAAACATATGCTGGGTTACGATGATTCTCTGGATGCCTTTGGGGTGCATGGTATCGGCGGAATCGTGGGGGCCTTACTGACCGGGGTCTTCAATGTCAAGGAAATCAGTGCCGTGGATGGCAGCCTGGCGACTCAGGCTCTAGGGGTTGGCGTGACGGTGGTCTACGGGTTCGTAGTCTCCTTCGTGCTGCTCAAGGTCATCGACATGGTGATGGGTCTGCGTGTCAGCGAAGAAGAAGAACGTGAGGGACTGGATCTGGTCCTGCATGGCGAACGCATCGAATAGTCTTTCCTCTCTCCGTCAGGGAATTGGGGCACCTCCGGGTGCCTCTTTTTTTATGTTTTATGGCAGAACTGTTGCAATTTGTATCTTGATGTGCGTCAATACTTTCCCAACGCAGAAGGGGGGAGGAAAAGGTTTTTACCCGTTTTAGCGTGATTTCTACAAAAAAATATGACGAGGAAAAACCGTAACTGCTCGCCCCTGCAAAAATAATTGAAAAAGTGCTTGACAGGTTTTTGGGTGCTCAAGGCGAGCAGTTGACGACTTGGGCATATTTGCCACAGCAGTGCAGTTTTAAGCGCCGCCAATTGAT
>NZ_JPOQ01000187.1 GCF_000735045.1 Ferrovum myxofaciens
GGCGGCCACGCGCAAAAGTGACTGGCCTGGACCGGACCCGGAACGGTTACCGGTGATGATCGGGTTCAGGAAGGATCCGGGCGTGGTGGCCGGGGGCGAGAGGGTGGGGGCGGGTTGAGTTGGTTTATGATGGTCGCTGAAGGGTTCAACGGTTCCCGCGATTTTCCATGGTTCGCAGGAACCGTCAAACCCACGCCAGTAAAGGCTTGCAGCCCGATTCAAGTGAAGTTCCCGGACTATCACACACCCACGCCCAAACAGCCTTCGTTTTTTTCAATATTAAGGGAGTGACGGTGTTGTGAACCAGGTGTTGTCGCCCGTTGGCTTCAGTGCGTGGTGGAGCCAAACAGGTCGCCAAAACTGTTGGCATCCAGCACCTGATCCAACCATGAATCGACTTGTTCCTTTGACGCAGAAGCAATTTTATCCAGAATATCTGCCGGGATAGCGCCAAAACGTTTGGCCAGCAACTTCTGCAGGGCCATGATTTCGCCTCTGGCTTCGTATTGACGCGCCCACACTTCGAGTTGTTCGGATAGCATGATTCGTAATCCCTGTAAATTCTCCACCTCTGGCAAAAGTATACGGTACTCTGGTTTGCGCATCAATGTCGCCCGTATTCATCGGGCGATCATGTATTGGAGATCTGAGCGGTCTGACAGCCATTCTTCCAGTAGATGTAGCAATGCCTGAATGCTTTCCGGGTCAGCCGGATGTTCAATCCGGAACACTGTTGCCACCAGATTCTTGAGTGATGCCAGTTCGCTGTCAGAATAGGCATTCTCATCCACCAGCAGGTATCTGGCATGAGGCTTGAACTGCTCCACCAAGCCCGGCACTGGCGGAATCAGGTCGAATACATTCGTGGCTGCCGTCCAGCGCTGACTGCCGTTGTACAGCACGATGGGTAACACTGGTGGCAGACGCCCATCGGACAGCACCGCTCCTTGCTTGATCAGGTCCTGATACAGCAAGCCCTGATACACCATCATGCGCAGGGCCCATGTACTTGTCCACCGTACTCTGGAATTCAATCAGCAGGTACAGGTAGATCCATTCTCCAGCCACTTTGACCCGCCACACCACATCATCCGCACGGTTTTGAAAAGTGGGGTATCCAGCTTGATGCTGTGATGTTAAAATTATGTAATGGAATCAAAGAAACCGCAAGCGAGATCTAAGTCTCCCCGAGCTGGGGTTGATTACCCTCGCAACTACGCCGAATTTAAGGCGTGGTTTCCAGATGACGCGGCATGCCTTGATTATCTTGATTGGCTTCGCTGGCCGCATGGCTTTGTTTGCCCTGATTGCAGTGGCACCACTGCGTGGCGCATGAAAGGAGGGCGGTGGTGGTGTAAAGCGTGTGTCAGTCGGATATCCGCCACGGCTGGCACGATCTTCCACCTCACCAGAACACCGCTGACTGTATGGTTTGCCGCCGCCTGGCATCTTACCTCTGCCAAAAACGGCGTTTCCGCCAAAACGCTGCATCGGATTCTTGGGTTTGGTTCTTATCAAACGGCCTGGGCGATGCTGCACCGGTTCCGTTGCGCGATCAGTCATGCCGGGCATGACATGTTGTCCGGACAAGTCGAGGTGGATGAAACTGTCTTTGGTGGTGCGCGACACGGCAAGCGCGGACGCGGAGCCGGAGGCAAGGTGCTGGTGGCCGTCGCCGTGGAGTTGCTTTCCCCCAAGGGTTTCGGGCGTTGCCGGTTGCAAATCATCCCCAACGCCGAAACCGAAGCGCTCAAGACGTTTATTCAGAAGCATATCAAACCGGGCTCGACCATCTACA
>NZ_JPOQ01000188.1 GCF_000735045.1 Ferrovum myxofaciens
TTGCTTAAGGTGGTGGCCATGCATACGAATCAGGATGATCACTGACATCAGCACTATTATTGAGCAAGGTTTATATTTATGTAGGCTTAGTTCACGTTAACCCGCCTTTAACGAAATAAGCGAAAATATCGACAATTTTTCCGAATTAATTTCTATAATGCATTGATTATAAAGTATTCGCGTTTTTTGTTTTTGACGATATCGCTGTGTAGTGCCATAATATTTTGCAATGTTCACTAAAACCCCTTGCTTTTCTGGTAGCATCGTAGAATGTTTATTCGCCAAACCAGAACCAACAACAAAGCCACCGGGGAGTCCTACTTCACCCAT
>NZ_JPOQ01000189.1 GCF_000735045.1 Ferrovum myxofaciens
CTTCGCTCTGATCCAGGGAGACCCGGGTACCGGCAAGAGTGTGGCATTACGGGCCTTGGCCGAACGCCTGGAACGTCAAACCGATCTCACGGTGGGAATTCTGAATCACCCCCAGAGCAACCTCGGGGATTTCTACCGCGAACTGGCCGAGGTCTTCGGCGTCATGCTCAAACCCTGCAACCGCTGGGGCGGATTCAAGATCCTGCGGGAGCGCTGGATCAGTCACCTCGAAGCCACCCGGACCCGCTGTTGTCTGCTCATTGATGAGGCCCAGGAAATGAGCCCGAAGACCTTACTGGAATTACGCCTGTTGGCTTCAGCACGGTTTGACTCACAACCCCTGTTGGCCGTCGTACTGGCGGGCGATGCCCGCCTGAACGAGGCTCTGACCCGGGAAGAACTGTTGCCGCTGGGTACCCGTATCCGGGTTCGCCTGACTCTGGACTACGCCACGCGGGAAGAATTGGCCGCTTGCCTGGATCACCTGCTCGACAGCGCCGGAGCTCCCACTCTGATGAGCCCGAGCCTCAAACATACCTTGTGCGAACGAGCCGGGGGAAACTATCGG
>NZ_JPOQ01000190.1 GCF_000735045.1 Ferrovum myxofaciens
GAAACGGAGGAATTAGCAAATGAGCGTCGCTCTGTCTCCCCTTGTTTCAGAATTCGAGAGTGTCGATCAGGAAGCCAGTTATGTCGCTTGGTTGCGCACCAAGGTCGAGTTGAGTTTGGCTGACAAGCGGTCACTCATCCCGCATGACGAAGTGATGGTCGAGATGGACAGCATCATCGAGGAAGCCGAGGCCGCACTGCGGGGGACGTGATTTGTTGCTCATCGCTTGGCGGGCTACAGCCCGCGATGATTTGGCGCAAATCATCCGTTACATCGCTTTCGAGAATCCACCGGCAGCCCGGCG
>NZ_JPOQ01000191.1 GCF_000735045.1 Ferrovum myxofaciens
GGATGCGCATCCAATTTATCGGACTTCCCGTACGCCATGCCTACAACCCGAAGTCGGGGAATTTCGTGATGCCTTTCCCCACTCAGGATCAACGATTGCAGTGCTGAGGCACGCAACCCCCTGTCCGTCATTGTCGAATCGCCCTGTTTTTGTGTTTTCTCCACCTCACCACCAAGGAAAATCCTGGGTGGCTGGGAGAGGCGAATGTCTAAAGTTCAGTTAAAGAATGGGTGAGTGATATCAAGTTTGCTCAGGTCATGGGCTCGATGCAAATGACATCCGGTGGCAACAATGCTGCCTGCAAAACAGCATTGTGATTCAGGGACGCATCTATGTCGATGTACCGTTCGACGAAGCCGACCGCGTATATCGAAAACTTGCCGGATACGAAACTACCTCGATATGGATGAATTTAAGGAGTGGGCAGATGCCCAAATTGCGGCTGAACAGGGCAACAATATCGTTGCCTTGGCAGGCTGAAAAACATCAGTTACCGGAGAGAATTTACAGCAAATTTTGGACTTGACCCCAGTTGGCCGAGGGCGTAGCATGAGACGAACGCGAACGGCGGTGGGTAAGTCAGGTCATTCACTTCACATTACCTGATTATGTCTCTATCTCAGTGCGCGCCATCAGTTTCTTTCCAGAACAAGGAGTTGCACATATGAGCGCCACGGCAAGTCTTGGCACCATCGCTGCCAGATCGAATTGTTGTATTTCCGGAAA
>NZ_JPOQ01000192.1 GCF_000735045.1 Ferrovum myxofaciens
AGAGGGATCAGGGGTTGAAAACCCTTCATTGGTCGCTGCGCTACCCGCTTCAAAAACAACCCCGAGCGGGTAGCGCAGCGACCTCGCAAATCGGATTTCATGTCAAGTGTTTTTTGCATTTTTTTTTGAAAATATTTATCGCGCAGATGGGTACCTTCGATATTTGGAAAAACCCGCGAATGTCTAAAGTTCAGTCATGTATTAGTTGCCTCAATGATTTTTAATTTCAGTGATTCGCTGTAGTCCTCTTCCTCAATCAACGCAAGAAAAATTTCACTAAGCAAATCTTTATCGATCTTGCCCTCGGCCACCCATACCACGATGTTTTCCATCCGAAGTACAAAGCTCTGCACGCAATAGTCATAACCATTTAGCTCCAGAAAATACGCTCCGAGGCTGATACTGGCGCGCTTATTCCCGTCATTGAACGCGTGAAACTTATTGACAGCAAAAATAAGATGCGTGAGCTTGTCAAGCATGGTCGGGTAATAAAGATCATTCTGTATATGATCCAAGGCACTTTCCAGTAAGCCTATGTCGCGCTGACCATGCAATCCGCCCGAAACCTCAAGGATATAGTCGTGCACTTCTACCGCGTGTTTTACATCAAAGTAAAGAATCGCGTCTTCCATGTTAGCGATCCTTCAGGCGCTTGAACACAGCCAATATCTCTTCATCTTTCAGGCGATCTTCCAGCGCCTTGCTCGTCTCACCAAGGAAACGATCAAAATCGGCCTGTGGCACCGCCTGGATATAGGCATGCAACTTGTCATGCAGCGCATCCCTGAAACACAAATCCCGGCTTGCCATACGCGTACGAGCATTATGAATCAAGGGTTGCAGGAACGGATTCAACTCGGCTTGCGCAAACAACAGATCTGTTTCAGCATAAGTCAACTTTCTCCCCAGATGCTGCGCTTGCTGCTCAATCTGGCTGGCAATACCATTTTCAAAACTGGCAATTAAATTCAGCACCTCGGCATACATACTCTCGCGCACACTGTCATTTTTGCCCAGTCTTAATACTTTGCGATATTCGGCTGCATTCTCCCGAAAAATAATCTGATAAATCTTATTGGTATATTGTGCATATTTAAACTGCCCAGCATCTACATAACGGTTTAAAGCACTGGTAAAAGACTGCCGATAGCCAAACTCTTGATAAGCTGATGGTAAGAAATCATTGTCGCGTTGATTGATGAATTGGGTATGGCCACCTGCTTTTTCTGCCACCACATCCATCACAATATCCAAGATACGCGAACGGATTTCTTTAGCACGTTCGCTTTCTGTCAACAACATCGCCAGGTTCAGCAAAGCACGGAAATTAAATACACCCAAACTCGGCGCCTTGTCTCCGACATTCATGTCGGAGACATCAACTAACCTGTAGTTTTTTAATGGTTTTCCCCTAAGCACCCGGTACCCGTTTTTCCCTAGCTCATCCCCGCATTGGGCGATATAACGCTCAATTGTGCGCTCGTCCACGTCAAATAATTGCGCCAAGTCTGCCTTTGTAAAAACAGATTCACCTTCGAATTGCTTGCCTGAAAAGGCAAAATGCGTCTCAATTTCTTCAAGGGCATAGGGGTTGTTGAGTATGTTTTGACGATGAATATCGGAGTTGGTCAGGTCTTTATTCATTACGCTTGCCCCTGTTGATACCGGTTAAAAATAGACAGATACCTGAATCCGTGTTCGTTATAGAAAAGCTTTCACCCAAGACCGAATCGACATGAATTTGACCGGCCAGTCTTTCAAAACCTCAACGAATTTCCATTCGGCTGTGTTTTTGTCGCCCGGTTTTTGTCTTCAGATCCGTAGTTTCTGGTCAAAATTCCCATTTTCATCTATTCAATTCAGCATCACTCCTTCCCGTGTCAGGAATTTGAGGGTACTTCATGGTTTTCCTCGATTACCGTGGTCAGGTTTACCCATAAGACACCGCC
>NZ_JPOQ01000193.1 GCF_000735045.1 Ferrovum myxofaciens
AATCGGTAACGATAGGCGCGTTGAATCAACATGACCGTCATTATACAGTGAATTTAAGGCGTAAGTCAAGAACTTTCTCCTTATATCTCCGGCGTAAACGCCGAAGTTTTACGGAGAGGACGATAACCTCTCTAAACCATGCAGGGGATTTCCTCTGCGGTAAGCGGTAAGCCAGCGGCGTTGTATTCAGGGAGGATTGACCCCGGCATACTCCGATCATCAAGGATAGATGATCGGGAGGGGGTTACGAATGGCTGTGCTGGGTGAAACGATACAGATCGG
>NZ_JPOQ01000194.1 GCF_000735045.1 Ferrovum myxofaciens
TAGCCCATCCCGACCGCTTGACGATGTCCAACACCGCCATCTTCGCTCCCTGCGTTACCGGTTCGTCTTGCTGTCTGCACTCACGGGTCATATTCATCGTCTAAAGAGTATTAAAACCGACAAAACGGAGTTAGAATCCTTTACATTAATTCCTTCGCGCAATGTATCCCAATTGGGTCCACAAGTCCATGCCTCTCACGCTTCTTTTTGAACCCGCTCCCTCCCGTCTGTGGAGTACCGAAATGATGATCCACCGTCTCGATCACCTGGGATTCGCTCCACGCCTGATAGACTCGCCCTTGGAGGCATGGGGACTGCTCCCCTCT
>NZ_JPOQ01000195.1 GCF_000735045.1 Ferrovum myxofaciens
ATCGTGACCGAAGATTCCGGAAACCCGCCAAATCGGTCACGATAAATCAGAACAGGCGGTCACGATAACCAGAATGACCGGTCACGATAAATCAGAATGACCGGTCACGTTGGTCCAGAATACCCACCAAACTTACCCTCAGGAATTTCATCCTGCTGTTTTATGGGAAATTCAGACTGCTGGTGACACTGTAACCATCCCGCGATGATCTCACTGGATGACCGGGCAGAACACCATGAGCGCGACCAAAGCCCCATCCACGGCATCTCGAGTTAACTTTCCATGGCAATAATCGTGTATCATTATTTCTACAGGAAAGGAGGCTAACCATGCTTGCATCCAACCACACCCTCACCACCAAGCCAGACCCATCCTCGGTACTGACCAAGGCAGTGGCCCGTGCGGCCAAGCGGCTGAACATCTCGCGCGCCTTGCTGGCCAAGATCCTGGGTGTCAGCCCACCAACGGTGACTCGCCTCTACAACGGGGAGTACAAGCTCGATGAACGCCGCAAGGAATGGGAGTTCGCCTTGTTGTTTGTGCGCGTCTTCCGTTCTCTCGATTCCATCGTCGGCAATGAACAGACTGCACGCCAATGGCTCAACAGCGAGAACCGGGGTCTCAATGGCCGCCCGGTGGATCTGATTCGTCAAACAGAAGGACTGGTCCGTGTCGTTCACTACCTGGATGCCTCCCGCGGTCTCGTCTGAAGCCTTTGCCTGGCGCAGCCAGGTCTGGCGGATGGTGGAGTCACAGCACATTGCCGCCACCATGAAGTTGGTCGACAACCGCGACGAGCAGGATTTGCTGGAGTCTTTGCTGGAATCGAGCAAACCGACCCAGCCCGATGACACTGCCGGGCTTGATTACTTGCTGGCCACGCCTTTTCGTTATGACCCCAAGCGGGGCGGTTCGCGCTTTCGGGCGGTGACGGACCCCGGAGTGTTCTACGGCGCAGAATCGGTCCGGACAGCTGGCGCAGAACTGGGTTACTGGCGCTGGAAATTTCTCAAGGACACCGTAGATCTTGATCGCATTGAGCCGGTGACACACACGGCATTTCGGGTAGAGGTGGCAACGCTGGTGGTCGATCTGCAACGCCCGTCATTCGATGCTGATGCCGCCATCTGGCAACACCCCACAGATTACACACTGACGCAGCAGTTTGCGCGCACGGCACGCGAGGCCGATGTTGGTGGAATTTTGTATCAGTCGGTACGGGACCCTCAGCCCTCGTGGTGCCTGGCGTTGCTGACGCCGGCTGGCTTTGCCAAACCCAAGCCACATGCCGAGCGGCAGACCTGGTATCTGACCGTATCACTGCACGAGGTGACATTGCGGCGCGATACTGAATCGATGCAGTTTTCTGCGGAGGGTTGGTAGGGCGCGATTCCAATGTTAATCAACAAATTACGCGTCGAACGTTTTACCTGTCCGCGAAACCCCATGTGGTAAAGCTTTCCGTCTTGAGCACCAAGGCAGACTTCGATGTCCCGCAGACTTTCGCGGTAGGTCAATTGAGCAAAGGCCATGATGCGATATTGCTCGGCGCAAGTCATGGTGCGAACGCCACGGTTGCCGCCATACCGAT
>NZ_JPOQ01000196.1 GCF_000735045.1 Ferrovum myxofaciens
GTTTTCAACGCTTCCAGCAGGAGAGCGAGATCCTCCGGGCGACAGGGTCCGGGCAAGGGGAACCACCAGCGATTGCCCTCGAGATCATTGAGAAAAATGTAATGTGTGCCGTCGACGCCTTGCTCCAATTGAGCAAACAAGAGAGGGTGCCCCTCTGTTCTGGCGATCCTCACTTCATGATCCAGGATCAGGGCATTGAGTTTTCTTCCCGATTCATCCCTCAAGGCCTCTGGTGTCAATGGAGAGGGGAGCAGTCCCCATGCCTCCAAGGGCGAGTCTATCAGGCGTGGAGCGA
>NZ_JPOQ01000197.1 GCF_000735045.1 Ferrovum myxofaciens
AGGCACTTGCCTCATCGAACCGACGCTGGCTTTTATCCAGCCTCATAGCCATCCCAGTGCGTACTGGTTATGCGGTTTCCACGCATCCCCAGACCCGGACTTATACCGGGTATTCCACAACCAGGGCACCATGGCATTTCCTCCATGGTCCCGTTTCCCTACCGCACACCTCCTTCCGTTCGATAAGAACGGAGAAGACAGGGGCTGAAAGCAACGGTTTACTCTGCTCGCGCAGGATTACCCGGTACTCTCGCCCTCGCACCCACCGTGC
>NZ_JPOQ01000198.1 GCF_000735045.1 Ferrovum myxofaciens
TGGTCCCGTTTCCCTACCGCACACCTCCTTCCGTTCGATAAGAACGGAGAAGACAGGGGCTGAAAGCAACGGTTTACTCTGCTCGCGCAGGATTACCCGGTACTCTCGCCCTCGCACCCACCGTGCCAGTTTCCCGGCAGTGGGCGCCAATGCAGAAATTCCGAAGTCTTGGCAGGACCTCGGCATGGGCTTGGCAGCCCTGACGCATTACGCGTCGTAGCAAAATCGAATGGCTGTGTCGGGTGGCGGCCCGACCGATGATCTCTGG
>NZ_JPOQ01000199.1 GCF_000735045.1 Ferrovum myxofaciens
GCCTCGGCCGTCAACTTCTGACCCTCCACGGTAATATCCCCCTCGTCATCCACATTCACCAGTACCTTGGGGGGCTCCAGAGCCGTGGTGGTGGAACTCTTGGGCATTTTGGATGCTACACCGGTGGAGGGAATCATGTGTAACGTGATCATGATGAAAAACACCAACAGAAAAAACATGATGTCGATCATCGGGATGATCTCGATCCGCGCACGTTTCGTTTCAAAGTAATTCATAGCCATCACTCACCCTCCCTTCAAGCCACAGAGCGGGCGCGAACACCGGCCAACACTTTTTTCTGTTCTTCGTAGGACTCATGGTAATGGGGATAGAGACGATTGAGCAACATCATCTTGAGGGTTTCCATCTGGTGCATGATCACCCGTACCCGATTGTTCAACCCGTTCAAGGCCACCAATCCGAGGATGGCGATGAACAATCCACAGGCCGTGGCCAGCAGGGCTTCCGCCACGCCGCCGGTGACTTTGGTGGGTGAGTTAGACACGTCTCCCAGCACCTGAAAGGCATTGAACATGCCGATGATGGTTCCGAGCAGGCCCATCAGGGGGGCCAGGGTCACGATGGTGTCCAGCACCCACAGGAAGCGGTCCACATGGGGCGCTTCGCGCATGACGGATTCTTCCAGTTTGTCGGAAATTCGGTCGAAATCATGCTCCAGGTTATGATGAAG
>NZ_JPOQ01000200.1 GCF_000735045.1 Ferrovum myxofaciens
GTGCTCTGCGCTTCGCGAAAATGCCGGAAGCGGGATCACAATTGCCAGTTGATGCCATAAAAGATTGGTTTTCACCATAGTCTCCTAAATAGTGGCGCGCATTCAAATGCGCTACCGCGCATCTATTAATATATCACACTATTGTGTTTTTGTCAACAGTTTGCGCGACAAAATCTGCCTCAAATAAAAACGTTCGTCCGAGTTACATGATTCTTCGTAAGCGCTCCATGAATAACAGACTTGATGGCTGATTCCAACTTCCGCAAACTTGTTTCTTTCAATCTTGACGGGAGCGATCATGAAAAAGGGGGCGGAATTTTTGGAAGCGCATGTGGCGTCAGCCAAACTTGAGGGGGTTCCTTCAAATGACTATGCGCGGCGGCACGGTCTCTCTGTGTCGGCTTTATATTACTGGCAACGTAAACTCAAAAAAGTGGGTTATGGAGACGCGGTGGTTCAGTCCAGTAAATTTGTCGCGCTACACCTTTCCGCAACCGGATCGCACCGCAACGATTGCAACTTGGTTCTGCCTTCCGGTCTACGTCTGGAAATGTCGGTGCTCCCAGAGCCCGAATGGTTGGCTGCGCTTGGGCGCGCTACGCTGGGGGCTCAATAATGCATCCTGGTTGCCCTATCGAGAAAGTTTATCTATGTCGAGAGCCAACAGTCTGCAGCAGCGAGTAGATTACCGCACTGGCGTGCCCCCCCCTTCTGGGGGGGCACTTAACAGCCACGCCTTGCGACCCACCACAAAGGGGCGAATGGCATTCTCACAACACCACAAAATGAAAATCACGCAAAACCCATCGAGATACATGCACCTTCTTTGAAAACACATTCCGCTCTGACCGAGTGGACCAGATCCGCGCAACTGGATAACGGGTGGAAGCGATGTTGGCGTGATACGGCTGCGAAATCTCCTGGTGTCAGATTCCGCATTTGACCAATCAGATGCAGATCATCCTTAGATGGAAGACCGAGATCCAGTTGCTGGCAATAGCGGCTAAACAGTCGTTGTGCTTGATTACGGTCAAGATAATCGAATCGAATCTTGAGATCGAAGCGACGTAATGCCGCCTGGTCCAAACCATCCATTAAATTGGTGGAGGCAATGAAGATCCCGGAGAATCCTTCCATCTGAGTTAGCATCTCGTTGACTTGGGTCTTCTCCCAACTGCGTATGGCAGTACGCCGATCATTCAGAAAACTATCCATCTCGTCGATCATCAAAATCGCCTGATCTATTTCCGCTTCCCTGAAGGCACGGGCAATATTTTTTTCGGTCCCCCCCACATATTGGGACAGCAAATCGGAAGAGCGCTTGACCAAGAGAGGGCAATTCAACTGCTCAGCAACCCACCGCCCAAAGGCGGATTTTCCGGTCCCAGACGGACCAAACAGACAAAGTCTCCCGGCACGGGTATGAGCCAATCCCTCAGCAACCTTGGCCAGATCCACATCGGTTCTCAGGTAACTGGGGTCATAGAGTTCAGGCAACTGGTTCGGATCATTTTTATGAGGAATAGAATGCCCTTGGAACTGTAAGGTATTGTTGATCAGATGTTCCACGGCCTTCCCTGCTTTCGTCGTTCCAAGTTCTTGATAAATGGAACGAACCACTGAAGCGGCTCTACTAACCACGGCGGGAGTCAATTTTTCGGAACGAGCAAGGTGTTTGAGTTGGTCGAAATCGACCATATCACCGCAGGCATCCTGAAGAATTTTTTCTCGATGTGCTTTCGACGGTGTGATCAACTCAAAAACCACGTCATAACGCCGGACGAAAGCGGGATCCATGTTTCCAATGTTATTGGACAACCATACTGTCGGGATCTTATTTTCTTCCAGCATACGGTTGACCCATCCTTTATGATTTTGGGCAGTACTCGGTTGGAAAAGCCCCCCATCACTAAACACATCCTCCACCTCGTCGAACACAAAAATCACACGACTGGTAGAAAAGAAACTCTGAGCAGCACGATAGGCCTTCAACCGTTGAGCGCCATCAATGGGATCCCCCTCCTCGTCCTGATTGGCGATTTCAAAGAGTTCACAGTTCAAGGTTTTGGCCAGAACTTTAGCCAATTGAGTTTTACCGGTGCCCGGTGCCCCATGGATTAAAACATTGACACCTGTGCGTCCGGATGCCATGGCCTGGGCCAAATAGGGTTGAAGGAGTGACAATGATTCTCCCACATGGCCATAGTCATCGATGGACAATTGAGCGGGAGAGGAAGGCGAGACCGTATCTCTCAGCCAGCATATAGGATCATCATTCGACGACAAGATAAGACTGCTAAAATTTCTAGTAGGAAAATCCAATTTCTCCTTGATGGGATAGTTGCTGTTATGGTCCAGAGATATCAGGCCAGTTTTTTTGAGTGTGCCTTGGCGATTCAGTGCTGTACTCACTTGATCAATAGGTAGATTGAGAATAGCGGACAATGCATGAAAAGTCTGCGCAGAAGTCAGAGCCCCCAGGCAATCCATGGCACAATCCAAAAAATGTTCATTGTGAATAAGAACGGCAAACTCCAGAATTTTGCATTCTGTGGCATTTAATCCAATGAGGGAAATCAACCGCCCAATGTTATGAGCCAACAGGTTGGGCACCATGGCTGTGTTAGCCAAATTTTTCTCGGCTTCCGCATGGAGGCCACGCAGTTGAGCCACAGTTTTCTTTTGGTCGAAGTCAAAATTCTCAGGGGTGTTTTCAAGATCGAAACCAAGAAATCCTGCCAAGGTGTCATCACTGAAGCCATGGGGATGAATGAATTTCCTGTGCCCCCCCAACAAAACCAATGCACGCAAAGCCCAAAGTCGGGGTAACAGAGAAGATTGTGCGGTGGTGAACGAATGAGAGTTGCCTTTGTACCAATGGCGTAATCTTGCGGACATCATGACCTCCTTGAAGATGAGGTCATTGTCCACCCAAGATCAGACAGAATGTGTCGCAGCAAGGGTGAGCGGTAACCCGTATCAAAACACCAGAGTTCGACGATTTTTTGCGTAACCTATTGTATTTTAGCGATGTGCATGTTCAAAATTGGCACTACAACGCGATTTTTTAGGGTTTTGGCAAATTGACCGTGTCGAATAGATCCTTTTGTTCCGGTGTCAGGGTAGTAAGCCCCTTGGCTGATTGTTTGCGATGGAGTGTGACCTGGTGATGCAGAATTCTGTGTATCACTTCCAGCATCCGGTCCTGTGTCACGGATTCCGGATTGACACCCAGCACGATGGCCCCTTCCAGTCAGCGGTGAATTCTCAGTTTGGACTTCGGGTCACACAGGTGAGTGAAGACCATGACACGCAGCAGGGCTTCAGCATCAAACTGACGGTGGGGGCGCAATATCCGGCGAAAGGCATCCGAAAACCCCAGTTCATTCCACAGGGCTGTGAGCATCCAATATCCCCAAAGGAGCGGGCGGAAGTGAAATCAATCTCCCCCGTTCCTTCCTCAAGAGTAGGACGACCCATAACGCGAAGCAGACCATTGACCTTGATGCCACCTTGCGAAACATTTCATTGTCGCCGCTCTTTTTTTATTGAGGTGAGCAGGATACGGTAACAATGTAACAGGATATATCGCAGGCGATATATCTGCTCACCTGATTATGTCTCTATCTCAGTGCGCGCCATCAGTTTCTTTCCAGAACAAGGAGTTGCACATATGAGCGCCACGGCAAGTCTTGGCACCATCGCTGCCAGATCGAATTGTTGTATTTCCGGAAA
>NZ_JPOQ01000201.1 GCF_000735045.1 Ferrovum myxofaciens
CCCTTCTGAAACTGGATACTGTTGATCGCCATGGTTCACCTCAAACGGTTTTCGCAAGAGGTCAGTATACTGTATATCCGTACAGTTATCTAGTGCGACCTGAGATAGAGACATAATCAGGACAAAACATGTAAGAACTTGGCATTAAATGCCCGCCCAGTTACAGCCACTGCAATAACTCAGGCTGTATCTTGGAATTGGGAAAGCCATCTTTCTGGTATTACTCGACAACTAAATAGAGAAAACAAGTTGAGTGAAATAAACCCCAGTTTCGTTCTTGAATACCTGAAGCATAATCTGTTGTTCGACAAAGTTGCACATCCTCAAGTGTATAGGCTCGATACTGACAGACCTGTGCCTTTCTCAAGCAGCAATCAGTCCTCGATATTGATATATGACGCTGATGTAAAGAAAGTAAAATGGTGGAGTGACATGGGGTTGGACGAAATGGATTGCCGTATTGAGGCTATGCGCCGACAAGTTGAGGCCAATGGCTACACTCGCTTCGTTCTCATGGTACCACCGGATAAACTAACGGTTTATGCAGACTTTCTGCGCGATCAAAAGTTTCAGCATGTCAGCCTTTTGTCTATATTCTCGGACCTTCATCCCGAGTTAATGCCACGTTTTGATAAAGCATTGATAACTGCGGTACGTTCAGGCGAACAGGATGTTTACTTTCCGGATGACACTCATTGGGCATCGAACGGACAGCGTATCGCAGCCGAGACTTTGATTTCATTCTTGAAGCGCCCAAATGAGTAGTGTTTATCTGATCAATGCCTATACATTGCTGCTCCACCTGATTGCCAGATTTTTTCGATTGGCTTCGCAACGATGCGCCTCGCGTGATCACGCGTAAAGTTTATATCTGACCGTATCCCCCGGTGTCAGGGAAGATATCGCGTCACCAAAATAAAATCATTTTCGCATCAAACGTCGGCAATGCGTAGTGTGGCTGTCATTCAAGCAGCACGCCCTCAATGACCGCTGAGGCCGAGCAATTCGCATAGGCGGTATGGCAGGTTTCAGAGTCCTGCGGCCGTTTGAATGGCATGAATTAGGAACGCCTGGCAGGCTGGTTCAGGTTCTCTGCTGTCGGTGCCCTTCGCAATTCCACAGACGGCAATCGCCTCATTGCTGCCGGATGAACTGTCATGGGTTCAAAGGCAGGTATCTGAGTTGAGCGGACGCTTGGCGCGTCAACCCACGGACTGGAGGTCGGCCAAAACGGACGCTGGCGGTTTGCTGAAAAAGTGCTCGGATCAGCTTGCTGGAATGTCGGCTTCTTGAAAATTCGAATGTGTACAGTCGAGACACAGCCGCCCTTGGCGAATGTCCGCAATCCGGCAAGAAATTCTGTGCGACAAATTCACCCTATCAACCCACCGCTGCCCTTGGCTGGTGAATGGCTAACAATTTAGCCAGGCCAGAGGGCCGCTGTTCGCTTACAATAACCTGAATCCGTGTTCGTTATTGAAAAACTTTCACCCAAGACCGAATCGACATGAATTTGACCGGCCAGTCTTTCAAAACCTCAACGAATTTCCATTCGGCTGAGTTTTTGTCGCCCGGTTTTTGT
>NZ_JPOQ01000202.1 GCF_000735045.1 Ferrovum myxofaciens
CTGTGGAGAATTGGCGCAATCAGGCCGTTCCGTGAAGCAGGAACCCGCCGAAGCGACTACACAGGGGCTTGCCCTTGTGTAGCGCCGTAGGAATCTCCGGCATTCATGCCGGGGAGGATGTCAAAAAGAATCCCCAAAGGGTCACAATTTTTATGAGAATTTAGCATCAAAGCATCTGTCCAGTGCTGTGGCGCGTTGTTTCCGGCTCACGCCGCTGGTTTGTGCAACTCATGCAGGAGGGCATCGCCCCGGCAAAGCACGAGCAGGCTTGTGGCGAAATCGTTGGTCTGGACATCGGTCCGAGCACGGTTGCTGTGGTCGGCGACAACTCCGCATCGCTGGTGAAATTCTGCGATACCGTGGTTCAGCCA
>NZ_JPOQ01000203.1 GCF_000735045.1 Ferrovum myxofaciens
TGGGGAGGAAAGCGGGAAGTTGGTTTTGACTTAGATTTGTCTTGCATTATATATCTAGCATCTGTATAATTAGTACATGAGCGATTACACCATAAAATACAAGAGCAACCTGAACGTAGTTTACTCTTGCAAGTACCAGGTTATTTGGTGTCCTAAGTATCGGCGTTCGGTTTTAGTGAATGGCGTTGACGTTCGGCTGAAAGAAATTATACAAGACGTTGCTACTGAGTATAAATGTGAAATATTGGAACTTGAGGTTATGCCGGATCATGTACATTTACTGGTAGAGGTTGACCCCCAGTTCGGA
>NZ_JPOQ01000204.1 GCF_000735045.1 Ferrovum myxofaciens
CTCCGATCTGTATCGTTTCACCCAGCACAGCCATTCGTAACCCCCTCCCGATCATCTATCCTTGATGATCGGAGTATGCCGGGGTCAATCCTCCCTGAATACAACGCCGCTGGCTTACCGCTTACGCCCGAAACGCATCAGCAACTTTCGCTGGAAAGCTGCGCTGTAATTCCGGCAGCAAGGACTGTGAACCCGTTTCGAAGAGCACGTGATAAGCGCTACTGTCCAAGCCAACGAACGCGCGATTGGCATGACGTGCCGAGGCCAAGGTAACACCACTCACGTCCGAGGCCACAACATGCTCAAAGCCATTGTCGTTGCCGGTTTTCTCGATGAGGGTGCGTTGTAGAGGGTTCATTCCGGAATCCCTGATGAATTGACAATGCGGTTCCACTCCAGCGCCCGCTTGCGCCAGTGGGTGTCGATGGCTTGCGTGAAATCGGGGCAAACCAGCTTGGCGCGGGCTTCGCACCAGTCGGCGGATTCGCGGCGGATGACCACCCCTTCCAGTGCACCGGCGCGATAACGGCTCGCGGTGTCGCCGACCAATTTTTTCAATGTGGGAACCGTGGCCTTGCCATGCAGCACTTGCGGCACGGTCACCAAGCCTGCGCTACGTGCCAGTGCATTGCGACGTGCGCTACTCCAGAACCGATCCGCACTGCGGTCGTACACATCAAACAGCAGAAACCAATCCGGCAGCGTCGCGTAGCCCAGCGAATGACGCGCGGCGCACCACTCTCCAAAAAGAATGAGATTGGGCTTGAGTACGGCGCGTAAGCCTTCGCCGTGTTGCGCTAGCCAAGAGGGCAAGCGGGCGAACTGACCGGCGTGAGGCTCCGCTAGATACTGCCCCCGGTTTTGCGCGCGCAGAGTGCCATCTAGGGCGAGAGACAGGCCGACATTTGCGCCATCCAGTTTTTCCTCCACCACCACATCTCCCGCTAGCAACGCCGTCACCTCATTGGGCGACATCACCTTGTCGTCGCGTGGCGAGCCTTCGCCCAGCCAAGCTAGGTGCGGCGTATGTGGAAAGCGGAAGAAGTCGGCCATGGCTCAGTCCGGCAATGCAGGCAGTGGTTTGCCGGGGAACTTATTGCGATAAAACCCGCAAGCATCCTCAGGGCAAAGAAATTCCACACGAACTCCCTTGGCCTGCAAGGCAGGCCACCAGTCCAACCATTTGCAGTCTGCTGCCTGCCATACAGATGGCTTATCAGGATGAGCGTGAGCGACTGCCGCGAATTTGCGATCAGGTGCATCAAACGCAGGTTGCAAGGTTGTATCCGGGAACTCGGCGAATTCATTTTCGGCCAACTCGGTAAGGCTGATTTGCTCCACTCGCGTAGGGTTTCCTGCTTGGCGTAGCAACCATTTCAGGAACACATCGCCAACACCTTTTGGTGGATTTAGGCTGGTTTTGTTTTGATATTCACCCAGAATGCGAAAACCATCGTCGATGACAGTTACGCCAGTCTTTTTCATAGCCTGCAGGCGTCGCACACACTCGGTTACACACTCCGTCGATACGTCAGCATGCTGCTCGTTGGCAACCAACAGAACATTGGTATCAATGACTGCCCGCATCATTTGCAGCCTCCTTGGCGAGTTCTTTCTTACGCTGCATCGCCGCCAAAGTGCGGCCAGCGATATCAGCCATTTCGTCGCCGAAGAAGTTTTCAGGCCAATTTTCGATTTCGCCAAACATATTCAGGCGTAGCGGTTCCAATTCGGTGGCGGAACCTGCGCGACGGCAGAAATAGACGGCCACATCCTCTGGTGCCACTGCTCCTTCGGCGATGCGGCGTTGAAGGCGATTGAGAAAATGTTCGGAATGGCTTTCGACAATTAGCTGTACATTGCGCTCTTTAGTGTTTTCACGAGCCTGCGTGGCGGAAATAAACACATCAGCAAGCTCGGCCTGCACCTGAGGATGCAGATGAATTTCTGGTTGCTCCATCAAGATGGTCGAGTTCGGGGGGCAATAAAAAACCTGAACAAGAGCAGGTAAAACCTGCGACACGCCAAAGCCAATATCGGTAATTTTGACTTTGCTGGCTGTGGCGTGGGTTTTGACAACGACCTCATATTCCTTTCTACCCTCAGCTACAGGCTTCACTTCAAAGCTTTCTATGATCCCTAAATCTTTGAGCCATTGCGCGATAAAGGCATCAAAGCGGGTTAGGTGCTTTTTAGGCCCACGGTTAAGTTTCCGATCTTGCGCGCTGGCCGCCAGAATGGCGGCAACGGCAAACTCACCTTTTTGACCAACGCTTTCTGGCGTTTCGCCAGACCATGAATAGATACGTTTGGGGTGCTCTCGCAGGGGACCGAGGTAGTAAATACTTTTCAGCGCCGCTTCTGTATTCAGCGCAAAATCCGACAGGAATTCCGCATTTTGAAAGCGGGCGCGGCTTTGATCGGAAATACGGTAAAACTTGTCTGGCTCATCCAGCGGCCAGCTTCTACCTGTATTGCGTACAAATTTGTATTCGTTGGATTCGATTTCGAGCTTACCTTTTTCGTCCCTGCTGTAGTTGACAGCAAGCTGACCTACGCTTTTGCTCAAGAGTTGGTACGTCAGCTTGTCCACCCTAGGCTGCTGCTTGGCATCCGCCGAGAGCGTGACTGAAATCTTTAATTCATCACCCGCAAATTTCTTTTTGCTGAGCGGATCGCGCGCCTCCAGTTCTTTGCCTGGCGTTTTCCATCCCAGCTCAAACTCCAATGCATTCTGCAAATCGTGGTTATGCAGGCATTCTGCAAACGTGCCCAAATCAATCAAGGCATTATCGTCGCCCAAATGTAGCGGGCGCTTTCGGTCTGCCGATAATGTGGTTTGTTTGAGCGCCAGCAACAAATGGCCCAAGCTGCTCTTGCCCGCGCTATTGGCACCAAAGATCACCGTCAGAGGCGCCAGTTTGATGGGGCCGGTGTCCTTCCAAGCCTTGAAGTTTTTCATGTGCAAAGAGGTCAGCATCAGTGCAATTCTCCTGTTTCAAATTTATCCCACGCCGCCAACACCAGCCGCTGGGTTCGGTATTCGCCGAATTCGCGCTCTTCGTTTTTCTTGAGCACGCGGAAGGTCTCAGACGGATAGTCCTCACCCATGATGTTGGCGGGATCGAGGATGTAACGCAGCTGTAAGCGGTAAGCCAGCGGCGTTGTATTTTCCTGGATAATTTTTCTGCATACTCCTCTTCAGATTGTGACACAGGAGAGCAGGTATGGAAACCAAGCGTAGCAGGAGAATTCGCCACAGCAGGCAG
>NZ_JPOQ01000205.1 GCF_000735045.1 Ferrovum myxofaciens
CCTCACCAGAAACTGATGTTCTTTGCCGAAGCCAGGGTCCGGGTCTTCATCTATGGCCAACCCGTAGATGCCCGCAAATCCTATGACGGACTCTATGTCCTTGGCACGCAACGAGATGAAGCAGGATCCCCTGAGCGGACACCTGTTCTGCTTCATCAATCGGCGTGCCAACCAGGTCAAAGTCTTGTATTGGGATCGCTCCGGCCCCCCAGGGCGTCCTGGATAACAGCCGTGCCGATGTGAGTTTCCTGGCGGGCATGGTGGTGGATAAATTCCTGTACCACCAGCCCCTGTATCGCCAGCATCAGCGTCTGGGCAGTAA
>NZ_JPOQ01000206.1 GCF_000735045.1 Ferrovum myxofaciens
CTTCATTGGTCGCTGCGCTACCCGCTTCAAAAACAACCCCGAGCGGGTAGCGCAGCGACCTCGAAAATCGGATTTCATGTCAAGTGTTTTTTGCATTTTTTGAAAATATTTATCGCGCAGATGGGTACCTTCGATATTTGGAAAAACCCGCGAATGTCTAAAGTTCAGTTAGCTGAATACCCACTTCCGGAATCTTCGGTCACGATGCCGGAATGGCATCATATGAGGGGGTAATGATGTTACGCATGGACCCCAACGTTACCCCATGCCCCACCAGCAAAACGACCAGACAGGCGACCGGGACACTTCCCCACCAAAGCCGTCGCACCACATGCCAATCCACCTGTCCTTCTCCATGATGCGCCTTGACCGCCACCAGTTTGGTCAGGACCGCAAACCACAGATCCGTGGCAATGGCGGACTGGGGTTCCACGCCAAACCAGAAAATCAATGCCGGA
>NZ_JPOQ01000207.1 GCF_000735045.1 Ferrovum myxofaciens
TCCTTCTCCATGATGCGCCTTGACCGCCACCAGTTTGGTCAGGACCGCAAACCACAGATCCGTGGCAATGGCGGACTGGGGTTCCACGCCAAACCAGAAAATCAATGCCGGAGCCATGAGCGCTCCACCACCTACGCCCGTCAGGCCGATGGTCAACCCCGTCAATGCTCCCAGGCCGGCATGGGCCAAACCGATCACGACAAACCCGGCAGAATGACCTCGGAAGAAACGGAAGACGCGACAAAATACGGATTGAGGATTTCTTTCTTGCCATAGCGCAGAG
>NZ_JPOQ01000208.1 GCF_000735045.1 Ferrovum myxofaciens
CGTTCGCGAGAACCAAACGATTGCGATGGAATCCCTGTATGTCCGTGGCATGACGGCTAGTGCGAAAGGAAGTGCTGACAAGCCCGGATCGAACGTCAAGGCCAAGTCAGGCCTGAACCGTTCGGTTCTGAATGCGGGATTTGGTGAAATTGCCCGACAACTGGAATATAAAGCTGTTTGGGCCGGTCGAACGGTTGTCAAGATCGATCGTTGGTACCCGAGTTCGAAGCGGTGTTCGAGTTGCGGATACGTCCTCAAGAGTCTTTCGCTTTCGACACGTCAATGGGTTTGTCCAGATTGCGGA
>NZ_JPOQ01000209.1 GCF_000735045.1 Ferrovum myxofaciens
CTCGATCAGTTTGTAGTAGGTGGTCCAGTGCGCCTCGCGGCGAATGGCACCGATGGCACGAGTGACCCAGCCTTCCGGGTTGAGCATGCAACCGATCAGAAGTTCGACAAAGGTTCGGCGGGAACGAGGTGGAACGGCGGCCAAAAGAAAGGAAATCCATTCCGAGAGCAGCAGACAGACCGAGGAGGTGAGCGACATGAAGAGGGATCAGGGGTTGAAAACCCTTCATTGGTCGCTGCGCTACCCGCTTCAA
>NZ_JPOQ01000210.1 GCF_000735045.1 Ferrovum myxofaciens
TCCGGATGAGACGGGTACTGCTTGCCCTGTGCACGATAAGGTGGGGCGTGAGTGGCAACATTTGAACTTCTTTGAGCACCACTGTTTTTTGCATTGTGGTGTGCCGCGCATCAAGACAACCGATGGAAAGGTGTTGACGGTTGATGTGCCATGGTCCCGCCCCGGCAGTGGATTTACGCTGTTGTTTGAGGCATTTGCCATGGCGTTAATCGAACGCGAAATGCCGGTGAATCGGGTGGCCGAAATATTGGGA
>NZ_JPOQ01000211.1 GCF_000735045.1 Ferrovum myxofaciens
ATTCCTTTGATGGTAACCCTATACGTTCAAAACAGACGCATATCAACAATCCACAGGAGGTCATATGAAATGCCATCACCAACCGAGAGAAATCAAGATTCATCGACTCTTCAGGAAAAAACGCAAAACTTCATATCTGCAAAGAAAATGGGGTTGCTATATTTTAAAGTAGCGAAACCAGAGTGACTCAGACATAGGCACATCATCATCGACCCCGGCTAAGTGCCGGGGTTTTTTTGCGGGTTGGCTAAAGTCAGGGTTGGTCACAGTTCTTTTCCGGCCTGCTTTGGACCGGCTTGTCTCCACCAAATAACGGTAGTCCTCCCTGAATAC
>NZ_JPOQ01000212.1 GCF_000735045.1 Ferrovum myxofaciens
GGGGCAAAGCCCCACCTCGCAAAACATGATCATAAAGTTACGGCGACGATATCACTGAAAGAATCGGGAAGTTGAGGGTTCGGTGAATCTGGATTATGTGACAGTCACAATAAATATCACCCCCCCCTTAGCCGACTTGACTTCCAATTTCAAACTGCTGCTTTTGGCCCAATTTCAAGTTGCTGATGACAGGCGTGACAAAGCCTCACATTTTCGCTCGAGGCAGACCCGTGGAGTCATCGAGTTTTGTATATTTCTCGCAAACGTAGGTTTGCGACAAGCCTGCCCAGTCATCCAGCGCGGCATGGGAAATCAAGGCATTTCGATTCTCGAAAATAGTTCTTGAAACTATATTCTCACTCGCTTATCATTTCAATTTCGATAAAAAAAAGATGCCCATGCGACCGTCCGTTGTACTTAACCTAAAACGAAGTGCTGTCCGTGAAGCGGCAAGCCGCTTTCGCGTGGCGAACCCGCGCGTCTTCGGCTCGGTGCTTCGCGGCACAGACCAGGACGGCAGCGACCTTGATCTGCTGGTCGATGCGCTGCCAAGTGCAACGCTGTTCGACCTGGGCGGCCTGCAAGACGAGCTGGAATCGCTGCTCGGCATTCACGTCGATCTGTTGACCCCGGCCGATCTGCCGCCGAAGTTCCGCGCCAAGGTGCTCGCGGAGGCACAGCCGGTATGAACGAAAACCGCCTTCCCGACTACCTCGAGCACCTGCAGCAAGCCGCAACGGATGCGTGCGCCTTCGTGGAGGGTCTGGGCAAAGCCGATTTCCTTGAGGACAAGCGCACCCAGCAGGCCGTCATCATGAGCCTCATCATCATTGGTGAGGCGGCGACGAAGGTAATGGACAGTTACGTCGAGTTCACGCAGGCCCATGCGCAGGTGCCGTGGCGCAGCATGCGCGGCATGCGCAACCGCATTGCTCATGGCTACTTCGACATCAACCTCGACGTGGTGTGGGACACCGTGCAAACGGCGCTGCCGGAGTTGCTGAAACAACTGCCCGCTGTGCGGCGGGATACCGATGACGAAGACAGCAATCGCGATGTCATCGAATGATCACTATCAGGGCAGGCGTCATTGCCACACATCACCAACCATGAATCCACACAACGTTGATCGTGCTCGCGTCGTACGCCTGACTGACTTGCCGAATGTTGGTAAGGCGACTCCGAGGACCTTCGCTTGCTGGGCTATCTCGCGCCAGAACAGATTGTAGGGGCCTCTCCCTTCGAGATGTATGAACGCCTTTGCTCAACCCATCTCCGCGAGAATCCCCTCGCTTTAGCCATGGGGAGGAAAGCGGGAAGTTGGTTTTGACTTAGATTTGTCTTTCATTATATATCTAGCATCTGTATAATTAGTACATGAGCGATTACACCATAAAATACAAGAGCAACCTGAACGTAGTTTACTCTTGCAAGTACCATGTTATATGGTGTCCTAAGTATCGGCGTTCGGTTTTAGTGAAGGGCGTTGACGTTCGGCTGAAAGAAATTATACAAGACGTTGCTACTGAGTATAAATGTGAAATATTGGAACTTGAG
>NZ_JPOQ01000213.1 GCF_000735045.1 Ferrovum myxofaciens
TTTCGTCGAATTTCCTCACCCTGTCACGACTGACTACCAAATAGCGATAACCGTGTTCGATCAGCCAGCCGACATTGGCTTCAGTCGCAATTCCCCGATCCATGATGACCAATGCGCCTTGTGGTGCATTCAGACCCTTCAAGATCACCTCCAATGTGCCGCATTCGGCCACATTACCTGCAAAGGTTTTGGAGCGGCGCACAAAGCCGCTGCCATCAAGCACCAGGCCCAGTGTCACCAGAGGGCAGTCGCTACGTTTCTCTTTTGAATGCCC
>NZ_JPOQ01000214.1 GCF_000735045.1 Ferrovum myxofaciens
TGTTTCAGGGTCTTTGGGTGCATGGGACGGCGCAAGGCATGGCGATAGGGATGGCTCAAGTGATACGCTGGTTGGGTGATGCGTTCGTTATGAATATCTAACATGAGACTTCTCCTGATCCAGTGTCTGGATGCGTGGCGCTGGGGGGATCCCGCACGCAATTTCGAGTATGACCATTGGGTGAGTCAGCTAGTGGCGGGAGACTTCATAGTTTCGATTCCTGCTTGTCACACGCAAGCGACTGCCTGAGACCGTGCGTATTGCGAGGAAAATAGCCGGTGGATCGCGATTTAGTGCGGGAGACAACATATGTCTAAGAGGATGGCTCGGTGTCATCTTCGTTGTCAACCCCACACCGCGAGAATCCCCTCGCTTTAGCCATGGGGAGGAAAGCGGGAAGTTGGTTTTGACTTAGATTTGTCTTGCATTATATATCTAGCATCTGTATAATTAGTACATGGGCGATTACACCATAAAATACAAGAGCAACCTGAACGTAGTTTACTCTTGCAAGTACCATGTTATATGGTGTCCGAAGTATCGGCGTTCGGTTTTAGTGAAGGGCGTTGACGTTCGGCTGAAAGAAATTATACAAGACGTTGCTACTGAGTATAAATGTGAAATATTGGAACTT
>NZ_JPOQ01000215.1 GCF_000735045.1 Ferrovum myxofaciens
GCCAGATCGCAGATCGGGAAGCTGGCCTCGTTGTACCGTGCCGAAGTCGTCAGAGCTTCTCTGAAAACTGCTCCAACCTTGCCAGCAAAACTCCGGTATGTCCGGCGGCTTCGTGGTTGAAATGAATGGGATTCACCACCCCCCCACTGGGAAGATCATTGGTCTCTGATTAATTCGTAACGGTTACATAATTCAATCAGAATTCTTTTGATGCCAGCATTGGAGTATTGGGCATCATTTTTTGCGAGACTTTCGAGCAAACCGATCAACACACCTGTAGACGCGGTTTTCTCATTTCCGATGGCCTCAGTAGTCGCGAGTCGTTTTCGTTGTCGATACAACCTCTGGCGGAGTCGTGGAGGCATTGCCACTCCATCCGTTGATTTTGTCGGTCGCCCTGGCTTCTTTTTTGTAACAGTGACTGAATCCATGTCAGTCTCCTTTTTTTTCGCAAC
>NZ_JPOQ01000216.1 GCF_000735045.1 Ferrovum myxofaciens
CCGCATTACAATTATAATGCTGTGCACAGCATTATAATTGGCTGGTGAGAATGGTGGCACGGGTAGCCGAACGGTCATCAATGATTTCCAGCAAATCCGAACGAGTGGCACTGTCAATGGCTCCCATTCCCCAATCGTCCAATACCAGTACATCTGTTTTGGCAAGTTGCATCAACTACTTCACAAAGGTGCCGCTGCCATGCATGACACGCAGTTCTTCCTGCAGGCGTGGGACCCTCAGATAAGTGGCAGAGAATCCACGCCGACAAGCATACTGGGCCAGTGCACAAGCCAACCAGGATTTACCTGACCCGGTGGCCCCGGTGATCAAAATGCTATGACCGGAACTC
>NZ_JPOQ01000217.1 GCF_000735045.1 Ferrovum myxofaciens
GCAACACTCCGCCAGGTCCCCACATTCTCCGAGTTCATCGAACAGCGCTACATGCCCTTCGTGAAGGGTTACAAGCGCTCCTGGATCTCGGACGATTCCTACCTAAGAAACCAGTTGCTGCCTATTTTCGGCAAGAAGCACCTGGACGAGATCACCAAACATGATGTCATCCAGTTCCACCACGGGATGCGGGCCAAGGACTATGCCCTGGGCACCTGCAACCGTTGCCTGATCCTGCTGCGCTACGCCATGAACCTGGCAGTGCGCTGGGAAATCCCCGGCATCACAGCAAACCCCACCAAGGACGTCCCCTTGTTCGAGGACCTTGCTGGTAAAAAAGAGCGGTTCCTGACAGAGGAAGAAGCCCAGAAACTATACGAAACGGTGTGCCGGAGTGAGAATCCTATGCTCAAATTCATCGTGCCGATGCTGATCCTGACCGGTGCCAGAAAACGCGAGGTGCTGGATGCAAAGTGG
>NZ_JPOQ01000218.1 GCF_000735045.1 Ferrovum myxofaciens
ACGACTCCAGCAAATATCCAAAGGAGTTTCATGCTTGGCCAGCGTCAACTTTCCTTCACGAAAAGCAAAGGCGTTTGGCATGTACGAACACGACTGGTTGTCCCGGCGAGACTTGAACGTGGGATAGTCCGATTCCTTCTTGAAGAATTTTGTAAAAGCCGTGTCCAGGTGACGAAGCGATTGCTGCAGGACGACCGACGACACTTCACTCAACCATGATGTTTCAGGGTCCTGTTTCAGACCCTTGAGGCGTGCCGCCAAATCCTTGTAGTACACGCGCTGACCGTTGTTGTAGAAAGCAGTCGACCTCTCCTTCAAGCCCCAATTGTAGATCCATCGCGCACAACCAAATGATCGCGCAAGCTGATCGGCTTGGTCAGGCGTCGGGTAAAATCGGTAACGATAGGCGCGTTGAATCAACATGACTGTAATTATACAGTGAATTTAAGGCGTAAGTCAAGAGATTTCTCCTTATATCTCCGGCGTAAACGCCGAAGTTTTACGGAGAGGACGATAATGCATTGATGCCAACTGCCGCCAGTGACGGAAAACATCTGTTTCCCGTCACTGCGATACCTCCCACGGATTGATGAGTGGCACTCCCGTGGGCTTAAAATCAGCGACGTTGCGAGTGACCACCGTCATGCCATGCACAAGGGCTGTTGCCGCGATGAGTGCATCGCGCTCGCCGCGCTTGTCGGGTACATGCAGCCTGGCGCAGCGTTGTGCCACGACGGTATCGACAGGCAGCGTGCGCCCGGAGAACTCAGGCAATACGTGCTGCTCTAGCCACGAGCGCAACATGGCCCCCTGGGTGGCGTCCTTTCGCTCAATCGACAGAACGCCAAGCTCCAGTTCCATGATGGTGATGACCGACACAAAGAGGTCAGCGGCATCAACGCTTTCCGTCCATGCCGTCACGTTCGTATCGGTCTTACCAAGCCGCACCTTGCGCAGTTCGGACACCACGTTGGTATCGAGAACAAACATCATGAGAAATCAGCCGGTCGAGTTTCGATGGTCACACGCGGCGGATCAAACTCGATGTCGGCAATACCAGGCATAGCCAACGCATCGGCAATGTTGCGCCGCTGCTTTGTGAGCCGCTGATAGTCCTCAAAGCTCATAAGCACATGGGCCGGTCGGCCTCGATCTGTGATGAACACCGGCCCGTTGTTTGCGGCCCGTTTTGCCTCGCTCGCCCCTTGGTTGAACTCACGGCTTGATAAGGTGGTAATGGTCATGACGACACCCCCGTACGCTTGAATGATGTAGTGATGTTACTACGTCATTCAAGCGAGTGCAAGTGTTTCAGAGTCGGTAAACGGTCAGCACAGTGGACAAATTCCGCCGGTTTGGGGTAAGCGGTAAGCCAGCGGCGTTGTATTTTCCTGGATAATTTTTCTGCATACTCCTCTTCAGATTGTGACACAGGAGAGCAGGTATGGAAACCAAGCGTAGCAGGAGAATTCGCCACAGCAGGCAG
>NZ_JPOQ01000219.1 GCF_000735045.1 Ferrovum myxofaciens
TTTCGTCTTGCGAGACATGGCACGCTGGTAGCGTGCAAGCCTTTGCTGGTGCTTCCTGAAGGTGTTGAGCGGTTCGATATGACTACCATCGGACAGAGTTGCAAAGCGGGTGATACCCACGTCGATACCGACGATGCTTGTGGCCGGATGCACCGGCTGCTCAACCTCGCGCTCGGTCTGGATGCTCACGAACCACTTGCCGCCGTTGGCCGACACGGTGATGTTGCTGACTGTTCCCAGCACGTCCCGGCTG
>NZ_JPOQ01000220.1 GCF_000735045.1 Ferrovum myxofaciens
TTTCTGGCCCGTCTATGGGGAGCAGGATGAAATCTGTTTCCTGTTCTACCCGGATCGCCAGCATAAGCGGGTGGCCCAGGCCCTCCAGAGTGAGCATGCCCCAGCAGATGCAGTCCTGTTGACGGAGGCCATGGGCTACGCGCGGGAACGGGAGGCAGGGCTGCGGGTATTTCTGAATGACCCCGAAGTTCCCCCAGACACCAACCATTTGGAAAGGGCTCTGCGGGTGATCCCCATGGAGAAAAAGAATTGGAATTTCTGTTGGACCGAAGTGGGTGCCGAACTGACCGGAGTGGCCCAGTCCCTGATCACCACCTGTCGGCTGCACGACATCAATCCCTATGACTACCTAGTGGATGTGTTGCA
>NZ_JPOQ01000221.1 GCF_000735045.1 Ferrovum myxofaciens
CGCAACGATTTTTCTCCACAAAAAAGACAAAAAACCTTCGATGCTCATGGTCGTGCGTATTTCCAGTTCATCATCGTAAGCAATGAATTCATGGCAACCGAACATGCGTGCCCCAGGAAAACAGGTAAGATCGGTGAACTGCCTGCCAGGTTCGACTTTGATGATCCGGATGGAAACTTGTGGGCCACTCTTGGGTTTTAGCTTGAAAGTGTTGCCCACCTTGAACTCGCCGTTCAATTCTGCATATTCGATGTCGGGCTGCCAAGTGTGCCACCGATTGACATCGGTCCATACCATCCACACTTTATTTGCTTGCAACCCACTTACCCGCTTGCTGTAGGTCCTGCTCCACATGAATCGCTCCCTCTCTCTGAAATACAAGCGTATAGTAACCCAGTTTACATTATAAAGAAAGTTACCAGAGGATAATCTACCGATGGAGAAGAACTACTCCGAATGCCCCAGCCGAATCTGAATTCCGCCACTGCTCCCTTCACTTCTGCCAACCTGATCCCTGGATTGCCCAAGGGTATCCAACCCGGTTTTTAGCAATGACGGATCTTTACCGGACCCGCTCGTAGGGGTGGCACCTCCGGAATCAGTGCTTGCACTGGCCCCTGCTGCTCCGCCACCAATGGAATCTGGTGTGTCGGATGACCCTCCCGGTGTAGCAGTGCTTGCGGGACTTGATGAGAGGATTTCAGCAGGTCCGGCCCCACTTGCGTTGGTGGTACCTGATATTGGTGAGAAAGATGTTTCCCCCAATGGGGTAGTGCCCCCAGACTTTGATGATGACGATGCCTGTGTTGCGAGTTTAGCCAGGGTGTCGGTAGCACCTGCACCAGTTCCAAAATTGCTGGCCCCCGCTCCATCTTTTCCACCACTGGCCACCATACTGGCCAGTTTTCCAAGATTTCCAGCTCCACCAGTGGCAAGTCCCGCACCCAACATTGCCCCACCGGCCAGTCCGCCCGCTGCGACCGACGCTCCACCCGCCATGCTCCCCAGACTCATGCTGGGTGAACCATTAAGCATCGATCCTGCAATGCCGGGAACCATGATCCCCATGGCACCGTAGATCAGGGCAGCAGCCCCGACCTGTATGACTGTTTCCGGCGTAAAAGTCCCCAGTTGGGTCACCCAGGTGTTGGCCAGATTCTGGCCCAGACCAACGATCAGATACAGCACAAACAGTTTGATTCCGACGCTGACGGCGTAACCGAGATATTTTTCCGCAAAGACCTGGGTCCACTTGCTCCCGTTAAACCCCAGTAGCAGAGCACCGCCACCGATAATGATGTAACTCTCGATGTTCGTGATCAGAATCTGTAATGCCAGAAGTCCATAGGCGATAATGGCAAAGATCGATCCCAGCAAGGTGGCCAGAGCCCCTGCAAAGGTCTGGCCGATTCCCATTGCAGCCGATGCATTCCCAAAAGCGGTCCAGATTGCTCCAGAGACGGTCATGCCCTGTTCAAAGACTCCCGAGGGATCAAGTGTTACAACTGGGGGAATTCCTCCTCCTCCCGATGCGCCAACGATTTGCCCGGCCTGGGCAAAACTGTTGATGATCATGGGGATCCAGGTGGGGGCCAATCCAAGGAGCATATAAAAGAACAGGATCGAAATCATTTTGAGAGCAAAACTCGCGATAAAGTCCGATAGATCATTTTTTTTCAGGACCCAGTGAATCCCGGTCCATGCGATCTCGATACCCGCCAGCCCGACGAACAGATTCTGGGCCAGCGACAGAGACGCCGACATCCACCCGGCCGACGAACTCTGCACCATATTCTGGATTCCGGTGAGTACATTGGATGCAGCCGCCTGGGCCTCCACCGTAGTTCCGGACAGTAAAATCCCCGACAATGTGGCCTTGGTTATATTTTTAGCGCGCATCCCATTTACTCCCAAGTTTGTTGTTATCAGGCCACCAAGCGGAATTACATCCCCCACACCGGAAATAAGGCTTGCTGGTTTTTGTGAACCTGCGGTCTGTATCCTTCTTGCAAACGGGACATTTTGGTCCCCCTGAATTCGAAGTAGATTGGGTCGGCTTTTTTCCCGCGTCCGACGCAGAACTTTCGAACCGTTTACCAGGCTTGCCCTTCTCATCGGCAAAGGCAGCGCTACAGTCTGGGCAGCGGTGATAGGGTTTCCCTGCTTTACTCGTCAGTCTGATGCAATGCAAACTACCGCACGCCGGGCATTCACACGCCAAAATCTCTTTTTCCATGAGTTTTCCTCTCAAAAGAGTCTCTGAAAGCCGTCGAACGGTTTGAATTTGTCCACCCATGAAATCGGCCATGGTGGCGCGCGAGGCCGCGATATCGGCCAAGGAATCCTCCTGCAGGGCAGTGGTCCCGGGGTCGGTTATCTCCGGGGCCACTCTGCGTACCATTTCAATGAGGTCAATCCCCCTTAGCGTCGGGTGAATTTCCTTGTTGATGCGTTTGGCGTAATCCCGTTTGATCAGGGTCTCGATGATGGATGCCCGTGTCGCTTCTGTCCCCAGCCCGGAAGTTTCTCGCAGCCGCTTTTTCAGTTCAGGATCTGCCACCAGTTTATGAATGCTGGTCATCGCGGCAATCAAGGTGCCGTCTGTAAAGGGTTTTGTAGGGGTTGTATGCTTGATCAGGACCTCAGCCGAGACACATCGACGGGTTTCTCCCCTGGAAAGGACGGGTAACTCACCCTGCGTCACCGATTCCGTATCGTCCTCATGTTTCCCGTATCGAGTCCATCCTTTTTCCATGACGATTCTGGTGGTTGCACTGAATCTGTCTCCGCCCTGAAACAGGAAAATTGCCTCACGGGCTTCAAAACTCTCCGGGAGCATGAACAGCCGGACATAGGACTCACAGATCAGGCTGAACACATGGCGAGCATTCTGGGAAAGAGTCATCCCTGTTTTTTGTCCCGTTGGAACAATCCCATGGTGCGCCTCAACCTTTCCGGTATTCCAGGCTGCATGGGTGCGTGTAATGTTCACGCCATCAGTGTTATCCAGTCCGATGGCTTCCAGCACAGCTCCTGCTTTGTCCCGCAACTCCACGGGCAAATAAGGGCAATCAGTACGGGGATAGGTGGTCAGCTTCGCTTCATAGAGTTCCTGAGCCGCCTCCAGCGTCTGTGCTGCGGACAGGCCATATCGACTGCTGGTCATTTTTTGTAACGAACTGAGAACATAGGGCAAGGGGGACGCTCTTGAGCCGATTTTGCTGGAGAACTTCTCCACCTGGAAGGGCTGAGCTATTACGCGCCCGGCGACCTGATCCGCCGCATGGCGTTCCAGCAAAAGCCCATCCCCCAGCAACTCTTCAGGAATTTGCCATTGGACCTTGATGCTGCCGTCCAGCGTGGCCTCCACCTGGTAATGCTCCTGTTGCCGAAACGCCCTGATGGCCCGTTGTCGATTTACCAATAGTGCAAGGGTCGGTGTTTGTACTCGTCCCACACTCCATGACCCCGGTATCCCAAGGGCCTGGAGGTTTCTGCTGATCGCAATGGATTCATTCATGCCCGCGAGCCAGTCCGCATATTGACGCGCCAGAGCCGATTCATAAACCGACCGCAAGGCTGAATTCGGTTTGATGGTGGCCAGCGCCCGGCGAATGCTTTCGTCATCGAGGCTGGACAGCCACAGGCGTGAAGTTTTTCCACGCCAACCCAGATACCCCAGCACTTCGTCCACCAGAAGCTGACCTTCCCGATCTGCATCCCCTGCATGCACGACTTCGCTGGCCTTCGCCAGCAATTCGCGGATGGTTCTGATCTGTTTTGCCGGATTTCCCTGACGGGGAGACAGTTTCCAGTCTTGAGGGATGACCGGAATCTGCCAGGACTGCACTTTCCCGCCGACATACTCTTCCGGAGGAACCAATGCCAGCAAGTGGCCATAACACCAGGTAATGACCGTATTATTGGAACACTCAATATACCCTTCGCCATGACCCAACTTGCCCACCATACCGGCAATGGCTTTTGCGACTGATGGTTTCTCTGCGATGAACAGACGCATGGCATAGTCCTCTGTGATTGTTACTGATTAATTTCTGCTCAATGGTCTTTGAGGCTTCCCAATCAACATCTAAACCCGTTCTGCACTGGTTTATCCACAGAAAAAGTGGATATCTTTTGACCGTTGTACAGACTCGGTAGAGAGGGAACAGATGCCCTTTGAGAGGTCATCTGTTCCTGAAAAGTGATCAAAGCAGGCCGCGTTCTGCAAAACTGATGCACTCGGTCCCCGCCACGATGAAATGATCAAGGACCCTGGCATCAATCAGGTCCAAGGATTTCCTCAACGCTTCCGTGAGTCTCTTGTCGGCCTGACTTGGTTCTGCAAGGCCACTTGGATGGTTGTGCGCCAAGATGACCGCCGCCGCATTGTGGTGCAATACCCGTTTTACTACCTCTCTGGGGTATACGGAAGTTTGGGCCAGGGTACCCCGAAATAATTCTTCCACGGTGATGACCCCGTGCTGTGCATTCAGAAACACGATACTGAACACTTCATGCTCCAGTCCTGCCATCTTGATCCGCAGAAAATCCCGTACTGCTCCCGGACTGTTCAGAAATGAT
>NZ_JPOQ01000222.1 GCF_000735045.1 Ferrovum myxofaciens
GGTTGGCGCCCCAGAACACGGAAATGGCAGGTGTTCCGGGGTTGGCGTTCCCCATGCGACAGGGGAATCCTACCACCGGAACGACCTGTTTTATCGCCCTTGGAATCCTTCTTTATTTGGGTTGAACCCGATCATGTTTTCCATCCTCGGAAGGCTCGTCGAATCTCTGAGTTGCTTTTATTTCGGAGCAGAATACAGCGTAGTCGGACCCGTGATTCTGGAAAGAACATCAGTTTCTGGTGAGGGTGTCACCACCACCCCATCCCCAGATCGAGTTTGAGTTCAAGGGTTCCTGTCTGGCGTTGAGGTTCGGAAACATGCAGCGTACCCAGATCCATAAACCCTACGGGTTGCATCTGGCTGATGGCGTGGGAAGTCAGATTGCGAAATACCCCTTGCCAGCGCATCAATCGGGATGGATTTAATCCCTTATCCCGACAGAAGTTCTTGCAGTTCTGACCACTGGACAGAAACTCGGACACGAACCCCTGCCAATCCTGCCTGCTGTGGCGAAATCTCCTGCCACCTCGCTTGGTTTCCATACTCGCTCTCCCGTGTCATAATCTGGAGGAGAGTATGCGGAAAAATTATCCGGGAAAATACAACGCCGCTTAATTACCACGTACCCTGTGCCGGATGCCGGATGCCGGAAATCCGGATACTTCAGACATAGGACACTATGGCTGGTATAGTCGCAGAATATGACAAAGGGTGCCGCACCATCTGCAAATTCTACCAGTGAAAACAATGCATAAGTTAAGCGATCTTTCCGACTATCCTGCCATCAAAAAGTTGGCATCAGCACTGCATCAGTTTGATAGCAACCAACATGGCGCGGCCATCATGATTGGCGCAGGCTTTAGTCGTAGCGCGGCGCGTCACGTCGGTGGTGAGAAAAAGATGCCGCTTTGGTACGAATTCAGCGAAAAGCTAGCAACGGAACTCAATCCCAACGGCGATGATTTGAGTTTTTCAGACCCTTTGCGCGTTGCCGAAGAATACCGCGCGTACTTTGGGCAGGCAGCACTGAATGCCCGAATTCGAGATGAAATCGATGATGACGCATGGCGAACTGGCGATATGTACCTGTCGCTGCTGAAATTGCCGTGGTCAGAAATCATGACCACAAATTGGGACACATTGTTGGAGCGTGCTGCCAAGGATGTTCACGGCCCTTATTACACCACTGTTACCAAGCCATCTGATTTTACGTGGGCACCATCGCCACGTATCGTTAAACTCCACGGCACGATAGGTACGACTGACACCTTCATCGCGGCGCAAGAGGACTACCGCACCTACCCAGAGAAGTTTGCCCCGTTCGTCAATTTTGCACGGCAGGTATTTATCGAAAATGAACTTTGCCTACTGGGGTTCTCGGGTGACGACCCAAATTTCTTGCATTGGGCGGGTTGGGTACGAGATCACCTGGCTGGACATGCCAGAAAAATATATTTGGTTGGGGCATTGAAGTTGACAGCAGCGAGGCGCAAGTATTTGGAGTCCATCAACATCGCGCCGATTGATTTGTGGGATGCGGTGAAATATGTTGATGACCGTGATCTTAGGCATCAGATGGCGACAGGAATGTTTTTGAAAGCGATGATGGATGAGGGCAATTCCAAGGTAGAACCCCATAAATGGACGCCAAGTAATTTGGGCTCACAGCAAGTTACTCATGATGACTTGATCCGCCAACGCAAAGAACCCGAATACGCTGCCACATTACTAAAGCGAGAATTGGAAACATTGCAAAATGATCGCGAATCCTATCCGGGTTGGTTGGTATGTCCACCGACGCTACGGTGGCGGGTGCAGAATCAACTGAGCAAACCATACCCCAATGCTGAAAATATCGCCGCTCTTGCATCCGATGATCGCGCCAAACTCCTTTACGAAATCGCATGGCGGCACAGCATTACTTTTGAATATATTTCCTCTTGGCTGGCGGAGGCACTTTTCCAAGTTTGCAATCCAGATGAGCCATGCGGCCTGAACAAACGCCAGCAAATGGAAATTGTTTTGGTGTTGCTCAAAAACAGTTGCTGGCTAGTTGCAGACGATGAAGTAGGAAAACAGGTAATTCAAGAACGCGTAAAAGTCTTGGTCGCCATGCTGGAAAAACACGCGCAGTATTTGCCAGACTGCGCTGCTGAAATTGCTTATCACCAAGTTCTTACGGCGCGTGATGAACTGAACTATGTGGGCATGGAGGCATTGGTTGAAAAGATTGCTGGCGAAGATCCGGTTTGGAAACTCAGGCAAGCAGCATTGCTGATGGAGTTGGGGCGATTTGATGACGGTGAACGACTGATTACGGAAGCCTATCGTGAACTGCGAGAGCGTTATCGCCACAACCGGAATTCAATCCGTATTTTGTCTCGATTGACTTGGGCGCATTGGTTATTAAAGGCGGTGACACAATATCAAACCGGCAGAACGGTAGAAGCATTACCTAATTTTAAAGATTGGAAGTGCGACCCCCGGGATTGGATCGAAAACATTCAAGAGAAAGCTAGCAAGCAACAAGAGGAGTACCTTAAAAATAAAAACTCCATCGAACCTTCGTTTGAACAAGGCCATTATCGGGATAACTCAAACAAGCATTCGACTGGCAACGACTCATCCGAGTTCTTGCTGCTGGAGGGATTGAGTAGAAGTGTGGGTATCCCCTTGCGCTCAGGTAGTGCCTTTATGGGCACCAATCTGCTTGCAGGGAGTGTCGAAAAATTGATGCTGTCTGGTGGCATCGGTGTTAAGTTATGGGATTATACCTTGGCGATTCGCGCAGCCAGCGACGAAAACTCCCCATCGATCAAAGGGGTATTTACGCGCATCGGTGTGGCGTGTGCATCAAAAGAGGTTGTGGATACCTTGGTCGACCGCATCTTGCCAGTAATTGGCTACTGGCGAGAAAAACGCAGCAAGGAAACCACAAATCAACAACGCTATGCGCTATCTGCCCTTCGTGTGCTGATAGAAGTTCTGGCGCGCCTCGTCGTTCGTGTGTTGCCTGAAAAAGCCAAAGAAATATTCCGATTGTCAGTCTCGCTCGGACAGCAGAGAAATTTACAGCATCATTGGCTGTTTGATGCCTTTAACCACCTACTGACCCATTCGCTAAAAAGTATTCCAGAATCAGAACAGGGAGAATTACTGGCGGATGCGTTAGCATTTCCCTTGCAAAGCGAGATGGCGGTGAACAGGGATTTCCCTCGTTTCCCAAATCCCGTTATCAATCACCCCGACGAACGTGAAACATACCCCGGCATCGAAAGGCGGGTTGGCGAGTTGATAGAAGCAGTGACGCCAGGCGGCTCGGTTTCAAGCACTGCCGCCTTGTTAAGGCTTTTACCCTTGGTTGAAAAAGAAGGATTTCTCACGCAGATCGAGCGTGACAAGTTAGCAAGCGTACTTTGGGGTAGTGCGCCCACCTACCAGGTTTTTCCTAATACAGGTCTACTCCCTCATGCCTTACTCCTTCTGCCTACACTAGATGCAGGACAGGTCAAGGCGCTGGTCAGTCGTCATTTGTATGAGCATGGTGAAGAGGTTTTGACAGATACTCAGGAAAAACCACAGTCTTATCCATCACCGAAAATTCACCGAGCCATCGTGATTTATAAAGGTATGGCGAATGCCGCTGCCAATGAGACAACGCGCCTGCTACCAACACAAGACCAGGCATTAGCCTTGTTTGATCGTTTGGTGGTGTGGCGACCACAAATAGAACAAGATGTTTTTTTTGGCGCTATTGCCGATAGCTATCGGAAACAATTAATACAAAGCATCAGCAACGCACTTTCCTATGCGATTGCGCCTGTACTGTCTAATGAGGCGAAAACCGCTGAGCGATTTGAACAATTGAAGGCGTTTTATGAAGAGATCGAAGGGGCATTCTTCGTGATACCTGCCTTAGTTTATTTTTCACAGATTAATGAAGACATTGCGACCGATGTTAAAAGAATTATCCGAAATGCATTACAAGGCCGTGATGCAACTGAGGTGAGTTATGCAGCGATTGCTTTGCAGAAATGGATGGGGCTATTCGAGGCGGAAAGTTCATTACAACTCAGCAGTCTGATTTCAAGACTGATCGCCATTATCGAATCAGGTCGCACCGTGGGATTGCAACAGTTACTATTGGTTGCAGGTGAACTTTTCAAAAATAAACAGTTATCCGAAGAGCAAGTAATAACACTGATAGATGCCATACAGAACGCCTTTAACGCAGCAAACTACATCAACATAGAACCCAACGGCCAAGAAGCAATTAGTGCGTCCGGTATTCGAGAGGCATGTGCGAAATTGGCTAATACACTTGTCAGCCAACATCCAAACGATCTCGCCCTTCTAGGTTTGCTTAAAGAATCCAAAACGGATGCTCTTCCAGAGGTGCGTTTTGCGATTGATCGAAATTAACCTTGAATTGCTCGGGCCCAGTTAGACATTTCAGCCATTTGCATTTCCTATTCCAGTCCGCCTGCTTCGGCGATCTCGATCAAGGTTGGAATATTGGAAAATCCCAACAATATTGTAACTTCCCAGTAGAGGAACCTTTTTCTTTCCGGCCACTCGCTCTACAGCCACAAGCGTCCATGATTCCATCCAGAGGCACCAAAATTGAAAATTGTAGAGTAGGATGGTGGTTTTGCGTTTTTCGAGGATTGCCTTGTGTCTGCACTGTCTTCCCTGCTGGATGCCTACCACCAGATTGCCCAGACCCAGCGCGAGAAGGGGACCTACTTTGAAGACCTGATCCTCTGTTACCTCAAGAACGAACCCAAATACCGCGACCTGTACGAAAGCGCCTGGACCTACTCCGACTGGGCCCGATTGCAGGGGATCAACGCGCAGGATGCCGGGATCGACCTGGTGGCCGAGGTTCGGGGAACCGGGGAATTCCACGCCATCCAGTGCAAGTTGTACGCCCCGGATTATGTCCTGCGCAAGGAAGACATCGACAGTTTCATGACGGCTTCGGGTAAAATCGCTTTTACCCACCGCCTGATCTTCAGCACCTGCCTGCACTGGTCCCACCATGCGGAAAGCGCCATCGAGGGCCAGACCATTCCGGTCAGCCGGATTGACCTGTATGACCTAGAAACCAGCGCGATTGACTGGGCGCGGTATCAACCCAAGCAAGCTCCTCCCCTGCGCCCCAAAAAATCCCTGATGCCGCACCAGAAGGAAGCAGTGCGAAATGTACTTCACGGCCTGCACCAGGCCGACCGGGGCAAACTCATCATGGCCTGCGGGACGGGCAAAACCTTTACCAGCCTCAAGATTGCCGAGTCTCTGGCCGGTCCCGGAAAGCAGGTTCTATTTCTGGTGCCCAGCCTCGCCCTGCTGTCCCAGAGTTTGACGGAGTGGACACAGGAAAGTGAGGTCCCTTTGCACAGTTTTGCCGTGTGTTCCGATTCCGATGTTGGGAAGAAGGGCAAGCGGAAGGAAGAAGACCGGGTGGAAACTCTGGTTCATGAACTGCGTTATCCCGCCACCACGGATGCCGCAAAACTGGCTGGTGCCGTTTTCCGGCGACGAAATGATGCTGGCATGACGGTGATCTTCAGCACCTATCACTCCATCGAGGTCATTCACCGGGCCCAGAAGCATCACGGCCTGCCTGCCTTCGACCTGATCGTGTGCGATGAAGCCCATCGCACCACGGGGGCCACCTTTGATGACGAAGATGAAAGTACTTTCGTCCGGGTGCATAACCAGGACCATCTCAACGCCACCAAACGTCTTTACATGACCGCCACCCCACGGGTCTATGGCAACAGCGCCAAGGCCAAGGCAGAAACAGACAATGTTGTTCTCTGCTCCATGGACGACGAGGCACTGTACGGCAGGGATTTACATGTCATTACCTTCTCCACCGCCGTTCAACTGGGGCTATTGGTGGATTACAAGGTCATCGTGCTGGCTGTGGAGGAAGCCCATGTCAGCCGCCGCCTGCAAGAACTGCTCAAGGATGAAAACAACCAACTCAAGGTGGATGACGCGGCCCGTATCGTCGGCTGCTGGAAGGCCCTATCCAAGCAGGGTTTGACCGAGGATGACTGGTCACCCATGCGTCGCGCCGTGGCTTTCTGCCAGGTCATCGAACGGGCCAAGGAGGGCAAGGTTCACAAGGTCAGTTCCAAACAGATCGCCGGCATGTTCCAGTCGGTGGTGGAAGCCTATCAGGAGCAGGAGGAATTCGAGACCGAGGCCCGTCTGATTTGCGAAGCCGAGCATGTGGACGGGAGCATGAATGCCAGCGAGAAGGAAGCCAAACTGGTCTGGCTCAAGGAACCGTCCCCAGACCATACCTGCCGGATATTGAGCAATGTGCGCTGTCTCTCCGAAGGGGTGGATGTCCCGGCTCTGGATGCGGTACTGTTCCTGACCCCGCGCAATTCCCAGGTGGATGTGGTGCAGTCGGTGGGGCGTGTGATGCGTAATGCCCCCGGCAAGAAACTGGGTTATGTCATCCTGCCCGTGGTGATCCCGGTGGGCGTGGAACCCCATGAGGCCCTGAACGACAACAAGACCTACGCCGTGGTGTGGCAGGTCTTGCAGGCCCTACGCTCCCACGATGACCGGTTTGATGCCATGGTCAACAAACTGGATTTGATTGGTCGTGACCCGCGCAAGATGGAAGTCATCGCCATCACCGACAAAATCCAAAGGCAAGCGGCCAAAACCAAGGACAAAATCACCAAGCCTCGCGGTCCATCCGGGCGGGGCAGTCATGGGATTGGTGAGCCTGCGCCCATGCCTCCTTATCCGGTGCAGCAAGAAATACAGTTCGAGATTGGCGAGATCGAACGGGCCATTTACGCCAGACTGGTCCAGAAAGTCGGCAACCGCCACCACTGGGAAGACTGGGCCAATGACATTGCCAAAATTGCCAACACTCACATCGACCGCATCCGGGGAATCCTGGAGAACCCGGACAACAGGGAGGAGCAGACGGCCTTTGCCGCTTTTGCCACCGACCTGCGCCATAACCTGAACGACAGCATCAGCAATGACGAAATCATCGAGATGCTGGCCCAGCACCTCATCACCAAGCCGGTTTTTGATGCCTTGTTCGAGGGCTACAGTTTTGCCCGGCACAATCCCATCTCCCAGGCCATGCAGTCCGTGGTGGACATTCTGGAATCTCACCAGATCGGACGGGAAGCCGACACCCTGCAAGCTTTCTATGACAGCGTGAAATTCCGGGCAGCAGGCATCGACAACGCCGCCGGAAAGCAGAAGATCGTGGTGGAACTGTACGACAAGTTCTTCCGCAACGCATTTCCCAGGATGTCCGAACGACTGGGCATCGTCTATACCCCGGTGGAAGTGGTGGACTTCATCATTCACAGCGTGAACCACATCCTCAAGGTGGAGTTCGATCAGACCCTGGGCAGTCCGGGGGTGCATATTCTGGACCCATTCACCGGAACCGGGACCTTCATCACCCGGCTGCTCCAGAGTGGCCTGATTACCCCGGAAGAACTGCCCTACAAATACGGGAATGAGATCCACGCCAACGAAATCGTCCTGCTGGCGTACTACATTGCCGCCATCAACATCGAGGCGACCTACCACGGCATCGTGGGGGGAGAGTACAAACCCTTCGAGGGCATTTGCCTGACGGACACCTTCCAACTCTATGAGAAGGAAGACCTGGGGGATGCCATGCTGGTCCAGAACAGCAACCGAAGAAGAAAACAGAGGAACCTCGATATCCGGGTGATCCTGGGAAATCCGCCCTATTCAGCAGGTCAGGGCAGTGCCAACGACAATAATCAGAATGTGGAATATCCGCATCTGGACAGCCGTATCCGCAGCACCTATGCCGACCGTTCAAAAGCAGTCCTAAAAAATGCCCTGTACGACAGTTACATTCGCGCCATTCGCTGGGCCAGTGACCGGATTGGCGATAGTGGTGTGATTGGGTTTGTGACCAATGCCGGGTATCTGGATTCAAATTCGGCAGATGGCTTGAGGAAGTGTCTGGCGGAGGAATTTTCCAGCATTTATGTATTTCATTTGAGGGGGAATGCTCGAACGGCAGGAGAATTACGACGCAAGGAAAAAGATAACGTTTTTGGGATGGGGAGCCGTGCGCCCATTGCCATCTCATTGCTGGTCAAAAATCCAAACGGGGAA
>NZ_JPOQ01000223.1 GCF_000735045.1 Ferrovum myxofaciens
GGAATGCTGGAGTTAGCGCTATTCTTCTTGGTGGTGCGCTCCAAAAAAATGGCAAGGATAAGTTCGACAATCATGAGCATGCTGCTCATGATTGCCTGAACTTCGGGCGAAACTTTGCCGTCAGAGCGAAGTTGCTCAAAATCCTTCCTGACTTTTTCTACCTGGCTACGTACCGAGGTCTTATCCAGACTTGCCATTTTTCACGCCATCATTTTGAATAACAGAATGATAACATGCGTTTTTTCGACCGATTTTAAGGTGCCTTAAGTCAATTATTTTTGAAAAAACAACCCGAATTGACCAAATCAAAATTTACATCAATTGGCGGCGCTTAAAACTGCACTGCTGTGGCAAATATGCCCAAGTCGTCAACTGCTCGCCTTGAGCACCCAAAAACCTGTCAAGCACTTTTTCAATTATTTTTGCAGGGGCGAGCAGTTAC
>NZ_JPOQ01000224.1 GCF_000735045.1 Ferrovum myxofaciens
TTGTCGATACAACCTCTGGCGGAGTCGTGGAGGCATTGCCACTCCATCCGTTGATTTTGTCGGTCGCCCTGGCTTCTTTTTTGTAACAGTGACTGAATCCATGTCAGTCTCCTTTTTTTTCGCAACTGTAACGGATTCGTCATATCGTAACAGTTGCGAATTATCAAGGTTGCAAAAAATTTCAAAAAAAAAAAATGATCTCCCCATGGCGGGGGCGTGTGTCTTCAGTCCCCAAACAATTTTTTTGAAGTTGCTACTGCTACAACTGCCCCTTTTCCACCCTGAAGCGTAGCAAATGTAGCAGTTGTAGCAGTAGCATTTTCAGGAATCGGCCCATGCGCAGCAAAGTTCCAGAATCTTTAGTTGACACTCCACCGGGGTCATCGTTCCCCTTGGTACCAGTAGGGTGAAT
>NZ_JPOQ01000225.1 GCF_000735045.1 Ferrovum myxofaciens
AATCGGCCCATGCGCAGCAAAGTTCCAGAATCTTTAGTTGACACTCCACCGGGGTCATCGTTCCCCTTGGTACCAGTAGGGTGAATGTCCCAACGCCGCGCCGCACCACGCGAATTTCAACGTCAGGATTATCATCGCTCGGCAACACAACCTCAATGGCGTAATTCAGGGCAGGCTTCTCGTCCAACTGCGCCCAGAGGCGATCACGCCACGGCTCAATGTTGATTGCTGGCGGACTGAACGCCTTGACTGG
>NZ_JPOQ01000226.1 GCF_000735045.1 Ferrovum myxofaciens
CGGTATTGAGGAAGATGTTGCCCCCGATGAACTGTTCGATCAAGGAATTGGCGAAGCAGGAGGGCATATCAGACGTTACGTTGTATGCTTGGCGCAGGGCAGCAAAAATGGAGGGGATACCGGTGCAAGGAGTTGTGAGAACGGGAGAGGATTGGTCGGCTGAGGCGAAGTTGGCGACGGTGATTGAGACGGCCAATTTGTCTGAGATTGAGTTGAGTGAGTACTGCCGCGGGAAAGGGTTGTACGTGGAGCAGGTCAAGGAATGGTATCAGGCGGGGCTGGACGGTCAGGAACGAGGTAAGCGGTAAGCCAGCGGCGTTGTATTCAGGGAGGATTGACCCCGGCATACTCCGATCATCAAGGATAGATGTTCGGGAGGGGGTTACGAATGGCTGTGCTGGGTGAAACGATACAGATCGGAGCGCAGGGGGTTGTCTGCGTAGTGCGCTTTTCAGCAGCGTGGGGTCAATTGCCCGATATCCCTGGCCGGATGCTGT
>NZ_JPOQ01000227.1 GCF_000735045.1 Ferrovum myxofaciens
TGTCTGGCGATTATCTGCCGACACATGGCCGCAGGCCGGACACGTCCGGCTGGTGTTGCGTGCGGGAACCGCCAACACGTCGCCGCCCAGCCAAACCTGCTTGTATTCCAGTTGCCGCCTGAACTCAAACCACCCCTGATCGAGGATGGATTTATTCAGGCCAGATTTGGCTTTGACATTGCGCCCTGGCGAATCGCTGCTGCCTGCTGCGGACTTGGACATATTCCGTACCTGCAAATCCTCGATGCACACA
>NZ_JPOQ01000228.1 GCF_000735045.1 Ferrovum myxofaciens
GTCATGCCCTTGCGGCGCAGTTCCTGATGAATACGGCCAAAGTTCGGCTGAACATGCTGGCGGGTACGATGTGAAGAACCGATCAACTTCTGTTGCAAGCCGGTTTCATCCAGCGTTTGTATGGTGACCCAATCCAGACCTGCCGCCGTGGCCAGTCCAACATACTTGGCGACTACCCCCTTGGAGATCTTGAGAGCCATCGCAATTTGCTCATGACTGAGCCCAGCATCGAGTTTTAATCGAAGAACATCCT
>NZ_JPOQ01000229.1 GCF_000735045.1 Ferrovum myxofaciens
CGCGTCAGGCAGAGCGACAGCAGTCGAGAGAGGACCAGAAGCGGATCAAGCAACTGGAACGGGAACTGAATCGAAAAGAGAAGGCGTTGGCGGAAGCCGCGGCATTGCTGGTATTAGGAAAAAAAGCCGAGGCGATTTGGGGTGTGCAAAAGGAAGACTAATCAGCACCTCGGATCGCCAGGAAATGATGAAACTGATAGATGAAACTGTAGAGGCAGGGGCTCGCAGGCATAAGGCTTGCGAGATCTTGGGGC
>NZ_JPOQ01000230.1 GCF_000735045.1 Ferrovum myxofaciens
CCGATCTGTATCGTTTCACCCAGCACAGCCATTCGTAACCCCCTCCCGATCATCTATCCTTGATGATCGGAGTATGCCGGGGTCAATCCTCCCTGAATACAACGCCGCTGGCTTACCGCTTACGGAGTTCCCGAAGCGGATCAATCTAGGAAAGACAGAAACATCATACGGCTGGCAGATCAGATTTGAAACGCTGGAGGAACTGTCGCGGTTCTTACTCGTTTTTAGAAAAGTCGGTAGCCTGTGTTAGGGCACATCACGCCAAGTTTGCACACTGCGACGATGGTCGCCATTCTTTAGGCCGCATGCGCGGTCGGTTCCATCAGATAACAACAACGCCCCGGTGGTTTATTATACAGGTAACTCAATTATCAGGATAGAAACCTAACGCTTTCCAGTGGGCACGTTTCGCTTCCATGACTGCGATATAGTCTTGCCCACGCGGAACGCAATACAGAGTCGTCTAATCCTTTTTTCTGCGTAACCCATAGACCATTCCGCCTGAGAAAAATCACCAAGAACCGTGGCTCATTCCCGTCCGATGAGGCACTGCTAAAACTGTTCTACCTGGCCATACAAAACATCAGCAAAAAATGGACGATGCCGATAAGGGACTGGAAAGCGGCGCTGAATCATTTTACTATCCAGTTCGAGGAGCGGATGCCGCAGCATTAAGAAATTCCGTTCACACAAAATCTAGGACACCCTCGATGTGTAAATATTAGTCTGCAGTTAGGATGTCCTCAGCCACGTTTAAATCGTGAATGAAAACCCGGCCGTTTAGGATTTCGTGCCTAATAAGACGCTTGTCTCGAACTGCAGGTTTGTCCGGATAATCTCTGAAGCGATCATTGCTGATCACGTAGGCACTCGTGCCAGCCGCAGCATCAAGAACTGTTTCGTCAGCTTTGTTCCTAGAAGACACGATATGCACTTTCACTGCGCCCCCAAATCGCGCTGTAATATCGCGATCACGCAATTGGAGAAGCACTCGTATGGATGCATCAAAAACTATGACCACTTTAAATTCACTTGACAATCTTTGTGCAACAATCTGCAGTGCTGCTAGCCCAATGAAGATCTGGTGTTGGTAGCACAAGTTATTACCGTCGATCACAAGCTCTGTAATGACACGCGCCACACGCGCAGAGATCAAGCACAGGCGATCATGCAATTTCTCGATGTTACGGTTGACTGACTTCAGTTCCTCTTGCTTATCTCGAATCACTTTAGTCGGTTTTGACTCACCGAAACGATTGCTACATTCATTGTGGATCTTTTTTTTCTGGATAGTATTTTGCTCACTCGAAAGTCTCTGCTCTAAGTTATTAGCGATGTCAATGTCAGCTTCAAGTTCTTTTTTTCGCTGCTTGAGTTTATTCAGTTCAGTTAATGGTTCCATTAGTTGTCGGTCAACGCGATCATTTAACGGCATAACCTCCTCAATTTCAGCATTCAATTGCTCAATTTGAACAGTTAACGCCTTTATGGTGGCCTCTGCCTCTAGGTGGTCGAAGTTGCGATAACGATCCAAATCGGTTTGTTGCTTGTCAATCAGATTCTTCATCTCCTGGATCTTTTGGTCAAGGGAGTTTCTTCGCTCTTGCAGTTGCGCGACTTCCTTCTTGGCCCCCTCCAACTCGACCTTTGCTGCCCTGCGCTTAGTCGATAACCAGTAACGAGGGTCAGGACCTGGACGTGCTGATTTCTCTAGGTCCTCAACTTTAGCTTTCTTATCGCAACTCTTTGAGTCAATGACTTTTAGCAGTTTATCGAGTGAACTTGATTCCCGCTTAGTGGCCCACAACGAAGAAGAAGCGTCGTTTCCATTAAAACGGTTATACCACTCAATTTTCTGGCACCACTTATTTTTCTCATCTTCAGCCAACGAGACATTTTGTTTCAATTCCGCATAGCGAGCAGCAAAAGGGTTGTACTCCATATGATCTCCTTAAACCCGCTTCGCCAGTGGAATCGGCGGGTAATTGTAGCCAGTTATCAACCTGAATTTCCATCTTCAGACGACTTCATGAGGAACCGATAGAACTTCCGGCATGAGGCATCAAAGTCGTCTTGCTCCTGCTCGGTGATCCGGGGCCAGATGAGTGGACCGTCTTCTTCGAGTAGCGCATCAACGGACCTGATTATGTCTCAATCTCAGTGAGCGCCATCAGTTTCTTTCCAGAACAATGAGTTGCACACATGAGCGCCACGGCAAGTCTTGGCACCATCGCTGCCAGATCGAATTGTTGTATTTCCGGAAATCAAAGTACTGTTGATCGCAATGATTCACCTCATCGGTTTTCGCAAGAGGTCAGAATTCTGTGT
>NZ_JPOQ01000231.1 GCF_000735045.1 Ferrovum myxofaciens
GGAAACCAAGCGTAGCAGGAGAATTCGCCACAGCAGGCAGGACTGGCAGGGGTTCGTGTCCGAGTTTCTGACCAGTGGTCAGGACTGCAAGAGTTTCTGTCGGGATAAGGGATTAAATTCATCCCGGTTGGTACGTTGGCAAGGGGTATTTCGCAATGAGATTTCCCCTGCCATCAGCCAGATGCTACCCGTAGGGTTTTTGGATCTGGGTACGCTGCCTGCCCCTGAACCTCAACCCCGGACAGGAATCCTTGAACTCAAACTCGATCTGGGTGGTGGGGTGGTACTGACCCTCACCAGAAACTGATGTTC
>NZ_JPOQ01000232.1 GCF_000735045.1 Ferrovum myxofaciens
TGAATCACTTTAGCGACAACCCCGGCGCCCACGGTCCGACCACCTTCGCGAATCGCGAATCGCAGCCCCTCTTCCATCGCAATCGGTGCAATCAACGTCACCGTCACCGACACGTTGTCTCCAGGCATCACCATCTCCGTCCCCTCAGGCAACTCAATCGCCCCCGTCACATCCGTCGTACGAAAGTAAAACTGCGGACGATATCCCTGGAAAAACGGTGTGTGACGACCCCCTTCATCCTTCGACAATACATAAATCTCCGCCGTAAACTTGGTGTGCGGCGTAATCGATCCAGGCTTCGCCAACACCTGTCCACGCTCCACGTCCTCACGCTTCGTCCCGCGCAGCAATACCCCAACATTGTCCCCCGCCTGCCCTTGATCCAGCAACTTGCGGAACATCTCAACCCCAGTACACACCGTCTTTTGCGTGGTCTTCAACCCCACAATCTCGATGTCATCCCCAACCTTCACTATCCCGCGCTCAATCCGACCCGTCACCACCGTCCCGCGCCCTGAAATGGAAAATACATCTTCCACAGGCATCAAAAACGGTCCATCAATCGC
>NZ_JPOQ01000233.1 GCF_000735045.1 Ferrovum myxofaciens
TTCAGAAATACCCGCAGCCCTGCCTCCCGTTCCCGCGCGTAGCCCATGGCCTCCGTCAGGGGACTGCTGGGCAGGAAGTCCTGCTTGCGAAACTGCTCCTCGATCCAGGCAAAGAAGGACTCCACCGCAGGCTTGCTGTGCTTCAAACGGTGGGACTGCTTCTCCTTCCCCGTGAGTTGTGCGGCGCGGATGTCTTCCTCCACTCGATAGATCTGGCCGATCAGATTCAGCGCAATTTCAGCACGCTCTGGTTCCACGCCGCGGGCATTATGA
>NZ_JPOQ01000234.1 GCF_000735045.1 Ferrovum myxofaciens
TTCCCCGTTTGGATTTTTGACCAGCAATGAGATGGCAATGGGCGCACGGCTCCCCATCCCAAAAACGTTATCTTTTTCCTTGCGTCGTAATTCTCCTGCCGTTCGAGCATTCCCCCTCAAATGAAACACATAGATGCTGGAAAACTCCTCCGCCAGACACTTCCTCAAGCCATCTGCCGAATTTGAATCCAGATACCCGGCATTGGTCACAAACCCAATCACCCCACTATCGCCAATCCGGTCACTGGCCCAGCGAATCGCCCGGATGTAACTGTCGTACAACGCATTCTTGTTGGTCGCAGTGGAACGGTCTGCATAGGTGCTTCGGATACAGCTGTCCAGATGCGGATATTCCACATTCTGGTTATTGTCGTTGGCACTGCCCTGACCTGCTGAATAGGGCGGATTTCCCAGGATCACCCGGATATCGAGGTTCCTCTGTTTTCTTCTTCGGTTGCTGTTCTGGACCAGCATG
>NZ_JPOQ01000235.1 GCF_000735045.1 Ferrovum myxofaciens
GACCTTCTCACTGACGATCTCGTACTGCGCTGGATCCAGCCCCTCTGCCTCTTTGCAGGGCAGGGTGATGGTTTCCACGGGGAGTTTGGATTCGTCGAAGAACAGTCCATCTTCAGCGGGAGGGGTTGGCTTGGCGGGTTTGTTCCGGGAATGGGCAGCGACGGTCTGGGTGTCCGGGGCAGGAGGCGGAGTATTGCCTTCCCCACCCAGGTCACTGAAGGCCAGTTGGAGGCTGTATAGGTCGGGGTTGCGG
>NZ_JPOQ01000236.1 GCF_000735045.1 Ferrovum myxofaciens
GCATCATCAAACAATATATCGAGCAACAGCAAACGCCACTATAGGAAACGAAGATGGATGCCTTCGGCATCCGCGCTATTCATCCCCGCCCTGAACGACGGGGCTTTTCGCGCAGTCCGGGTAATCAGTTCGCAATAGTGATAATTCTCCCACACTCTATAGCCGTGTCAGAAACTCCGCATCAAAATCCATATTCTCCTGACTACCGCTGGTGACATAGCCCCGTGGATTACAGATCACTCGTGTTCCCATCACTTCATAATCCATGGTGTCGTGGGTGTGTCCGTGGATCCACAGGCAAGCCCTGTCCTCGCCCATCAGGTGATCCAGGTTCGATGCAAATGCAGCAGACATCGCGCTCTTTTGAAAACGCTCCGCCACGGACTTGAACGAAGGTAGGTGATGAGTCACTACCACGGTCTTGCCTTTAAATGGGGTTTGCAGTTCGCGTGTCAGCCATTCCAGGGATGTCTTGTGCAGTCGTGCCGAAGCGGTGGGACTGAATACCTTACCGTCATCGGAAATCACGCGGAAATCATTCATGACGTTCTGTGCATCATTCATGCACCACGGCCTCTCACCGGGGCCGAATAAAAGAAAATCTGTCCAAAGGGTTGCACCGAGAAATCGTACGCCGTCGATCACCACGGATTCGTCGTCAAGGAAGTGAACGTCATTCTCTTTTGCCGCAAGGCGCATCTTGTCAATCGTATCCTGGCGGTGCTTGCCATAGAATTCGTGATTGCCTGCCACAAAGACGATCTTTTGGTCAGGGAAGGCAAAGCGCGCCCACTCAATCCCGCGCTCTCCCTTGTGAATGTCTCCCGCAAGTACGACCACATCGGCGTCGGTATATGGAACCTGCAGATCGGCAAATTCCAGATGCAGGTCGGACAGAATATGCAGTTTCATTGGGTCTCCTTGAAAGTTTTTTGCCACACATCACTCAAAAGCCGATATACATACTTGTTGTAAAGCATTAAAAATGCATATATGGTTCCTGCTCAACGTCAATGTTATGAAATTCCAGTCGCAGAACAGCACCCCATTCCTAGCGCAATCGGATCAGTTTCACCCGCAAATCCGAAAGAGAAATTTCAGTCCCGTACAGTCGCGCCTTTTCAACATAGTTTTAAACAAACCCGATCGGCAATTTTTTGTTCGATTTTTCCGATTCTATGATCTCTACCAGGGTAAGCAGCCTGCCTCCCGACTCGATTGCCTTGATTGCACTTGCACGCACCGTGCTAATCAGTACGCGCACATCCATGTCCGCCCGAATCAATTTATCTACTGTCTCGCTGTCCAATTTAATACGCTTTGATTTAAGCAGAGTGCGATTGATTTGTTCGAACTCGTGTTGAATAACCAAACGTTTCTGCGTGGCCTTGGGCTTTTCAATGGTAAAAATCTTGCACCGGGACCGTAATGCCGCATCCATGTATTCGATATTGTTCGAAGTTAATAACACGATAAGGCGCGAAGCATCAAATGCCAGTCCCAGGCATTCATCACGATAACTACGGGCAGATTCTCGCTCAAGCAAATCCAGCAATGCAGGTAAAATGGAACAGTCCAACCGATCGCTCAACTTATCTGCTTCATCAAACAACAAAATTGCAGTTGCCGACTTACCACTGGAAATCAATTTAAAAACTTCGCCGGGCTCACTGTTGCTCCAGTGTGATGCGGTGCCTGTCAGGGACGCGGCGTGTTGCATCCCCCCGGCGGCCAGCTTCACAAACGGAAGTTTCAACGCTTTTGCCAGCGCTTGCGAAAAAGCAGTTTTTCCTACGCCAGGTGGCCCATTCAGCAACACCGGTGTGATGCGAAATGCCTCAGGTTTGCTAGCTCCGTTCAATACCATTTCACCACGCAAAAAATTCAGTACGGGAGAAAAATTCTCAAACAATTCTTTTAATGGATCGTAACTCTTGCTTAGAAACAACTTGAAATCGGGCAAGTCCCGATAGCCATCATTTTGGCGCATGCTTTCCAGATGCGGCGCCCAAAGTTTTTTCAGATCGCTGTTGGACTTTGTCGAATTAGCAGCCATCTGCGCCACCGCCCCCTGATCAAATATACGTACAGCACGCTTCGAACGTTTGGTCTTCAATACGGCTTTTGGAGAAGAATCGGGTTTTGACTCCTTTTTATTCTCTTTGTGATTGATTTCCGTGCTCACTGCTTCTTCCTCGACCATGCCATTCTCTACGACGGGTAATGTTGCTTGCGGACGCATAATTTCGTCTGCGGCTGTTCGCGAAAACCATTTCTTCCCTTCTTTTTCAGGGAGAGGTACAAGGTTGTGGCGCCGTTCAAGAACCTTTGCAACTAATTCACGCAATTGTTCTTTTTCTTTGACGGTTGCTTTCGATTCGCTGACGAACATACCTTCCTCCTTGGCAATAAATCACAAGCGCAATGCGGCGGCTTAGGGGGGCCCCTGTTTCTTATTAAATCAATGCGGAATCAATGCCCCGGTTGGGGCAAATTACTCAGTCAGAAGGTTATCTCGTGGTAACGATAATCCCGGTGACGGGTATTAATGACACGACTCACCAGGACATTTTTTTGGGGCTTTGCAATACTTTCGTACTTTTTCATCGCCACTCCTCCTAGTAGTCGTAGGCGAGCCCGTTTTGAAGTATTGAAAACCGGCTCGGCACGAAACCTTACATTATAATAAACTACTTAACTAAAGTCAATATGATTTGTGCATAAAAATTACTGTTTATTTGTCCTGATTATGTCTCTATCTCAGGTCGCACTAGATAACTGTACGGATATACAGTATACTGACCTCTTGCGAAAACCGTTTGAGGTGAACCATGGCGATCAACAGTATCCAGTTTCAGAAGGG
>NZ_JPOQ01000237.1 GCF_000735045.1 Ferrovum myxofaciens
CTGTTCACCAGTACGGACACCGCCAGCTTGGGCGGATACTCCACCAACAGATGCACATGATTGTCCTCCCCATCCATTTCCACTAGGGACGCTTCCATGTCTTCGCAGACCTTGCCGAACATCCGGTGCATCCGGTCGATGGCATCGCCGTCAAACACTTTGCGGCGATATTTCGCCACAAAGACCAAATGGACGTGCATCTTGAAAACGCAATGCCTGCCGTGTCGAATTTCGTTGTCTTTTTCCATAGACC
>NZ_JPOQ01000238.1 GCF_000735045.1 Ferrovum myxofaciens
TCATGATGGGCTCCCTTTTCTTGGGCGACCACGACCTCGGCTTTCCTCCTGGATAATTTTTGGCTCAATAGTTCTGGTGTCAACTGTGCCAGTAATCTTTGCGATGTCCACCATCAACACTCTCTTGTGCTTTCCAACCAACCTGATAGGCACGGGGAATCGGTTCCGTAATATTAGGTTCGATGCTGTCTTGCCGAGTTTTTCCCGAGTTCCAGTCCATCCGAGCAAAACCAAGGCATCAACGGGGGTTACGGCCAATGGGGTAAGTAATTTTTCGTGAGACATATTTCCTCGAAGAACTGAATTGGTTGGCCAATCATCTCACATTTTTTCAAGGAAATCAACTATAACTCATTGAATTTAAACGTATAAATCATTCAGACACACTCTCGCTTACCCCCTCACACTCCGACAATAATGGGCAGGTTGTCGACGGGTCGGGTGTGAACCCGACTGAGCCCAGATGGGCTGTTCGTGAGATATGTCATTGCACGGGTGTGTAATCAGTCGATTTGGGGTGTTTTTGGCTGTTTAGTGAAAAATATTTATGGCGCAGGGATGTGTTGCTGCTGATCGGGGACAGTTGGCGGCGCGAGGTCTGTCCGATTGGGACAAAACAGGGACAGTTACAATGAGTTAGAGTAAGTCAGAATGAGAAAAACGGGGACAAAACAGGGACACTTGGAATTTGAAAATGGAGAATTTTATGCGATTTTCAGGTTGAATCAGGTTTGATTTTGGCATAAAAAAACCGCTATTTCTAGCGGTTTTTCAATGAGTTGGCGGAGAGAGAGGGATTCGAACCCTCGATGCAGTTTTTGACCGCATGCTCCCTTAGCAGGGGAGTGCCTTCGACCACTCGGCCATCTCTCCGGTCTGACGCAGGCGCCATTATCGCTCAATTAGAGAATTTTCGCTATCCAGGCCAAAAGCTTTATGGAGAGCGCGGACAGCCAGTTCCATATACTTTTCGTCTATCACCACAGAAATCTTGATTTCCGAAGTGGAAATCATCTGAATGTTGATGCCTTCATCCGCCAGGGTACGGAACATCAGGCTGGCCACGCCTGCATGGGATCGCATACCTACGCCCACGATGGAAATCTTGCAAATCTTGCAATCGCCCTGTACTTCCCGAGCCCCGGTCAGGGGTTTGATGGACTGTGTCAAAATATCCAAAGTTTTCTGGTAATCGTTTCGATGTACGGTGAAAGAAAAATCCGTAGAACCATCTACTCCCGTATTCTGGATGATCATGTCCACATCGACATGAGCTTCACCCACGGGCGATAAAATCGCATGAGCAATTCCCGGGCGATCGGGTACGCCCAGTAACGAGAGTTTGGCTTCATCGCGATTGAACGCGATACCTGAAATGATGGGTTGTTCCATGGTTTTGCTATCCTCGAAGGTGATCAAGGTGCCTTCATTGTCGTTTTCAGAAAAACTCGATAACACACGCAACTTGACCTTGTATTTCCCGGCAAATTCCACAGAGCGGATTTGCAACACTTTCGATCCCAAACTGGCCATTTCCAGCATTTCCTCGAAAGTGATGGTCGCGAGGCGGCGCGCCTCTGGTACGATGCGCGGGTCTGTGGTGTATACCCCATCCACATCCGTATAGATTTGGCACTCATCGGCCTTAAGGGCTGCTGCAATGGCCACCCCGGTGGTATCCGAGCCTCCGCGGCCCAAGGTCGTGATATCCCCCCGTTCCGTCATACCCTGAAAGCCCGCAACCACGATGACGGTGCCAGCAGCAATATCAGCAAGCAAACGATCGGCCTGGATGTCCAGAATTCTGGCCTTGGTATGGGCCTCATCAGTCAGGATACGCACCTGACCCCCTGTATAACTGCGCGCGGGAATCCCTAGTTCCTTGATGGCCATGGCCATCAAGGCAATGGTGACCTGTTCCCCGGTGGAAACCAGAACATCCAGTTCCCGTCCGTCAGGATGAGGATTAATCTCCTTCGCCAACCGAATGAGTCGGTCCGTCTCCCCACTCATCGCAGACACAACCACCACGATTTGGTGTCCCTGGGCATGAAACCGGGCTACCCGCTCCGCAACTTTCTGGATGCGTTCGGGATTAGCGACGGAAGTGCCTCCATATTTTTGTACAATCAATGCCATGTTGACAATCTAACCTAAAGGGGTTGACCGACAATTTTACAGGAAATTATGGATACTGGCAGAATGGGAAAATATGTTTACAGCTACGTTCCCCCCATAATTCCCAAGACGGCAGCATTTCAGGATAGCATCGTTACTTTAATTACACCGGCCATGCTCAGGACCCCATGACAGAGACCCGCTTGAGTTTTACAGACCATAACCGTCCTTTTTTCGGCCTAAAAACGGTTTATCCTGTGGTTTCCCGTCGTGCAGGCGGAGTATCCGTGGGAATCAATCTGAACCAGAATAATGCCTGCAACTGGGCTTGCGAGTATTGTCAGGTACCCGATCTGGTGCGCGGCAAGGCTGCGCCTACCGACCTGGACCAACTTGAACGGGAACTGAATTTCCTATTGGATGCCGTGACCCAGGAAACATTTCTGGAGACGTATGTCCCCGTTGAATTGCGTTATCTGAAAGACATTGCCTTTTCAGGAAATGGTGAGCCAACCAGTTCAGATCAGTTTTCCGGCGCCATGGATATTGCCTTACGGGCTCTTGAGCAACGTCCGCCATTACATTCGGTCAAAATCATTACCATCACGAACGGCAGTCATGTGCAAGAACCTGCTGTGCTTCGTGCTCTGGAGAATTCCACGAAACACGGTGGGGAGCTCTGGTTCAAGATTGACCGGGGCTCCTCCGAAGACATCTGGCAAGCCAATCAGATTCGTCTATCACTTGGACAGATACAACATCGACTGGCAACCATCGCACCGCATTGCCCCACCTGGATTCAAACCTGCATGACGACACGGGATGGAGTGGCGCCTTCGACGGAGGAAGTCCAGAGGTATCTGGACTTTATTCGGCACATAAAGGATGCGCAGATTCCCATCAAGGGCATCCTGCTGTACACTTTGGCGCGTCTTTCTCTGCAACCTGGAGGAACACGCCTGGGAGCAGTTTCGGGAACCTGGTTGGCGGACTTGGCAGAAAAAATCGAAGACCTCGGCGTTCCCGTTGTCACTGTCTGAACAACAATGCTATAATCCTTCGGATGCGCCCGTAGCTCAGTTGGATAGAGTACTTGGCTACGAACCAAGGGGTCGTGGGTTCGAATCCTGCCGGGCGCGCCAAACAATCAATGGGTTATGCAGAAATGCTTAGCCCATTGTTCTTTCCTGCAGTCATAAACGTACCAATTTCCGGTGAATTTTCGACCAGCATACTAAACCTCCCCATGCCTAAAGGCAGGGGGTTCTAAGGGCGAATCCACCGGGGTCTCCTGGCTCTCGCGTCGCCGCTACAGCATCCAGGCCATGACCGATGGCAAACCCTCTATCACAAACGACC
>NZ_JPOQ01000239.1 GCF_000735045.1 Ferrovum myxofaciens
CTTTTCTGGTAGCATCGTAGAATGTTTATTCGCCAAACCAGAACCAACAACAAAGCCACCGGGGAGTCCTACTTCACCCATCGACTCGTGCGCACGGAGCGCATCGGTGGCAAGGTGCGTCAAGTTACCTTGCTGAATTTGGGGAGGCATTTTCCCATCCGGCAGGAAGACTGGCCTTTGCTGTGTCGGCGTATTGAAGAATTGATTGGTGGTCAGGCCGTCATGATTCAGGACACTGTTCCGGAAGCCATCGAGAAAGCCGC
>NZ_JPOQ01000240.1 GCF_000735045.1 Ferrovum myxofaciens
CCCAAATTATCCGCCGAAAGCCCAAGTGCGACCATATCGTCGTCAGCAGGAAAATCACGAGGATCCAATTCCATGGCTGAAAATAGCTCGGCCCTACGTACCAACCTTTCAATCGGTGCTGATTTTCTCTTTTTCAAAACCATGGTGACCTCGCTACTGGCATTGGACGTATATCGTCGAGATTAGCCCCGGTCAAAACCGACACTTTCCGGGCAATATCGATGTCTGATATAGTGGCTTTATTAATCTAGGCATGAACAGATGCGTTGGAGACCCCTAATTGGTTTGATGCCTTCGTCGGACCTCCAAGTTTATAGACGGCTTCTTTGACTGCGTTTTGTTTTTGTTGATTCATATCGTTTCCTTTTTTGGTATAGAAATGCAGGACAAATGAATAACAGTCCCTTATTAATATTTTAGCTTGAACATGACAGGAAACGACGTTAACCAGATGTTTTTTTGTAAAATTTTTTGGCGCAGCGAATGGGAGTTGAGTGAATGATTAAAAGTTATGGCTTACATTGGCATATTGATCGAGTTGACTGGGGTAAGCCGAATAAATCAGGCACTTTGGAAGGCGCGGCCAGTAGAACCCGCCGTGCCAACCCCGTGGATTTTCGTGAGCAGCGAGGAATTTACGTGCTTTATGCGGATTACGAATTAGTCTACATAGGTCAAGCAGGTGCTGGTAACGATCGTCTTTTTAAAAGGCTTAAAGCACACAAATCGGATCACCTTTCTGAACGCTGGAATCGATTCTCATGGTTTGGGACTCAGCGGGTTACAAAAGAAGGGACCATTTCAGTCGATACCCTCAATGTGAAAACCTCTACTGAGGTTACATTGAATATCCTTGAAGCAGTATCAATAGCAATCGCTGAACCCCGATTAAATCTTCAACGTGGTCATTTTGGTGATGCAACTCAATATTTTCAATGGTATGAACAAAACGACAATGACGAGGAAGATGACTAACGATATTATCATGAGGTATTTGAGGTTTACTCGCCAGTTCACACGCTGATTTGCCAGTTCACACCCTAATTTCCCCAGAAAATGCTACTGGTGGGTTGCTTTTATGCGGTCTAAATCATGGCCGCAGCGCGTCAATATGTGCCAATTTTTCATAATAAATTTCCTGGTTTTCACCAAAACAAAGGTGAAATCCCCGAATTTTCTACGAATCATTGCCATTCTTACCCCCCGAGTTCGACAGCTGACCCCCAAAAACCACGTATTTTGACCACCCCCCTCTAATAAAATCATAGAGTTGGTTCTCTGAACAAAAAAGTCTTGTAGTGACACGCTGTCATGCTTTTACGATTGACGATCATTTTGTTGCCGGATTACAATGGTGACATGTTTGTTAAAACCGCTACTTCATGATCCACGCCAGTATGCCATGTCCGCTTTCTGGCTCTGATGTTGTACCGGGTACTCCGAATGCGTCTCAAGGCCAAGAGCCCCTATTCCCCGAACCGGATGCTGGAAGTGGTACGCAGAATTCAGTATCACCAGGTCACACTCCATCGCAAACAATCGACCAAGGGGCTCACTACCCTGACGCCGGAACAAAAGGATCTATTCGACACGGTTAATCTGCCAAAACCCTCGAAAATCGCGTTGTAGTGCCAATTTTAAACATGCGTATCGTTTAAATACAATCGGTTACGCAAAAAAGTGTCGAACTCGGGGGTCATGGATGACGGTCATCAGGAGGGTCATCCAGCCGTTCAAGAGAAACCGGTTACGCAGTAACGGAGATGGAAATGGCCAAAGATTCCGCACAAAGGCAGGCACAATACCGGTCAAAGCGTCCCTATGCGGGAGTAGACGGCAACGGTGAGCGTCGGATCAATACCTGGGTATCTACCCCGGGTGTGCCTTGGCACTGGCACGCCTGGCCCGGCATAAGGGGACGACCCAGCGGCAGATCATCGAGCGATTGATATTGACTGAGGATCAGCAGGTCATCAATGCATTCCCCCTTGACCGGTTCGACGAGCAGTTCGATGAATACCTCGCGGTCAATCTGTACAAGACCAGAAAAGCAAAATGATCAGAATAGGTTGATCTGGGGCTGGGGTGGGTCAAAATCAATGGCCAAAAGTGGATCAAATCTGTTGGCCATTGATACCCCGGATACCCTGTTACGCAGTACCCCCCTCATGATCGCTATCAGCGGGTAACGAAATCCCGCAATCAAGCAGTGTCAATCCGCACTTCAGGTACCTGCCGCAACGCCAGGGGCACTTTCCACCTTGATGATACCAACACCATTCGCGATCCAACTCGTTGAAAGTTGGAACAGGGAGTGAATCTGATCATGCCTCGTCATGATCAAGCCGCCAACCCATCATCCATCCTGAAAATCAGACCATCAAATCCGGTGATCACACTCACTTCGCTCTGATCCAGGGAGACCCGGGTACCGGCAAGAGTGTGGCATTACGGGCCTTGGCCGAACGCCTGGAACGTCAAACCGATCTCACGGTGGGAATTCTGAATCACCCCCAGAGCAACCTCGG
>NZ_JPOQ01000241.1 GCF_000735045.1 Ferrovum myxofaciens
TCCCAATATTTCGGCCACCCGATTCACCGGCATTTCGCGTTCGATTAACGCCATGGCAAATGCCTCAAACAACAGCGTAAATCCACTGCCGGGGCGGGACCATGGCACATCAACCGTCAACACCTTCCCATCGGTTGTCTTGATGCGCGGCACACCACAATGCAAAAAACAGTGGTGCTCAAAGAAGTTCAAATGTTGCCACTCACGCCCCACCTTATCGTGCACAGGGCAAGCAGTACCCGTCTCATCCGGA
>NZ_JPOQ01000242.1 GCF_000735045.1 Ferrovum myxofaciens
TGATGGAAATCGCGCCCTGGCGCAAGGGAGCAATGATCACGGCGGGACTTTTCGGTCAGTGGATGCGCATCCAATTTATCGGACTTCCCGTACGCCATGCCTCACCTTGTGCGCACAGCGACAACCCGAAGTCGGGGAATTTCGTAATGCCTTTCCCCACTCAGGATCAACGATTGCAGTGCTGATGCGCGCAACCCCCTGTCCGTCATTGTCGAATCGCCCTGTTTTTGTGTTTTCTCCACCTCACCACCAAGGAAAATCCTGGGTGGCTGGGAGAGGCGAATGTCTAAAGTTCAGTTGTCTTGACACAGGGGTCCACTTCAATCTAAAGCAATACTTCGGGCCAAACCAAGACATGAGATAACCGTCATAGAGAGACTCTCATGGGGGGGTATGGCATGATTAAATTCCCCTGCTTCCAGGGATCTGGGTAGGGTCAAGGCATGGCTGTTAGAGAAGAAATGCGGCGAATGGGACTTGTCGTGCAATGTTCTCCTGATGAATGCCGACTTTACCCTATCTTCAAGATGGGTAAAGTCGGCATTCATCAGGACTGACGGTGCGCTTACCCGAGAGCAATGTCTCGTGGGGCCGATAGGGTGTAATCCAAGTTTTTTTTCGTAGTATTTTGCGTGACGTGGATTGACTTCTAAAACTCCCATTGAACAGTTGCACTTGGTACGAAGGTACAAATAGGCGATATAAAATAACTCGGGCAGTATATGTCGGTTGCAGGCGTCTGAGTTGATGGCAAGGCGT
>NZ_JPOQ01000243.1 GCF_000735045.1 Ferrovum myxofaciens
TTTGCGGGATGTGGTGCCCATGAGATCGTTACCGCGGTGGGTCTCGAACTATCCGATTTGTTCCCTGAAAAGCTGGAATTTTCCAGAGGACGAACGCCACGATTCCCGGCCCATGAGATTTTGATGGGATTGTCTGACGAGATTGAGATAGTGGCTCTTCTGCTCAGCAAGTGGGCTGACCCTGACCGTGACTGGATTCAAGAAGATTTCGAGCGCCTGATGCTTGCAAACGCTCGAATCCAGAACGGCGTCA
>NZ_JPOQ01000244.1 GCF_000735045.1 Ferrovum myxofaciens
GTTGGCGGCATGTTCAGTGACGCGACCCACTTTCCAGTAGGCTTTGCGTAAATTATTGGAAACGGGCAACTTTACGCCCTTGGACAATTTCGCATTCCGGCTCAATCCCATCGACACTTTGGCCGCTGTCATCAGCAACTTGAAATTGGGCCAAAAGCAGCAGTTTGAAATTGGAAGCCAAGTAGGCCAAGAGGAGTTGATGTTTTCATGCGGCTTCTGTCAGTTACCCACACAGTGGGTTCCATGCGTAATTATGTGATACAGTTAATACATGTATTCAAAAGGAGGTTGTGGCATGGCTACTTCGATTCGACTGGCTCCAGAAACAGAGCAACGGCTTGACTACCTTGCTTCCCTTACCGGGCGGACAAAGGCTTACTATCTGCGAGAAATCATCGAGCAGGGTATTGAGGATATGGAGGACTACTACCTTGCCGCTGATGTGTTGGAACGTGTTCGAAAGGGGCAAGAACAGGTGCATTCTGCTGCTGACATGAGGAGAGACCTTGGCTTGGACGATTGATTATGCCGACACGGCCAAGAGGCAGCTCCGCAAGTTCGACAAGCAAACGGCACGGCGCATCGTCGATTTCATGGAGCGTATTGCCGGACTGGAAAATCCACGTAGCACAGGCAAGGGGTTGACCGGCCCGCTTGGCGGTTTCTGGCGTTACCGGGTGGGCGATTGTCGAGTGATTTGTGACATTCAAGACGGTGCTTTGCGCGTGCTTGTGGTACAAGTGGGCAAACGGCACGAGGTTTACCGATAAGTGGGTTCATGGGTCCGGCAGCGCAAGTTCAAGACAAATCTATCACCTGCGTATTAAATTACCATGACAGACGAAACAAGTATCCTGATCACAGGACGCTTCTGAGTGGGAATCGAGGTATTTGTGGAGTGAGCAGAACGAACGACTGATGGCTTTATCTGGTCACCGTTGACCATCACTCCTGTGCTAGAATCTAATCCATCCGGGTTGCCCGGCAAGGCACGAGCGTGGGCAATCATACCCACTGAAACCAATTCCCATGCCGTTCCAGAAAGCTATCCATCCCGTACTGTCCCTCCCGCGCCTGACAAAACGCTTGCTGGTGCTGACTGTAGATGCCTGTCTTTGCGTGCTCACAGTCTGGTTGGCCTATTACCTGCGTCTGGGCGAATGGGTCTTCCTGTCCGGCCCCCCTCTTCTGGCGGCGGTCACTTCCGTTGCACTGGCCCTGCCCGTGTTCATTGCTTTTGGCCTCTACCGGGCCATTTTCCGCTATTCCGGATGGCCAGCCCTGATGGCGGTCACGCGCGCCTCCTTTGTCTATGGCCTGATGTTCGCGGCCATTTTTACCGCCATCGAAGTGCCCGGGGTCCCGCGCACCGTGGGATTGATGCAACCCCTACTGTTGCTGCTGACTGTGGGGGCTTCCCGGGCCTTGGCGCGCTTCTGGCTGGGCGGGGAATACCAGAACCTGCTGAAACATGACACCTTGCCCAGAGTGCTGGTGTACGGGGCTGGAACCTCGGGGCGCCAGTTGGCAGGCGCTCTGGCCCACAGCCATGAAATGCGCGTGGTGGGTTTTCTCGACGACGACCACCGTCTGCAGGGCAACGTGCTGGACGGACATCGTATCTATGCCCCCGGCGATCTGCCGGCCCTGCGGGAAACCCTCAGGGTCAACGATGTACTGTTGGCCATCCCTTCGCTCAACCGACACCAGCGTAATGAAATCCTGGAGTTGATGCGCCGCTCCCGCGTATCGGTGCGCACCCTGCCCCGCATGGCTGACCTGGCCCAGGGACGGGTCAGCATCTCCGCCCTGCGCGAACTGGATCTGGAAGATCTGCTGGGCCGGGAACCCGTGACCCCCAACCCTATCCTCCTCAGAAAAAATATCCACGACAAGGTGGTACTCGTAACCGGCGCCGGTGGCTCCATCGGGAGTGAACTGTGCCGCCAGATCGTTGCCCTGAACCCGACCATCCTGCTGCTGCTGGAACAAAGCGAATTTGCCTTGTACGAATTACACCAGGAACTGCTCCCCCGGGCACCCACCTTCAAATTGGTGCCTCTGCTGGCCTCCGTGCAGGACAACCGACGCATGCACGAAATCCTCTCCACCTGGTCGCCCCACACGGTGTACCATGCCGCCGCCTACAAACATGTGCCCATGGTGGAACATAATCCGGCGGAAGGGCTCAAAAACAACGTACTGGGCACCCTCACCACCGCGCTGGCTGCTCTGAAAAATGGCGTGTCGGACTTTGTATTGATCAGCACGGACAAGGCCGTACGCCCCACCAACGTAATGGGAACCAGCAAGCGTCTGGCTGAAATGGTCCTTCAGGCCTTGGCCGTGGAATCCTCCGTCACCCGCTTCTCCATGGTGCGTTTCGGCAACGTGCTGGGATCCTCCGGTTCCGTGGTGCCCCTGTTCCGCCAGCAAATCAAGGACGGGGGACCCATCACCCTCACCCACGGGGAAGTGACCCGCTATTTCATGACCATTCCCGAAGCCGCCCAACTGGTCATCCAGGCGGGTGCCATGGCGCGGGGGGGAGATGTGTTCGTGTTGGACATGGGAGAACCTGTCAGGATCATGGACCTGGCGCGGCGCATGGTGGAACTGTCCGGTCTGCGGGTGCGTGACCATGAGGATCCGGAGGGAGATATCGAAATTCAGGTGACTGGCCTGCGCCCGGGAGAAAAACTCTATGAAGAATTGCTCATCGGCAACCAGCCCGAACCCACGACCCACCCACGCATCATGAAGGCCCATGAAGATTTTCTGGGATGGTCAGAACTGAACAGCAAGCTCGATTCCCTCACGGTAGCCCTCAATACCAACGATGTAGACCTGATCCGGTCATTGCTCCAACAACTGGTCCCCGGATACCAACCGGAAGGCGACATCGTGGACTGGGTACACCTGGAACGACAGACAGAGGCACCGGAGAGATAACCTCTCTGCCGAATCCATGGAAACTAGCCCCCCAACCGACCGATGACTTGATTATAATCCCGGTCATGTCTCCCTCTTCCCCCAGACCTGCCGGGATTGGTCACGCCACCCTGATCAACGCGCTCGGCACGGTCATCCCCGGCCTCGTCATGGTGGCCACCGTGCCCCTCTATATCCGCTCCATCGGCGAGGCGCGTTATGGCGTTCTGGCTCTTCTCTGGCTGTTGCTGGGTTATTTCGGGATCTTTGACCTGGGTTTTGGGCGCGCCCTCACCAACCGCTTTGCCGCCCTTCCCCCCGGTGCCCGAATTCTCCGCCAACGAACTTTCTGGACCGGACTGGGGCTCAGCCTCGGTGCCGGGTGCTTGGGCGGCGGAATTCTCTATGCTCTGGGGACTCACTTTTCGGATACCTTTTCCTTGGTCGGCCCCTTGCGTGAGGAATGTCTGGCTACCTTGCCCTGGGTACTGGTGGCCCTGCCTTTGGTCACGGTTCTGTCCGTTCTATCCGGGGCCCTCATGGGTCGGCAAGCCTTCGTTGCCATGAACGCAGGACAAGCCATCGGTAATTTGTTGTTTCAGTTATGCCCGCTGATCCTGGCCCTGAGCCACCATCCCACCCTCCCGGCCCTGGTGCCCGCCGCCCTGCTGGGTCGAGCCGTCAGTGTCATCGTCCTGGGACTCGCCTGTCAGCGCCTTATCCCGCTAACCGGGCGCCCCCACTTCGCCGCCCAGGAAATCAAACCTCTGCTCCACTACGGAGGGTGGGTCACGGTCACTGCCTTGGCCGGTCCCCTGCTTACCGTATTCGACCGTTTCGTCATCGGGGCCCTCAGCGGGATCACAGCGGTTACTGCTTATACCGTACCCTTCAATTTGGTCAATTATTTGATGATTTTCCCCGTCAGTCTGCAAAAAGCGCTTACCCCCACCCTGACCGCCGCATCGGAACCCGAGGCTCGACAGTACGTCCTGAACTACACCCGTCTCCTCACCGCACTCATGACGATCACGATCCTCCTTGCCCTGCTGGGCATGAGACCTTTCCTCGACCTGTGGTTAGGCCCCCGACTGGCCCCAACCACAGGACCCATCGGGACCATCCTGCTGCTGGGCATCTGGGCCAATGCTTTGGCATTCATTCCCTTCACCCACCTGCAATGTCGCAACCGTCCCGACCTGCCTGCCCGCTTTCACTTGCTGGAACTCCTACCCTATGGCCTGACGCTGTGGGGACTGATCTCTGCCTTCGGGGCAGAGGGTGCTGCCTGGGCCTGGAACCTGCGCATTGGCGTCGATGCTCTCCTGCTGTTCTGGGCGGCAGGTAGCCTGGATGCCCTGCGTCATAGTCTGGGTCCCGCTTTCTTGCTCACCCTGGCCTTCGTCCTGACGCAACTTCTGCCCTACGCCTCCTTCCTCTACCTGGCTCTGGCCAGTCTTCTGGTCCTGTCCACCCTTTGGAATTCCTGGGTACTGCTCCCGCCCCACTGGCGCAAACGATTCTTTCACCGGTGAAAGACAGCAAATGCCACCCAACGGAGTGTGGAGATCAAGTGAGTTCTGAAATGAAAAATTATCACCCTATTCTTTTACAGTTACTTCATTGTGATTGATTTACCCTAGGGATGACGTTTACACTCGAACTGTAGCCCCCTGATGAACCAAGGATGATCTTGAATCGTATCGACCCTGCCACAAAAGAAGCCGTCCAGCATTTCCTCCCACTTATGGCGGGTCATGAGGCCAAGGCGGGCACGCTCGACTCTCATGTTCGCCATGGGCGCTGAATTCATGCCCATGTCCGACGATCCCAACTGCGAAATGGAGTCATGACCCCCTGGCCAGAAGAACAACTGGACAGCGTCACGCTTTGTCCCCTTTGTCATGCCCCGGAGCGTACCGTACTCCATGAGGGACTGACCGACCGGATCTTTTTCAGTGCGCCCGGACGCTGGACCCTATACCGTTGTACTCGATGCCACTGCGCCTATCTCGATCCCATCCCCAACCAGGCCAGCATCGCCTTGGCCTATCAGAATTATTACACCCACGGGGCAGAGCCCTCCGGCACCTCCTGGCTAGGGCGTCTCAAACAATCCCTGTTGAACGATTACTTCAACGCCCACTATGGGAGTTCCCTGTCCCCCCATTCACCGCTCGGACGCTGGCTGATTCCCTTGCTGCCCCTCTTGAAAAACAAAGCCGACATGCAAGTCCGTCATTTGCCCTGTTCTCCCCAGACCCCCAAGGTTCTGGCGGACATCGGTTGCGGGAACGGCGACTTCCTGGCCCTCGCCGCCCGCCTGGGGTGGGACGCCTGGGGAACTGATATGGACCCGCAAGCCGTGGAATTCGCCCGTCGCCGCGGCACCAAGGTACACTGCAGCGGTCTTCCGGATACGGGACTCCCCGCACATCACTTCGATTACGTCACCCTCAGCCATGTCATCGAACATGTGCCCGACCCCCGCGCCACCCTGCGGGAAATGTGCCGCATTCTCAAACCCGGCGGACGTCTTTGGGTAGCCACCCCCAATCTGGACAGTTTCGGTCATGAACGATTCGGGCATCACTGGCGTGGACTTGAGCCTCCCCGTCACCTCGTCCTCTTCACCCAGGCCACCCTCAGCCAATTGTTCAAAGAACAAGGATTCACCCACCTGACGGTTCACCTGCCGGAATTACCCAGTCGGTGGCTGTACCAATCCAGCCATCGCATCGAGCAAGGAAAAGATCCTTACGACCCCCAAGCAGGTTCTCTCCCCTTGCCCTTATTCCTTCAATCACTGCTGGCCGATCTGCGGGTGATGTTCCAGACCCCCGAGCGGAGCGAATTTCTCACGATCTCGGCGCAAAGTCCCGAACGCTGATCCTTCCCATGACCGACCCGCGCCCCCCCAAGATCGTCGTCTCCATCGTCAGTCACCGTCAGGCCTCTCTGGTCCAGACCCTGCTGGGGGATTTGGCGCAGCACGCCCCCGATGTGGCGATCTGTCTCACAGCCAACCTGCCCGAACCTCCTCCCACGGCCCTTCTCCCCTTCACGCTTCTCACCAACCCTCACCCCAAGGGGTTTGGTGAGAACCACAATGCTGCCTTCCAGCACTGCGATGCCGACTTTTTCTGCGTCCTCAACCCGGATATCCGTCTCACCACCAACCCCTTCCCGGCGCTTCTGGACTGCTTGAGCGACCCCCAAGTCGGACTGGTCGTCCCACAGGTCACCACGGTCCAAGGAATCCCCGAAGACAACGCCCGTCACTTTCCCACCCTGGCCGGATTGGTGAAGAAAGTATTTGGCTTGAGCGATGGACGGATCCACGCGCCGGAAAACTCACCAATCCCCATCGATTGGGCTGCCGGCATGTTCCTGATGTTTCGGGCGGATGCCTTTCGTGCCATCCGGGGATTCGATGAGAATTTTTTTCTGTATTACGAAGACGTGGATATCTGCGTCCGCCTCTGGGCCCAGCACTGGCAGGTCAGACTCTGCCCCCAAACTTCCGTCATTCACAATGCACAACGGGACAGCCGCAGGAAACTGCGCTACACCCTATGGCACCTGTCCAGCATGGCTCGCTATTTCTTCAAGCATGGGCTTCTAAAAGCCCCTACCCGCTAAAATCAGGACGCAACCCTGCTCATATCCGGTTGAACAGCGCTGCCAGGAACAATCCCAATTGCCCGACAAGGTGCTGTCGGTACACCCCCGAGCGCTTCAAACCCAGCAAGCGCTTGCCCAGGGTTTGCTGTCGGGCCCATAGAAACGTTCTGAGAATCAAAGCATTTTCAAGCGTCAAGCAAGGCCCCAAACTCTGCAATGCACGCGCATGAATGTCTGTCCAAAGAACATAGCGTCGCTTCCACATGAAGCCCAGACGAGCCCAGCGTTTCGACCAACTGATACTGGCCCCCACCAGATTCTGCCCATGCTGACGGTAGCGTAAGGTAGGAATGGGATCGTAATGTACTTGCCCCCCGCACCCCGTTACCACCAGATAGGTCCACCAGTCGAAGGTGACCACTTCCACCCCAGGTTCCACCGATCGGAGCAGGGCGCAGGCGGCAGCATTGAACACCATGGTATTGCCCCCGGCAATATTCTGCATGAGGGCGTTGGCAAAGGATGGAGGCCTGCGCATCAAGGGAGAAAACCCACGGTCCCGCCCCTGCTCATCCACCAGACGCGTGCGCGCACAATACAGAGCCGGAATAGAGGGGGGTACCATGGACAACCAAGCCACGGCTCGGGTCAACTTTTCCGGTTCCCACAGGTCATCCTGATCCGAATAAGCGTAATAATCCGCATTGATTTCAGGGCGGCACACCAGAGACAAGAAATTAGCCACGAATCCCTGATGGGGTCCCGCCACCACCGTCATGCGTTTCCCCCAACGTTCCTGATACTCCGCCAGAATCTCCAGGGTCCTGTCCGTAGACCCATCATCCGACGCCCACACATACCAGTTCCCATGGTGCTGAGCCTCGTAGGAAGCCAACTGTTCACGCAGAAATGCCCCACCATTATAGGTGGCCAGCAGGATGGCGACAGATGTGTGAGACCCTGTGTTCTCCAGATCAGGATCTTCCAAGTTATGCAAGAGTGACATCACAGCCTCAGCAAGGTTCTTTATGGGCATCCTTGCCATTAAAAAGCAACCGGGTTAAGCAGGGCTTAACGACTCTGAGGGTTGCCCACCCGAAAACATGAAGCAATGGGGATGAATTCGGTTGGTGATACCCGGATTTCGTGAGTTTCATGATACCACGGTCACTAAACCTCCCCATGTCTAAAGACAGGGGGTTCTAAGGGCGAATCCACTGGGGTCTCCTGGCTCTCGTCTTGCGACTACAGCATCCAGGCCATGACCGATGGCAAACCCTCTATCACAAACGACCTGCTCTAACGGTGTTGCCACCGTGATTTTGCCCGAAGGCTCGATCTTCGCAGGTTCGGAACGCAGCCACCCCGTTT
>NZ_JPOQ01000245.1 GCF_000735045.1 Ferrovum myxofaciens
CTTCATTGGTCGCTGCGCTACCCGCTTCAAAAACAACCCCGAGCGGGTAGCGCAGCGACCTCGAAAATCGGATTTCATGTCAAGTGTTTTTTGCATTTTTTGAAAATATTTATCGCGCAGATGGGTGCCTTCGGTATTTGGAAAAACCCGCGAATGTCTAAAGTTCAGGCTCCTGCATACAGTTGAAAAGTTCTGCATACTTAACGTTATGCGTGAGAACTAGATGAGCGCTTATCTCTACACATGGAACCCAAAGCGTTGGAAGTGGGCTGACCAACCAGAAGCAATTTGCCGCATCGGAGATGGCGAGCAATACGACATCTACTGGAGTTGCGGCAACACAAAAAGGATCATCGTTGGCGACATCTTCTTCCTCATCAAGTTTGGCGTAGAGCCCAAGGGAATTATCGGCTGCGGTTATATCTCTTCGATCCCCTACCCGCTCCCTCATTGGGACGAAGAAAAGGCAAAGCAAGGATTGACCGCGCTACGAACCGATCTGTTATTCAGGGTGCTATCCGAGAAGCCCATTATCTCGATCGAACAGCTACAGGAGAGGTATCACACCTACAACTGGTCGCCACAAGCAAGTGGTTTATCGGTGCCAGATCCCATCGCCAGCGAACTCTTTTCTGAAATTCAGCAAAGCCCGGCATTCGGTTTCCCGATCCCGACGACAAACGAAGTACTGCTATACGCGGAAGGCAAGAGCAAGACAGTCACATCAAGAACCTATGACAGAAGCCCTCACGCGCGCCAAGCATGTATTGAGCATTACGGCTATACATGCTGCGTTTGTGGTTTCAATTTCGAGAAAGTCTACGGAGCACTTGGCGAGAACTACATTGAGATTCATCACTTGAAGCCAATTGCCGACATAGGCAAGGAATACTTGATTGACCCTATCAAAGACCTAAGGCCGGTTTGCGCAAACTGCCACCGCATGCTTCATAAACAGCGGCCGCCTCTTGCAGTCGAAGAGCTGCTCACGAATAACCCTGCGCTCCAAGGGACGCTGCGCGATTAAAGCCGCGCAGCGCCCCTGAGCTCCACGTTATCTTCCTTAACACACAAGTCGGCGAGCGAACAAAATGGCAAACAATGGAAAAGAATATGAGTTATTTGTCTCCAGTCTTCAGCAAGCTTTATTAAATGCTGAAAATATTACTACGCAGAAGAATATAACCGTCGAAGTTAATAAATTAATTTTGGATAATTGCGGCATTGAACGTCAGTTTGATATTTACTGGGAATACGAATTAGGCGGTCTTACCTACAAGACTGTAATTGAATGCAAAGACTATAACTCTAGTGTGTCCGTTGAGAAAATTGATGCCCTGATAGGAAAAACCAGAGACATACCTGATCTAAAAGCAGTGTTTGCTACTAAAAAAGGCTATCAGTCCGGCGGCGTCTTTCAGGGTTTCTGTCGCCTCAACCATCTTAAGCCGCCAACCGAACTTGTCGTTCCGGATTCAATTGGACAGCACCTACAGGCTCCCAGTTACGGGTAGCCCCTGACCAGCGTTGTG
>NZ_JPOQ01000246.1 GCF_000735045.1 Ferrovum myxofaciens
CATAGAATTCAAATCTACAAGGCGGTTGCTTATCAGACAAGAAAAACCATTTCGAGAGCCAATTGCGGTTGTCGCAATCACCCGGTTTTCCGCTGCACTGTCTGGAAAAATCCGTGGCATCTGGTATACGCAATTGTTGAAGTGTTGGTTGAAGTACATCCAGGTCTTCGTGAAGGGCCGATAGAGTGCTTTTACCACACCGGCCGGAATGAACTGCCTGGTTTTATGGCGACCCAAGTCCTGCTTCACCTCTCGGGTCCAACTCATTCTGGTGGAATTAAAGTTCAGAAATAAGTCCACATCAGGCCACTCGGATTTTGTCAGTCCACTGCTGGCCACTTTGTAGCGTTCCACTTCGCCATTATAGAACTCAACCATGTTGGTCACTGTGTTGATGAGTTTTAAACGGGAGCAGTTATAGACCCACGCATCCCGATTGGTTTTGACGCCACTGGAATAATTCTCAAACAACTTCAAGGATTCCGTCCCTGACTTGTCTCCCAAGACAATATATTCGCTGAACCCGTCATCGCGCTGGTTGAGCCAGTCCCCATGCTGGTCCGGGGTAACGGTTTGCCACCGTTGTTGCTCGGTTATCCCTGCAATACTGCCAAACTCGATGAGTTTGCCCAGTTTTTCCTCGCGGGTCAGGTAGTCTCCGATGTCGTGAAAGTAAATCTGGCCCTGCTGTTCCCCGTTTGGATTTTTGACCAGCAATGAGATGGCAATGGGCGCACGGCTCCCCATCCCAAAAACGTTATCTTTTTCCTTGCGTCGTAATTCTCCTGCCGTTCGAGCATTCCCCCTCAAAT
>NZ_JPOQ01000247.1 GCF_000735045.1 Ferrovum myxofaciens
ATCAGGAACTGCGCCGCAAGGGCATGACCTTGATGTTGCTGTGGGAAGAATACCGGGCTGAATATGCAGACAGCCAGACCTACAGTTATTCTCAATTCTGTGATTGCTACCAGCGTTTTGCCCGAATCCTCAAGCGCTCCATGCGCCAGGTTCACCGCGCGGGGGAGAAACTGTTCATTGACTTTGCCGGTCCGACTATCCCCTTGGTTGGAGGAGATCGTGCCCATATTTTCGTGGCGGCCCTGGGGGCATCCGGCTATACCTTCGCCTGTGCCACGCCCCGCGAGACGACGGAGGACTGGATAAATGGAACG
>NZ_JPOQ01000248.1 GCF_000735045.1 Ferrovum myxofaciens
TCCTCAGCGAAGTCCGGCCGTCGTGTATCCGGCACCCAAATTTGAATCGGTCGCAGGCCAGCCATGCGCAACGTATCACGGTGTCTCTGAACTCGTGTATTCACATGTGTTGCCATTTCATCCCCATGGAGTTGTTACATGCAACATTTTAGTTGCATTCGTCGTTACATGCAACACATGTTATTCGAACGCGGCGACAGGTTCATGTCGACAATCAGTCTCATGCCATGGCTAGCATGACCCTGGCTTCTGCTTCGCTTTCGCCACCGGACATGCAACCGGCTTCATTCCCACGGGTTGAACAACGAAACTCGCGCCTTCGCGTAGTCACCCGTATCCCGTGTCACCACTGTCAGGCCATGGTGCAGCCCCGTCACAGCGATGATGAGGTCAGGTTGCGAGAACGTATAACCAGATTTACGCCCATCCTCAATCAGCAGTCGCCACTTGAACATGATGTCCTCGGTCACGGGAAGAATGCGCTGATCGAACATTGGCCGCACTTTATGGGTCAACCACTCGTTCAATTCAGCCCGGTGATTGGCGTCGGTGAGCAATTCGATGCCAAAGCGGAGTTCAGCCAGAGTCACCGCGCTGACGAACATAAGATCCAGCGGTTGCGCAGCCACAAACGCCACCACCTTCGGCTCAGGCCGGGGACGCCGCAGTTCGGACAGGATATTTGTATCGAGAAGCCAACCCGTCACAGAATCACGTCTCGCACTGGCATAGGTGAACGTCGAGGCTCGATCCCGATGTCACGGTGCGGCGAGGCTTGCATGGCGTCGATCAGTGCCTGACCGGTGGGACTGCCCTTGAGGCGTTGGAACTCTTCGGCGGCAACGACGACAACTTCATCGCGCCCATGAACGGTAACGTGCTGTGCCCCCTCGCAACGCACCAGCCGCACCAACTCGCTGAAGCGCGACTTGGCGTCCTGAAGCGACCAGTAGCCAGGGCGAGTTTTTGACGACCTTGGCTTGAGCGGGAAGGTGGGTGTTTTCGATATTCTAGTCATGCTGACCAGAATAGCACAATCCGCTCATCCCCAACATGTCCACCAAATTGACATCCTCCCCGCCCTCAGCTTTTGGCTGCCGTGCAAGCACGGGAAGGGTAGGGATTCCTGATCTACGAAGACCAGCCGCATATCCCTTGCGAGAGATGTTTCCTGCTTCAACGCGAGAGGT
>NZ_JPOQ01000249.1 GCF_000735045.1 Ferrovum myxofaciens
GTCGAGGCCGAGGAGGGAGGCGCCGAGGCGGATGTTTTCGCGGCCGGTGAATTCGGGGTTGAAGCCGGTGCCGAGTTCGAGCAGTGCGGCGATGCGGCCGCGGGTATGGAGGACGCCTTCGGTTGGATTGAGAATGCCGGCCACCATTTGCAGGAAGGTGGATTTGCCTGATCCGTTACGCCCGATGATGCCCACTGTTTGACCGGGGCGTATGCTCAGCGATACATCCCTCAGAGCCCAGAAAGTGTCTCCGTGGTGACCGCCTTTCAGCCACTCCTTCAGGCGGTCCTCCGGGCGCGCGTAAATCGTATACGCTTTGCCCAACCCCGTGCAGGCAAGGACGCCTTCCGGAAATTTAGACGACATCGGCAAAACTGGGCCGCAAAGCCATGAATGTCCGGTAGCCCAGCGCAAGAAACAGTATCCCGGCTACCAGTTGGCCGAAATAGGTCCCGGCCGAGGGCAGGTTGCCGAGTAAAACGGCTCCCCGTACCCAGCCGATTGTCGCCGCCAGCGGATTGAGTACCAGCCAGTCGCGCCAGGGCTGGGGCACGCTTTCCGCCGGGTAGAACACGGGCGACAAAAACATCAGTACCATCACCAGGGGGCCGATGATCTGGCCGATATCGCGCAGAAATACCCCGAGTGCTGCCAGTAGATAAGTGGCACCCAGGCACAAAAAAAGGAGCGGCATGACGAGCAGCGGCAGCAGCAGGATAGCCAGTGATGGCGGACCCACCATCGTCCACTGGATGAGCAGCAGTACAAGGCAACCGATCGAAGCGGAGATCATGGCGCCCAGGAGCGCCACCACCGGCAGGATTTCCACCGGGAAAACCAGTTTCTTCACATAACTCGGATTTTCCAGGATCAGTCGTGGTGCCCGGCCCAGGCACTCGGCGATGACGTTGAATACGATCAGCCCAGCCAGTAGGTTCAGCGCATAGCCCATCCTGTCGTCAACGGCGTGACCGGGCCAGCGGGCCGCCAACACGGAGTGGAACACAAAAGTGTAGACCGCCATCATGGCCACTGGCGTGATCACTGCCCAAGCCAGACCCAATATCGAGCCGCGGTATCTGGCCTCGAATTCGCGCCGCGCCAGACGGCGCAGTAAGACCCTGTGTCGGGCGGGAAGGGTCAGGGGGTCCCAGAGAAAACGCATTATCAATTCCGAAGCCGCTCAACGGAGTAGGGAAGGCTACATTATACTCTATGCTACAGATCGGCCACACACGAGAACTGTTCTATCTCCAAACTGGCATTTTTTAACCTATTGATTAATAAAACCTATGCGAAAAGCGGTCAGAATATCAAAGATATGTGGTGGATTTCTTGTTTATTGGGCATCTGACCCAAAAAGGTTTTTGCCCTCATTGAAGAGGCTGCTGACCAGTTTGTACGGCGGTGGTATAACATCATTAAAACAGACCATTATCAATATTCTTGTGGGTAATATCGATAATGCAGAGGTGTGGGAATCCTATGTCTCATCACAATCAAAAATAATCGTAAGACATGTTGAAGAAAAATTGCGCAAGAGGGAATCGTTCCCGCTCATTTCGGTGATTATGCCAACCTACAATACCCCGCGTGAAATTTTGATGGAGACCCTGGATTCAGTGGTGGGCCAACTTTATCCGCACTGGGAATTATGCGTTGCCGACGACGGATCAACCAAACCCCATGTACGGGAAATCCTGGAAAAATATGCTGCACTGGATAGTCGTATCCATCTGAATTTTCACAGTTTCAATACCGGAACTTCTGCGGCCAGCAATCGGGCTTTGGCAATGGCCCAGGGTACTTATGTCGCACTTCTCGATCACGACGACAAGTTGGAAAAACAGGCATTGTTCCGTATTTCAGAATCCGTTCTCGAGGATGAGCCGGATATGATTTACTCCGATGAAGCATTGATTTCACAGGACGGAAGATGTGTCACATCCTTCACCTTTCGTCCGGCCTTCTCCATGGAATTTTTACGATCGCACCCGTATATCGTTCATTTCGTTTCATTCCGTACGGAATTGTTGCGGGAGTTGGAGGGGTTCAACGAGAGCCTGGCCATCTCTCAAGACTATGATTTGATTTTGCGCGTAACCGAGAAGGCACGAAAAATCGTCCATATACCAGAGGTACTTTACCTTTGGCGTCAATTGCCGAATTCTTCTGGTCACAAACAGTATGATCAGGTGATGACGGTCTCTACGGGAGTGATCAACAACCACCTTTCGCGCTGCGGAGAGAATGCGTATGCCGTTCCAAGCAAAAGTTTTAATTTTTTTGAAACGTGTTATCCGTTAAAAAAAGGATTAAACGTCGCGATCATTATTCCAACAAAAAACCATCATGAAATCCTCAGGGTTTGCATTGAAAGTATTGAACGAACGGTGGTCGGAGTGGATTACGATATTGTAGTCGTTGACCATGAATCGGAAAACGAAGGATCCATAGAATATTTCAACTCGATAAGAGAACGTCATAAAATCATTGAATACAAGGGTGAATTCAATTTTTCCGAGATAAATAATTTTGCTGTCAAGCAGTTACATGACGGTTACAGTCATTACCTGTTCTGCAATAATGACATAGAAGCCATAAAAGAAGGATGGCTTGTCCAGATGCTGGAATTATTTCAGAATGAAGACGTGGGGATCGTTGGCGCAAACTTGTTTTATCCCGACGGCAAGACTTACCAGCATGCGGGAGTATGTGTTGGCATGTCCGGTCCGGCAGAGCATTTCGGGAAGTTTGTGGAGAAGTATTTACCAGGCGGATCTGTCAACATCGGGTATAACGGGAATTTTATTGCCAACCATGAGGTATCGGCTGTAACCGGAGCCTGTCTGTTGATATCGGGAGAAGCGTTTGACTCAGTCAGCGGATATGATCCGTCATTGGCGGTTGGTTTTGGTGATGTGGATTTATGCCTGCGGGTTATCGATGCCGGTTATAGAGTGGTTCAGTGTTCGCGCGCGGCGTTAATTCATCATGAATCATTCACTCGGGGCAAGAGTTTAGGACACGATGAGCATCCGCAGGATACTGAATTTTTTAAAGAAAGATGGGCCAAACTTCTAGAGGTTGGGGACCCGTATTTCAATCCGAACTTGAATCCCGACTCAACCTGCTGGAAAGTCAACAACCCTCTGGTTTTTAATAAGGAAATAAAAAGACGAATATTCAGCCGGACCCGAACTCCGGTATCGGAAAATAATGGCGGACAGGGGTAGTCCTTCTTGGGTCCGGTGGATAGGGTGGATATATAGTATGAAACGGGCATTGGCCGCAGATTCCGCCAAGTTTTCGCCGGACGATGATGCAGTCTTGCGCTCCGGCCTCTACTTCATCATCACTGGATGAATGAAGCCTTCAGCATCAGCGTCACCGCCACACCGCTGGTCATCAGCCTCATGGAGGGGCAGTGCGAGGGCAGAATACTGACAAAAATTCATAAAAAGTGATGAGTGTCACATGATATAGCCACAAGCCTTGCTATGATGCGTCTGGGTGGGCCTGTCCAGATATTGGGTTTATTCTTGTGGTAATTGGAACATTCGCAATGATGGAGTCTGAAATAGAGGTTGTCATAACAGAACGGCAGGATGTACAATGCCCCGAGGTTGAGTACCGTGGGCTAGACTCTGCCCGGTTGTTTAGATTTA
>NZ_JPOQ01000250.1 GCF_000735045.1 Ferrovum myxofaciens
CGGGGAGGATGTCAAAGAATTGATCGTATAACTGGTTGATTTTAAGTGTTCTGATTCAGGATTCTGGAACAGACTTTTTCAGTGTGCTGATATTCATGCTGACATATAAAATGGTGGGCGCTGATTAATAATCCACCTCCAATTCATAAGCAAAAACATTGCATATCTGTATTGTTTCGCATATGATTTGGAAATGACATCCCTTGACCAATTCATTGATGACCTGCTTCTCCATGGCCGTGCGTACTTCGACCGCGAAGAGGCGTTGTCTGCGGTCGAGCTGAAACAGGCGAGTCTGACCGCCGCGATCAGCCGGTTGGTGAAAAGACATCGGCTGGCTAACCCTCGCCATGGCTTCTATTTGATCCTGCGCGCCGAAGACCAAGCGACCGGCGCCCCCGATCCGGTTCGCTGGATTGATCCTTTGATGAAGCATCAGGGCATCGACTATCGCATCTCACTGCTGCGCGCCGCGGCCTTCCACGGTTCATCGCATCAAGCTGCCATGGTTTTTCAGGTGGTTGTGCCCAAGCAGTTGCGAGATTTCGAGATCGGTCGCCACCGCCTCCAGTTCCTTTATCAGTCGCCGATGGTTTTTGCAAAGCTCAATCAACCTGATTTTCTTAGGCAGATGAAGAGTGATGCCGGTTTTGCCCAAGTGGCTGGCGTTGAGTTGACGTTGCTGGACTGCGCACGCTATTTCCACAAGGCTTCTGGCATGAATGGGGTTGCGCAGATCGTCAAGGATATTGGGGCCAAAGCCAAACCTCCAGTGCTTGCCCAAGCGGCGGCTGATTACGAAAATTCATCTGTGCGTCGGCTTGGCTATTTACTTGAGCTTGCTGGTCATGTCCGTCAGGCTAACGCGCTGGAACCCTTTGTCAAAAAGGCCAAGACGGCGGT
>NZ_JPOQ01000251.1 GCF_000735045.1 Ferrovum myxofaciens
AATTTACAGGGCACTGGGAGTTTCCCCGGCCCCAGGAGGAACGAAAAAACTGATCAGTTAAACCAAAATTACGAGCATGTAGTGCCACTCCGATTTTTTTGTGGTCGTAACAAACTGATAGTTAAAAAAATTAAATTCTCTGCGTTAAACATGGGTTAAGGATGTCTGGACATTGTGTGGGAGTATCGTTGCAATGTTTGATTGAGCAGGTGGCACACAATGAAAAGCAAGCGGCTTGTGAGGATTTCTCGAGGCCTCTTGGTAAGATGAAAGATGAAACTATCTTGCCTATCCGGTTGTTTCCCACGCCGGATGATGCTATGATTTTTACCCATGACAATGGACATCCATCAACGTGACGATCTGCCGTTCCCGCACTCGCTGCCGGAATTCCAGCGGCTTTTTCCA
>NZ_JPOQ01000252.1 GCF_000735045.1 Ferrovum myxofaciens
GGATGGAACCAAGGAATTTTTGGCAGGAAGTGGTGAATTTACAGTTAATATCGCTTTGATTTGGCATGGAAAATCCATATTTGGTGTGGTGGGGGCTCCGGCCCTGGATTTGATCTACTGGGGGGGGGAAGACGAGGGTGCATTTCGAATCAATGGAATCATGGGGGGCTCTATTGAGATTGCGCCGTGGCCGGTTTCGGGTAGACCTGTGCGAATTGTGGCGAGTAAAAGCCATATGACGCCAGAAACCCTGGCATTTGCGCAGCGCTTCAAGCCCA
>NZ_JPOQ01000253.1 GCF_000735045.1 Ferrovum myxofaciens
AACGGCGTAGCCGTATCAGCAGACCTCTCGCGTTGAAGCAGGAAACATCTCTCGCAAGGGATATGCGGCTGGTCTTCGTAGATCAGGAATCCCTACCCTTCCCGTGCTTGCACGGCAGCCAAAAGCCGAGGGCAGGGAGGATGTCAAGTGCTGGGTGTACGCCGAGCGGGTGTCACCAAAGCAGCCACTTCCCTGCAACTGAATCAGTTGATTCGCTACAAACGGGGAGACATCACGATTCTTGACCGGATTGGTCTGGAGAACTCTTCCTGCAACTGTTATGAAACTGACAAAACGACTTACGACCGTATCATGGTATAGAATGAAGAATTGGCAAGCACAGAGAAGAGGATGGAGTGATCCTGATCAAGGATGGAGAGTTCATGAGTTGTTCGTTTGGTTGGTTTGAGATACCTTCCGGTGGATAAAACCTCGAAAGATTCCCTTCCGGATATGCCCGTCGAATCCGAACGCGATCAGATCAGCCAGAATATCGAGGCCATTCTGAAGTTCTACACGCGAGAAGATCAAAAGATCAGTCACTCGCAACGGGTCCTAGAACGTATCAGTCTATTCATCGGACAACCCGTTTTTGTGGGAGCTATTCTGCTTTTTGTTGCGCTCTGGACAATTTCCAATATTGTATTGCACCAACTTGGCTTGACGGCATTTGATCCGCCTCCATTTTTCTGGCTGCAAGGAATCGTTGGTCTGGGCGCATTGCTTATCATGACCGTGGTGCTGACCAAGCAGAACCGACTGGCCAAACTCGAGGAACAGCGTGCCCATCTGGACTTGAAAGTGACGCTATTGACCGAACAGAAGGCGGCCAAGTTGATAGACCTGCTGGAAGAGTTGAGACGCGACCTACCGAATGTCAAAAATCGCCATGATCCCGAAGCGGTTGCGCTGCAGCAGTCCATGAGTCCGGATTTGGTGCTCGCCGCACTGGATGAAGGCGGAAACTCTGAGGAACGCTTGAAGCAGAGCACAGAAACCCAAGAGGACATGAGCAGCAGCCAGCAAACACCCTGACCGGGTTCCCGTCAGCGCCCTCTGTACGATACTGTACATAAGGAATCGGATAGTTCATACTGGTCTTGGAATTAGACCATCCATAGAGTATCGACAGATTTCTTTGATTCTGTCGGTGTACAGGGGGAGTGCGCGTGTCATCTCTACCAGATCCTCGCCAGAATCATCTTCTTGCCGCCTTGCCGGAGGAAGACTACGCGTACTTCTCACCCTTTCTGGAAGGGGTGCAGATGCCACTTGGCGAGGTGCTCTACGAGTCTGGAATGCAGATGCGCCACGTATATTTTCCAGTCGATTCCATCGTGTCCCTGCTCTATGTCATGGAAGACGGTTCATCGGCAGAAATCGCCGTAGTGGGCAACGAAGGTATCGTCGGCGTCTCTCTTTTCATGGGAGGTGAAACCACCCCCAGCCGGGCAGTGGTGCAAAGTGCCGGCAATGCCTACCGACTGAAGGGTCAGTTTCTTAAAAACGAGTTT
>NZ_JPOQ01000254.1 GCF_000735045.1 Ferrovum myxofaciens
GAAACCTTGAAGTTGACCAGATCGGTCAGCGATGTGTCATCCGCCGAAAAAGCCGAAAAACCGAAAACGATCCCAGCGGAAAGAACGGCGCATTTTGCCAGTCTTGAACGAACCACCGCGTACTTCGTAATATAAGAAGGACGTTTATCCATTACTTCTGGACCCCAGGCGTAAAGTCAAACACCACCGAATTCTCTCCGACCGAGATAGACCCGAGGTTTCCCATTTGAACCCCTGCGTCCTCAAGGACCGTCCACAAGGGTTTCACCTTATAGTGCAAAGACAGAACAATGTCCTGAGGAGGTTTTTTACCAACCACCCGAACCTGACAATACTTTGCTTTTACCATATCGTCGATCAGCAACATTACATCGCCATCCAGGTCAATTGACACCAGGCGGGTAGAGCATCCATGAACGGATTCTGGATTCACTCTC
>NZ_JPOQ01000255.1 GCF_000735045.1 Ferrovum myxofaciens
GTAAGCGGTAAGCCAGCGGCGTTGTATTTTCCTGGATAATTTTTCTGCATACTCCTCTTCAGATTGTGACACAGGAGAGCAGGTATGGAAACCAAGCGTAGCAGGAGAATTCGCCACAGCAGGCAGGACTGGCAGGGGTTCGTATCCGAGTTTCTGACCAGTGGTCAGGACTGCAAGAGTTTCTGTCGGGATAAGGGATTAAATCCATCCCGATTGATACGCTGGCAAGGGGTATTTCGCAATGGGATTTTCCCTGCCATCAGCCAGATGCAACCCGTAGGGTTTTTGGATCTGGGTACGCTGCCTGCCCCTGAACCTCAACCCCGGACAGGAATCCTTGAACTCAAACTCGATCTGGGTGGTGGGGTGGTACTGAC
>NZ_JPOQ01000256.1 GCF_000735045.1 Ferrovum myxofaciens
GCGGAAAGGTTCGATCGCCTCGAAATCACTCTTGCCCAGACTCAACAGACCAATCATGGACTTCACTATATCCGAGGTGCGCATTCCTTGAGAAACAGGAAATTTAGGGTCGATCACCAGATCCACATGAGCCGCCTGACAGCATTGACCAATCAATGCCAATCCAGAATAAGAGGTCAGATTCAGTTTCTCGGATTGCCGGACTTCAAAGTGTGCCATGTTCGTTTGGGTGAAGAAAGAATATGACTAATTA
>NZ_JPOQ01000257.1 GCF_000735045.1 Ferrovum myxofaciens
CTCTTTTGTAACAGCACATCTCTGCACCATCACCCCACTCAAAGTAACCTAACGGTTATTTCTTCGTGAGCACTACAATTTATTACTCCCTTGTAGTACCCACACCTATCGGTATCAAATTTTTAATGAACAATCTCTTTCTGGTTGCGGGGGTAGGATTTGAACCTACGACCTTCGGGTTATGAGCCCGACGAGCTGCCAGACTGCTCCACCCCGCGTCCGTCTTGAGTAGAGTTCGCTACTTTACAGATTGTTTTCGGGTCTGTCAAATTCTTTGCGCCATCCTGTCTCAGAACCTTCTTGAAAAACCGCTTCGAAAACGTTTTAACCATTTGAAAATAATTGCTAATATTATTTTTTCATTTTTTTGAAAAATCGAAAGAGTTGGTCAATATTGCAAAATCGCTACCCGAAAGCCAGAAGAAATTGCGCGCTTTTCCGCTATGGCATCGGCATCACTTATCGAACGCGCGGAAAAGTTGTGCGCGCCGGTTAGTTCCGTTCGGGGAATATTTTGTTCAGCGAGTCAGGACCAGGCGCGGCACTGCATCCGTACCCGCCCATAACAGCGCATTCTGACCGTAGGCCTGACCCAGGGCCAAAACTTTTTCACGGGGCCAGTCAAGAACCAGAAGACAGGGTTCTCCTGAGCACCCCCCGTCCTGATCTTCTCCCACTCCCTGGAATATCCGGTATCCCTGCGCACGGATCTCCTGTTCCAAACGCGCCTGAGCCCCCTGGTTTTCTGCTTCGGTACGGGGTTCGCTGGCCGGATTATAAGCGCTGACAAACACGGCGCTGCGCGCACCGTGTCGCTCCATCAATGCACCGAGCATGGAAGAAGGCTCATCAATATGCATCACAAAACCCCTTCCCTCCTTCTCCGTCACCCGGTAATTACTGCTTCGATAAATCGCCAGAAGTTCAGGAGAGATGGTGGTCGTCGACTCAGTGATGCTCATGGTCTCCCCCCTCTCTCCAGCGCCCACGGTCACCCTCGCGCCAGCGCTCTCCTTCTGGATGACCTTCACGCATCCAGGGTCCACCCTCCCGGTGCCAGAACTCGGGGTGCAAACGATAATAGGGAACAAAGGCACCGAGATACCAGGAATTCCTGACGAAATAGACCGGTCGCCCACAGGCGGCATACTGAACACAAAAATTAGGCCAATGACGCCACACCCGGGGAGGAACGCGCAAATAAAGGGGCGGAGGCGGGGCAACGCCATAGGGTGTCGGGGCAACCCAGACCGGTTGAGGGGAAATCAATTGAGGAACCGGGCCAGGTCCCACGACAACGGGACCGTAATACCCTGGTTCGCCCAACTCGAAAGCAGATGCCGGCGTACTGATCCACAGGGTTCCCCAGAGAATCCCGGCCACCTGTATGGCCTGTTTGATAGGCTGGCTCATGATCATCCATATATTAAGTCAAGGTTTTTCGATTCTACAACATCCCTTGATTGAAAGTATCTATTGGGATCCGTTCCGCGCCCGCTCTGAGGATACTCTCCTGAAAAAACATTTCATTATTTCAACTTGTGTTGTATGATTGAATCATGGAAAAAAAGACAGCCACCAAGATTTTCGAGTCACTCTCTTCCGGCCTGCGTCTGGACGTGTATCGACTGCTCGTCAAAAAAGGCAGGGAAGGCATGGTCGCGGGCGAAATCGCTTCAACACTCCACATTCCTCCCACCAATCTGTCCTTCCATCTCAAGTCGCTGACACAGGCAGGACTACTCACCGTGGCGCAAGAGGGACGATTTCAGCGCTACCAAGCCAATATCCCACTGATGCTGGACCTGATTGCCTATCTGACCGAAGAGTGTTGTGCCGGCCATCCCGAGCAATGCCTGCCCCAGTGCGCTGCTCCCCCTTCTTCCGTTCTTTTCTTCAACGCTCGCGAGTTCTGACCGATGAATGTTCTCTTCCTCTGTACGGGCAACTCCTGCCGCTCGATCCTAGCCGAAGCCACCTTCAACCACCTGGCCCCCGCCGGTTGGAAAGCCATGAGCGCTGGCAGCCGACCCACCGGACAAATCCACCCACGCTCCCTGGCTTTACTCGCCCGTCTGGGCATCTCTGCTGCGGAGTATCACAGCAAGTCATGGAACGATCTGCCGACCCCACCGGATATCGTGATCACCGTATGTTCCAGCGCCGCAGGAGAAACCTGTCCGGCTTACCTCGGCCCTGTGCTGCGCACCCACTGGGGCGTTGAAGACCCTGCCCACGCAACCGGAAGCGACGAAGAAATCGACGCTGCATTTATGACGGCCTACCGCATTTTACGTTTGCGCATCGAAACATTTTTGGCGTTACCGTTGGCTGAACTGCAACGGGACAAGACGAAACTCAAGGCTGAACTTGACCGCATCGGTACCTTGATCCCCTGACTTTCTTCTCAACTTCAAGAATCTGTTTTAGCAGCAACCGCCGCCGCCTCATGAACTCATTTAAAACCACTTCCGAGAGGAAACCCCATGACCAAGATTCATATTTTTGATCCAGTTCTGTGTTGCAGCACGGGCGTTTGTGGTGTTCAAGTCGATCAAGCACTGGTGACTTTCGCCGCAGACGTGGACTGGGCCATAAAGAACGGCGCACAGATCGAGCGCATGAATCTTGCTCAGCAACCCCTCGCTTTTGCTGAAAACGCCACCGTCAAAGCCTTTCTGGAACGCTCGGGTCCCGAAGCTTTGCCCCTGATTCTGGTGGCCGGTGAGGTGGCTTTGGCAGGTCGCTACCCCACCCGGACCGAGTTGGCACGCTGGGCAGGCATCGCCAAACCCCTCCCCCCAAAAATTGACGTCGCTTGCTGTTCCGACAGTGGCTGCTGCTGAACCCGGGAATAGCCATGCAGTTCCTTGACCGTCCACCACGCTTCCTTTTCTTTACAGGAAAAGGCGGAGTGGGCAAGACTTCGATGGCCTGCGCCACCGCCCTCCAACTGGCCACCGAAGGAAAATCCATACTGCTGGTGAGCACGGACCCCGCCTCGAACGTGGGACAGGTATTCGGAGTCAGCATCGGACACCACATCACAACCATTCCCGCGGTCCCCAATCTGGCCGCACTCGAAATTGATCCGCTGGCAGCGGCCCAGACTTTCCGGGAACGCATCCTCGGCCCGGTACGTGGTGTGTTGCCCGAACCAGTGCTGAATGCCATCGCGGAACAACTTTCGGGAGCCTGTACCACAGAAATTGCCGCATTTGATGAGTTCACTGCACTGCTGGTGGACTCTGCCATGACCGCCGATTATGAACACATCGTTTTCGATACGGCTCCCACCGGCCATACCCTGCGTTTGCTTCAACTGCCTGGGGCATGGAGTCGTTTCCTCGAAACGGGGAAGGGCGATGCATCCTGCCTGGGGCCCTTGGCCGGACTGGAAAAACAACGCACGGAATATCAGGCCGTCGTCAGAGCGTTGACTGATCCCGCACGCACGCGCCTGGTTCTGGTAACCCGTGCACAACGTGCCTCGCTACGCGAGGCTGCACGCACCTCCGAAGAACTGTTTTCCCTTGGTTTGTCCCAACAGTACCTCGTCATCAACGGACTGCTCCCCTCTCCCCCCCTTCCCTGCGATGAACTGGCTGCAGCCATCCACCAGCGAGAACAAGCGGCGCTTGCGACCCTCCCGGACATTCTCGCAACCTTGCCCCGTGCTCACGTCGAACTCAAGCCCTTCAATCTGGTGGGCCTGGAGGCCTTGCGGCATTTTTTCACCCACCACCCCGAGCCCGCCCCTTCGGGCGAGGTGGAATTATTTGAGTCAGGGGATACCCCCAACAACCTCTCCGACCTGATTGATCAAATATCCGCTGACGGCCCTGGATTGATCCTGCTGATGGGCAAAGGCGGGGTAGGCAAAACCACGTTGGCGGCGGCGGTGGCTGTGGGGTTGGCACGCAAGGGGTTGTCTGTTCATTTGACCACCTCTGACCCTGCCGCCCATCTGACTCACACGCTGGAAGAATCGCTGGCCCATCTGACCGTCAGTCGCATCGACCCCACCGAAGAAAAGGAACGCCATCGACAGCATGTAATGGACACTCAGGGTGCCCAACTCGATGCTGAAGGTCGTGCCCTGCTGGAAGAGGACTTGCGTTCTCCCTGCACTGAAGAAATTGCCGTATTCCAGGCCTTCTCCCGGATCATCGGAGAAGCAGACAAGCGATTTGTGGTCATGGATACTGCTCCCACAGGCCACACACTACTGTTGCTGGATGCAACCGGCGCCTATCACCGCGAAGTCACTCGGCAAGGGAGGAATACCGGCCATCACGTCACGACGCCGATGATGCAATTGCAAAACCCGAAGCAAACAAAGGTACTGCTGGTGACCTGGGCAGAAACCACACCTGTGCTGGAAACTGCCAACTTGCAAGCCGACCTGCGCCGTGCAGGCATCGAACCGTGGGCCTGGATAGTCAACCAAAGCATTGCTGCAGCACACCCGCGCGCGCACCTGCTGCGGCAACGCGCACATAACGAGTTAGGTGAAATTCATGCCGTCTCCACCCAACATGCCCGGCGCTACGCCCTCGTTCCGCTCATGAAACATGAACCGGTGGGCGTGAATTCTCTGCTGGAACTGATCAATCAGCGCATCGAAGGCTCTAAGCGGGACGACAAAGAGCCCAGAATCGAACCACTCCTACAACAGAACCCGAAATCCGGAGACCCCCTTGTCTGTTCAATGTGACGTCACACCAAAAGAATCGGCTGGCATACCCATGAGTATTTTCGAACGCTATCTGACGGTATGGGTTTTTCTCTGCATCTTTGCCGGTATTGCCCTGGGACAAATTCAGCCCAGCCTGTTCCAGGCCATCGGACGCATGGAGATGGCCCAGGTCAATCTCCCAGTAGGACTATTGATCTGGGTAATGATCATTCCCATGCTGGTCAAGGTAGACTTCGGTGCGCTGCACGAAGTCCGTCAACACGTTCGAGGCATCGGTGTGACGCTGTTCGTGAACTGGCTGGTCAAGCCTTTCTCCATGGCATTCCTTGGCTGGCTTTTTCTCCGCCACCTGTTTGCCTCCCTGTTGCCAGCCGACCAGATCGACAGTTACGTTGCCGGCTTGATCCTGCTGGCCGCTGCCCCCTGCACGGCAATGGTATTTGTCTGGAGTCGTCTAACCCAGGGAGATCCGCTCTTCACACTGTCGCAGGTTGCTTTAAACGACTGCATCATGGTTGTGGCATTTGCCCCGCTGGTAGGCTTCCTGCTTGGCATTTCCGCCATTACTGTACCGTGGGACACACTGATCACCTCGGTGGTTCTGTACATTGTAATCCCCGTGGGGTTGGCCCAGTTCTGGCGCAAGTGGCTTTTATCCAAAGGTCAGACCACCTTCGACGCGACCATGACCAGAATCGGACCTTGGTCGATAACTGCCTTGCTGGCGACCCTGGTACTTCTCTTCGCCTTTCAGGGTGAACCCATCTTGAAACAACCGTTGGTCATTGCCCTACTGGCCGTACCCATCCTGATCCAGGTCCTCTTCAACTCGGCACTGGCCTATGGACTCAACCGGTGGGTCGGTGAGAAACACAATGTGGCGTGCCCCTCTGCCTTGATCGGTGCCTCCAATTTTTTCGAACTGGCCGTTGCCGCTGCCATCAGTTTGTTTGGCTTTCATTCAGGCGCGGCATTGGCCACCGTGGTCGGGGTGCTGATTGAAGTACCGGTGATGCTGCTGGTGGTGCGCGTGGTCAATGCAACCAAGCCATGGTATGAACGTCATGCCTGATGACCTATTAACGATCAAAAAGGAAGAATTTCCGTCAGACATGAACCCGTACCAAAGAATCGGAAAGTTTGTTGGGGCATCTGTACGATACAGAACAGACTGCCCTTGAGTTTCACCCCAGACTTGATTTTTATCGTCCTCTCCGTAAAACTTCGGCGTTTACGCTGGAGATATAAGGAGAAAGTTCTTGACTTACGCCTTAAATTCACTGTATAATGACGGTCATGTTGATTCAACGCGCCTATCGTTACCGATTTTACCCGACGCCTGATCAGGCCGATCAGCTTGCGCG
>NZ_JPOQ01000258.1 GCF_000735045.1 Ferrovum myxofaciens
TTTAATGCGGCTAGAGGTTTCTGGTTTCTCTAGCCAAGTTGGACGTAAAGCGTCAGCAATATGCCGAGGTTGGATTAGATCCAATGGTAAGGATCCAATGATAGGGAAAACGTCTTGGGTAAGGGTGTTTATCCATTGCTGACCGTGTTTGTGGTTTTTCCAACCAGGCAGCCGTTCTGCATGCACTGTAGTGGCGGCATCTTCAAAAGTGGGGACTGTTGGTTGTGCCGGTTCCAATATCTTTTTCTGCTCCAGCGGATCTTGGCCTGCCGATATTTGTTGGCGCATAAGCAATGCCTTCTGGGCTGCTTCGGCGATGCTTACTTCAGGGTAGGTGCCCAAACCTGCGTTTCGGCGCTTTTTTGTAAGAGGGCTCAAGTATCTCAATACCCATTTTCCACATCCCTTCTTGGCGGATGGATGCAAGGCCAGTCCCGTAATGTTGCCATGTGGCAAAACCTGTCCGCCGGGTTTTATGGAGCGAGCCTTCAGTTCGGTAAGTGCAGCCATGGGTAAACAACCATCAGTACAGTATGCCGTCCAGTATGCCACAAATGAATAGTTTTTGATGTATGATAATGGACGTTACTAGACAATTATTTGTATACCTTGCTAATTATAAAGGTATATTTAAATTGTATCGGACATTATTGGACTTTATTTAAGCGGACACCCTCTCCGCCAGTATTTACCCGGACTGCGCGAAAAGCCCCGTCGTTCAGGGCGGGGATGAATAGCGCGGATGCCGAAGGCATCCATCTTCGTTTCCTATAGTGGCGTTTGCTGTTGCTCGATATATTGTTTGATGATGCC
>NZ_JPOQ01000259.1 GCF_000735045.1 Ferrovum myxofaciens
GCTGAATTTCGTCTTGCGAGACATGGCACGCTGGTAGCGTGCAAGCCTTTGCTGGTGCTTCCTGAAGGTGTTGAGCGGTTCGATATGACTACCATCGGACAGAGTTGCAAAGCGGGTGATACCCACATCGATGCCGACGATGCTTGTGGCCGGATGCACCGGCTGCTCAACCTCGCGCTCGGTCTGGATGCTCACGAACCACTTGCCGCCGTTGGCCGACACGGTGATGTTGCTGACTGTTCCCAGCACGTCC
>NZ_JPOQ01000260.1 GCF_000735045.1 Ferrovum myxofaciens
GGATTCCCAGACTTCCGCCGCCTTGATTTGGCCACGGTGACGCAGCCACTGGCCGGGCCAACTGTTCCCATGCTTGCCGTGTAATTCCCGTATCTGCGCGATATCCTCCTTGCCGGAAGCACCGACGAAGGCCAGTTCAACCGGGCCTAATCCCAGATGGAAAAGCCGCCGTCCCTCGGGGTGGATCACATAGTATTGGCGCTTGGGAGTGGCTCGGGCGATGATCTCGACCTGACGGTCGTTGAGTCCAATC
>NZ_JPOQ01000261.1 GCF_000735045.1 Ferrovum myxofaciens
GCTTCTGGTGGGCATAGACAGTGGCGCGGGATACCCCCACCAAAGCGCATTGCCCCACCACAGACACCCCATCACCGTGGTCAATCCACCCCTGCCGTATCATGACAGGCTGATCCCGGACTTTTTGTTAAGCCAATCGAGTTCTACCTTCAACCGGCCAATCTCGCTGTACAGCAGTTCCGGCTCACGATGCTCAGCCGTCGGCTTTGGCCCTCGCTTTCCTTCAAACAGCGTCTTGGCTTGCTCCTGAATT
>NZ_JPOQ01000262.1 GCF_000735045.1 Ferrovum myxofaciens
TCCGATTTGCGAGGTCGCTGCGCTACCCGCTCGGGGTTGTTTTTGAAGCGGGTAGCGCAGCGACCAATGAAGGGTTTTCAACCCCTGATCCCTCTTCATGTCGCTCACCTCCTCGGTCTGTCTGCTACTCTCGGAATGGATTTCCTTTCTTCTGGCCGCCGTTCCACCCCGTTCCCGCCGAACCTTTGTCGAACTTCTGATCGGTTGCATGCTCAACCCGGAAGGCTGGGTCACTCGTGCCATCGGTGCCATT
>NZ_JPOQ01000263.1 GCF_000735045.1 Ferrovum myxofaciens
ATGAAACGCCTGCTGCAGGCCACCTACAAGCGCGTTTCTGATTGCGAGAAGAAATGCCTTGATGATAGGGAATATGCCCGATTGCTAAAATGCTATCGAAAAATTCTGGAACTGGGCACCTTGGAAATGCCTGCTATTCCAGATAAGCCAGCAGGAAAACGCGGTAGAATCGCCAAGTCGGACGCGCATAATTTGCTGGAGCGACTGCAAAAACATGAGGCTTCCGTATTGCTCTTCGCCAGAGACCCACTGGTACCGTTCACCAATAATCGCGGTGAACGCGACTTGAGAATGAGCAAGGTCAAGCAAAAGGTGTCTGGCTGCTTCCGCTCTGAAATCTATGCCCATGCCTATTGCCGCATCACCAGTTACCTGCAAACCATGGCTTACAAAGGGGTCAATCCCATGATTGCCATTCAAATGGCTTTGGCTGGTGAATTAGGGGGCGAGTAGTTAC
>NZ_JPOQ01000264.1 GCF_000735045.1 Ferrovum myxofaciens
GATACGGCAGGGGTGGATTGACCACGGTGATGGGGTGTCTGTGGTGGGGCAATGCGCTTTGGTGGGGGTATCCCGCGCCACTGTCTATGCCCACCAGAAGCCGAAGATGGTGGACGAAAGTGACCTGCTGTTGAATTGTCTGATTGACGAGGAGTACACACGGCATCCGTTTTATGGCAGCCGCAAGATGGTGATATTTCTCAAGGGGCTTGGCCACACCGTCAACCGCAAGCGGGTACAACGCCTGATGCGA
>NZ_JPOQ01000265.1 GCF_000735045.1 Ferrovum myxofaciens
GAGGCGATTTGGGGTGTGCAAAAGGAAGACTAATCAGCACCTCGGATCGCCAGGAAATGATGAAACTGATAGATGAAACTGTAGAGGCAGGGGCTCGCAGGCATAAGGCTTGCGAGATCTTGGGGCTCAGCCTGCGTACCTTGCAGCGCTGGCAGATCAGGCCGGAAGATGGGCGAGCAGAAGCAGTTCGCCCGGAACCTTCGAACAAGTTGTCTGAAGAAGAACGGGAAGAGATTTTGAATGTGATTAACCAGCCTGAATATGCCAGTTTACCGCCCACCCAGATCGTGCCGCGTTTGGCTGATCAGGGGAGGTACCTGGCTTCTGAATCTTCCTTTTACCGAGTTATGGCAGAGGCACAACAGAACCACCGCCGAGGGCGATCCCAGACGCCCAGACGGGTAGCATTGCCTACCACGCATACAGCCACAGGGCCCAATGAAGTCTGGTCTTGGGATGTAACGTATCTCCCCACGAAGGTACGTGGAAAGTATTTCTACCTGTATTTGTTTGAAGACATTTACAGCAGAAAAACAGTCGGTTGGGAGGTTTACCCTGAGGAGTCTGGAGTATTGTCAGCCGGGTTGGTGCAGAGGGCGGTGATGGCTGAGCAGTGCTGGCGCAAACCTCTGATCTTGCATTCCGATAATGGGGCTCCGATGAAGTCGTCGACGATGCTGCAGAAACTTTATGATCTGGGGATCACCCCTTCCAGGGGACGGCCCCGTGTCAGTGACGATAACCCGTTTTCCGAATCGCTGTTTCGGACCCTGAAGTACTGTCCGCAATGGCCCTCTGACGGGTTTGCAGACATAGAGGCGGCACGGGTTT
>NZ_JPOQ01000266.1 GCF_000735045.1 Ferrovum myxofaciens
TCTCAATCACGCAACCGACTGATAATAATAACGAAATAGCCAAATTCGCCAACCACCCGTTACAAGAGATCATAAACGCGCAACCCGCTGTTCTGATTGGACTTATCGCCCATTTCGCCGCATCACTGTTACAAGATGACATAGCCTTTTCTGCCCGACAATTGATACAACTGGGGCGTGACATCCTGGCTTCCCACCCCGCCGGTGGGAGCCTCCATGGAGGATTTTGCCCGTGATTTCCTACGAACAGTTCTGTCAGATCCACGACCTGCATCAACGCCAGGCGTTGAATGCGGCTCAGATTTCCCGCGTCTTGAATCTGGATCACAAAACGGTAGCCACCTGGTTGG
>NZ_JPOQ01000267.1 GCF_000735045.1 Ferrovum myxofaciens
TATGCTCAAATTCATCGTGCCGATGCTGATCCTGACCGGTGCCAGAAAACGCGAGGTGCTGGATGCAAAGTGGGAAGACTTTGATATAGTACGGAAGCAATGGCGGATACCGGTAACGAAAACAGGCAGGCCACGGCATGTACCATTGTCGGAAGGGGTACTGCAACTACTGGATTCCATACCGCACGATGAATGCCCCTGGGTATTTGCCAACCCAAAGACCCACAAGCCTTTTGTATCGATTTTTACCGGGTGGAATTCTGCTCGCAAACGTGCCGGACTGGCTGAAGTTC
>NZ_JPOQ01000268.1 GCF_000735045.1 Ferrovum myxofaciens
GGTATTTGCCAACCCAAAGACCCACAAGCCTTTTGTATCGATTTTTACCGGGTGGAATTCTGCTCGCAAACGTGCCGGACTGGCTGAAGTTCGTATCCACGATCTAAGGCATTCCTTCGCCTCATTCCTGGTCAATGCCGGTCGGTCCCTATATGAGGTGCAGAAAATTCTGGGGCATACCCAGATTAAGACAACGCAGCGGTATGCTCACCTGAGTCAGGACACGCTCCTTGATGCCGCCAATGAAGTGTCCAAGGCAGTGCCGCTGACACTGCCATGCCAAAGACCTTCG
>NZ_JPOQ01000269.1 GCF_000735045.1 Ferrovum myxofaciens
CTTGCCAAAAGTGAAGGGCGAGGTAGGCGTTGATCTGAACACTTCCGAGATTGTTTGTTCAAACGGAAAGCGCTATGCAACCCCGCCCAAACTTCAGGTGCTGGAGCAACGCAAGCGCCGTTACCAGCGCGCTTGCCGCCGAAAGGTTGCGGCGGCCAAGGTGTCGATGGGATTGAGCCGGAATGCGAAATTGTCCAAGGGCGTAAAGTTGCCCGTTTCCAATAATTTACGCAAAGCCTACTGGAAAGTGGGTCGCGTCACTGAACATGCCG
>NZ_JPOQ01000270.1 GCF_000735045.1 Ferrovum myxofaciens
AATAGGCAGCAACTGGTTTCTTAGGTAGGAATCGTCCGAGATCCAGGAGCGCTTGTAACCCTTCACGAAGGGCATGTAGCGCTGTTCGATGAACTCGGAGAATGTGGGGACCTGGCGGAGTGTTGCTTTCTCAGCAGCGGGGTCGATGCCAAGGGCAATCTGGCCGCGTAATTTCACGGCCGCCTTTTTTGCTTGATCGAAAGTGATGGATTTTGCGTCACCAATGCGGTATTGTTTCTGACGACCATGGGGGTCACGATAGCGCAAGTAGTAAGTTTTTCCGCCTGATGCGCGTATTTCAATGCTGAGTCCTGGGATGGCTGGGTCAAAGAGTTCGATCCTCAGTTTGTCTTTTGGACAAGTTGTTGATCGTATGGTTGCGGCATCAAGCGTCACGGATGGCATAATTAACCTCATAATGAAGCACTATATGTTTCATTATGACATAAAAAACATCATAACGCAACTTTAGTGCGTATTTTTTTGAGATTTCGATATGGATATTTTGCATCCGAGATTCTTAAGACAGGTGAGGGCCGCACGCTCGTTGCTGGGTTGGAGCCAAAAACAGTTGGCGGAACAGTCTGGGGCTTCACTGTCCACGCTGAATCGATTTGAGCGTGGCGATGGTAGTCCTAATGTAAATTCCTTGCGATTGATCTATAAAGCCTTCGAGCGAGCAGGGATTCAGTTCGTTAATTCGTCTGATGGCTCAATGGGGGTGCTTCTTTCGGCAGAAGGGTTGAATTGCGCAGAGAAAATGTCGTCCTTTACTCCAAGTGAAACCAACGGATGACAAGACTATCGCTGCCGAGTACAATGGACTTCGTGGCTCATTTGAGCAACGATTTGGAATGGAAAGGAGGTAATATGGCCGCCAATGCATTTGTGAGAGCGAGAATTGACGAAGGTCTTAAAGATGAGGCTGCCGCAGTTCTCGCAGATATGGGGTTGACCATATCTGATGTGGTGCGTATCGTTTTGACGAAAGTTGCCAAGAACAAGGCATTGCCGTTTGAAATGTTGGTACCCAACAAAATAACAGTCGAAACGCTCGAAAAAAGTGAACGTGGTGAAGAGATTTACCATGCGAAAGATGCTAGTGACCTTTTTGAGCAACTTGGTATTTGATGAGAACGCCGTCATATGCTGGTCAGTTCACGCGGGATGTGAAGTTGGCCAAAAAACGCAAAAAAGATCTGAGCAAGTTGCGGACATTACAGTGCAGTCGCGGCAAAAATACAGGCCCCAGTTGTTATTTCAACCTGAGCTGGATTCAAGCGCCAATTGCAGATGTGCAGACGGTCAGTTAATTTTCATCCTCCTCTGATTACCCCGGCACGTTTACAGTCGGCGATGTCTGCTTTGTCCGGTTTATGTCGGGTTCATCCAACGTCGGGTTTGTCTGGTTTATGGCTGGTTTTGCACCAAGCGGTATGCCGTGCCGCGCCCGGTTTTTGCAGTCTTCGTCAGCAAACCTTTTTTCACCATATCATCCAAATCACGGGCGGAGGTTCTTTCAGTCGCGCCGGTTATTTGCCGATACTCGGCATTAGTGATCTGCCGACTCATTTTTAGATGAGGAATGATCTTGTTTTGACGATCATTCAAACTCATACCTGCCAGCACATGTGCAGTGAGCCAGTCGCGCCAGAGCGTCGTCACAAATTCACCGGGTGGTTGATCAAAATCTGGCTCCGGCAAAGCGTGCTCGATACTCTCCTGAATCATCATCAGCGTGCCCGTACCATATTTCTCGATATAGCCTGCCAGATAAAGCGCTTCGCACACCCGAGCATTACGGGTTAGCGAACGGTGCGGCTTGCGCAGTTGCTCAAGCGTCAGCGGGGCGAGAAGTTCGCCCGGATTCCACACCTGGGTATTCTGGACCAACGTGACCGGTTATTCTGATTTATCGTGACCGGTCATTCTGGTTATCGTGACCGCCTGTTCTGATTTATCGTGACCGATTTGGCGGGTTTCCGGAATCTTCGGTCACGATGCCGGAATGACGTTGTACGATGAGGTAA
>NZ_JPOQ01000271.1 GCF_000735045.1 Ferrovum myxofaciens
CTTGGCACAACGCAAGACTTTCGACACAGACAAAAATAAAATTTACCTTGTAACCGCATCCGACAGCTCGCTTCATCAGGGTGAGTTCACGATTTCCTGAGAATGTGGTGTCCAAACCGAAACTGGCACCAACTGCCAGTAATCGCTCTTGTTCAAGTATGGCTGCTTTACCCGCTTGAATTGGGCTGTTTCCATGCAACATAGCAATGGTATCCGGGGAAATGACCGGTATCCGAGGAGCGAGCCAGCGATCCGCAACGGTGGTCTTACCAGCTCCATTCGGGCCGGCAACGATCCAGAGTTGCGGCATCAGATGTCCCGAATGATAGACACTTCACCGGCACTGTTGACTGCAACAAGTTGTTTACGGCCATCAGGGTATTTTTTCACCAATCCTTCAGGGTATCGCGGATCACCATAGTAGATGGGCCGACCGGCAGAGAGATGTTGACGCGCTGCCAAGCCGTCATCATTCGTAAGAGCGGCTTCAAAACCGGGAGATGAAAGAAAGGATTCTATTTGGGTATGAGCGACTGCCGACATTCTGTTCCTCCCATATGACTCACGAGGCACAATTTTACTCCATCGCCATAATTGACGCATGTCAGTCACAAAAAACCATTTTACGGTGTACCACCCGTAGTCTACCTAAAAAGGTTGTAATTTCTGATTGTCAGGGCGCAACTGCCTGAAGATGGCCCTGGGTATCACAAGTCTTTCTAGGCGGGCGCGACCATATCGCAACACAAGTAATACTCAGCCCCACCAGCCGACCAGTAGTCCCGTCGTTCATTTTCAAATCCCCAAGTACCCAATTTTGTCCCAATCGGACAGACCTCGCGCCGCCAACTGTCCCCGATCAGAAGCAACACATCCCTGCGCCAAAAATATTTTTCACTAAACAGCCAAAAACACCCCAAATCGACTGATTACACACCCGTGCAATGACATATCTCACGAACAGCCCATCTGGGCTCAGTCTGGGTTTATACCCAATACCCGCCGACAATTGTGCCCATTTTGTCGGAGTGTGAGGGGGTGAGCGGGAGTGTGCCTGAATGATTTATACGTTTAGATTCAATGAGTTAAAGTTGATTTCTTTGAAAAAATGTGAGATGATTGGCCAACCAATTCAGTTCTTCGAGGAAATATGTCTCACGAAAAATCACTTACCCCATTGGCTGTAACCCCCGTTGATGCCTTGGTTTTGCTCGGATGGACTGGCACTCGGGAAAAACTCGGCAAGACAGCATCGAACCTAATATTACGGAACCGATTCCCCGTGCCTATCAGGTTGGTTGGAAAACATAAGAGAGTGTTGATGGTGGACATCGCAAAGATTACTGGCACAGTTGACACCAGAACTATTGAGCCAAAAATTATCCAGGAGGAAAGCCGAGGTCGTGGTCGCCCAAGAAAAGGGAGCCCATCATGA
>NZ_JPOQ01000272.1 GCF_000735045.1 Ferrovum myxofaciens
TCTCAATCACGCAACCGACTGATAATAATAACGAAATAGCCAAATTCGCCAACCACCCGTTACAAGAGATCATAAACGCGCAACCCGCTGTTCTGATTGGACTTATCGCCCATTTCGCCGCATCACCGTTACAAGATGACATAGCCTTTTCTGCCCGACAACTGATACAACTGGGGCGTGACATCCTGGCTTCCCACCCCGCCGGTGGGAGCCCCCATGGAGGGTTTTGCCCGTGATTTCCTACGAACAGTTCTGTCAGATCCACGACCTGCATCAACGC
>NZ_JPOQ01000273.1 GCF_000735045.1 Ferrovum myxofaciens
TTTTGGACAATGGGGGAAACCCTGATCCAGCCATGCCGCGTGAGTGAAGAAGGCCTTCGGGTTGTAAAGCTCTTTCGTGAGGGAAGAAAAGGTTCAGGCGAATAACCTGGATTGATGACGGTACCTCAAGAAGAAGCACCGGCTAACTACGTGCCAGCAGCCGCGGTAATACGTAGGGTGCGAGCGTTAATCGGAATTACTGGGCGTAAAGCGTGCGCAGGTGGTTTGTTAAGTCAGATGTGAAAGCCCCGAG
>NZ_JPOQ01000274.1 GCF_000735045.1 Ferrovum myxofaciens
CATGCTGGTCCAGAACAGCAACCGAAGAAGAAAACAGAGGAACCTCGATATCCGGGTGATCCTGGGAAATCCGCCCTATTCAGCAGGTCAGGGCAGTGCCAACGACAATAACCAGAATGTGGAATACCCGCATCTGGACAGCTGTATCCGAAGCACCTATGCAGACCGTTCCACTGCGACCAACAAGAATGCGTTGTACGACAGTTACATCCGGGCGATTCGCTGGGCCAGTGACCGTATTGGAGATAGTGGGGTGATTGGGTTTGTATCCGGTTCCGGGTTTGCGGAAAAACCAGCCATGGATGGGTTACGCAAATGTCTGGCCGAGGAATTTACCTGCATTCATGTGTTGAACTTGCGGGGAGATATCCGGAAAAACATGCTGAGTAAGGGACGAGCGCAAGAAGGACAGAATATTTTTGGAAGCGGCAGCATGACTGGTATTGCTGTGACCCTGTTCGTCAAAAACAAGGACGACGAACGGCGTGGTCAGATTTATTACCACAACATCGGTGATGGCCTGACCCGTGAGGAAAAACTGGGCAAACTCATCGAGTTTGGCAGTATTGCAGGGATCACTGAGCAACAACGGTGGCAAACCGTTACCCCGGACCAGCATGGGGACTGGCTCAACCAGCGGAATGACGGATTCAAC
>NZ_JPOQ01000275.1 GCF_000735045.1 Ferrovum myxofaciens
GTGGGTATCACCCGCTTTGCAACTCTGTCCGATGGTAGTCATATCGAACCGCTCAACACCTTCAGGAAGCACCAGCAAAGGCTTGCACGCTACCAGCGTGCCATGTCTCGCAAGACGAAATTCAGCAGCAACTGGAAGAAGGCGAAAGCCCGCGTCCAGAAGATTCACACGCGCATCGCCAATGTCCGCAAAGACTTCCTGCACAAGACCACGACCACAATCAGCAAAAACCACGCGATTGTGTGCATCGAGGATTTGCAGGTACGGAATATGTCCAAGTCCGCAGCAGGCAGC
>NZ_JPOQ01000276.1 GCF_000735045.1 Ferrovum myxofaciens
CAAGACGCTATGGCCGCCAAACAAAAAACGCGTCGGCACGCACAAACTGGATTGAAGTAAAGTTACTGGATTGATTGTTTTCACGAACTCGCAGATGCCTGCGATTATAGGATCAAGCCTCACGGTTAATTAGTATCGGTTAGCTTAACGCATTACTGCGCTTCCACACCCGACCTATCAACGTCCTGGTCTCGAACGAACCTTTAGGAGGGTCAAGCCCTCAGGGAAGTCTTATCTTGAGGCAAGTTTCCCG
>NZ_JPOQ01000277.1 GCF_000735045.1 Ferrovum myxofaciens
AGGATGTTCTTCGATTAAAACTCGATGCTGGGCTCAGTCATGAGCAAATTGCGATGGCTCTCAAGATCTCCAAGGGGGTAGTCGCCAAGTATGTTGGACTGGCCACGGCGGCAGGTCTGGATTGGGCCACCATACAAACGCTGGATGAAACCGGCTTGCAACAGAAGTTGATCGGTTCTTCACATCGTACCCGCCAGCATGTTCAGCCGAACTTTGGCCGTATTCATCAGGAACTGCGCCGCAAGGGCATGAC
>NZ_JPOQ01000278.1 GCF_000735045.1 Ferrovum myxofaciens
TCGACGGTAAAGCGGAACTGACTGTTGGCCACCAAACTGAGGGTGCGGGCATAGTCGTAAGGATTGGAATTGAGCGGGCGTAGGTGTGGTTTCTCTTCAATGAACAGATCACAGGGGCGTTGTCGTGTCTCGCCATGACAACGGACATTGGCGATGGTATCGAGCCAGAGTTTGGCGGCCGGGTTGATGAGTTGGAAATCCTTGAGTTCACGGCCATTGAGGAAATTCTTCTTGACATAGCCAACGCCGGACTCGACGCGGCCCTTTTCATTTCCCTTTGCTACATTACAGGCCGTGATATCGAAGCCGTAGTGGCGGGAGAAATCGAGGTACTTGGGGTTGAGGACAGGGGCCTCGCCGACGAGGCGACTGAGGACGGCTGACTTGAGGTTATCCACCATGATTCTGGTAGGGACCCCACCAAAGGCCTGGAAAGCGTGTTCGTGGCAGGCGAGGAAATGCTCCATGGTTTGGGAGACAGTGAATTCGATGTAGGTCATGCGACTGTAGGCCAGGACCATGACGAAGAAGGAGAGGCGACGGCGGGTATTACCGACGGCGATGGTGGAGAATTCACCCCAGTCGACCTGGGCACATTCACCGGGGCTGAAATGGAGTTTGAGGTAGACCGGACGCTGGACGGGGCGGGTTTGGCGGACATGGTCACGCACCAGGGTCAGGCTACCGGTATAACCTTCCTCGAGCAGTCGTTGATAGATTTGCTGGGCACTGTAGGGGTGGGCGTTGAGCAGATGGGCAATGGTGCCTTTGAAGGGTTCCAGCAGGCTATTGCGTTTGGCGGCGGCACGGGAGATGAAGTGGGGCCGAGCCAACCAGGTGGCTACCGTTTTGTGATCCAGATTCAAGACGCGGGAAATCTGAGCCGCATTCAACGCCT
>NZ_JPOQ01000279.1 GCF_000735045.1 Ferrovum myxofaciens
CACCACAAGGCGCATTGGTCATCATGGATCGGGGAATTGCGACTGAAGCCAATGTCGGCTGGCTGATCGAACACGGTTATCGCTATTTGGTAGTCAGTCGTGACAGGGTGAGGAAATTCGACGAAACCCAGGGCATCAGCATTGAAACTGCGGGGGGTGATCCTTTGCGCATCCAGAAAGAGATCAGCGAGGACGGCAAAGAAGTTCGTTTATATTGTCACTCCCTGGGCCGCGAGAAGAAAGAAAGCGCCAT
>NZ_JPOQ01000280.1 GCF_000735045.1 Ferrovum myxofaciens
CCTGTAGATGCCCGCAAGTCCTATGACGGACTCTATGCCCTGGCACGCAACGAGATGAAGCAGGATCCCCTGAGCGGACACCTGTTCTGCTTCATCAATCGGCGTGCCAACCAGATCAAAGTTTTAGCTTCGTCAGTGGAATCGGTGGGTAATTGTAGTCGGTTTTCAACCTGAATTTCCATCTTCAGACGACTTCATGAGGAACCGATAGAACTTCCGGCATGAGGCATCAAAGGCGTCTTGCTCCTGCTTGGTGATCCGGGGCCAGATGAGCGGGCCACCGTCTTCTTCGAGTAGCCCAAGGATTACTTTCTCGACAGGCTGGCGACAAAGGTGGGGATCCTCCTGGCGGCGTCGGATCACTTCGCCTCCCAGCATCCACAAATGGTCGCGATGACGGCGTAGTGTACTGGCGGCGAGGTTTCTGGCCAACAGGTGCAACAGGAAGGGTTTGAAGAACTCAACGACGAGGTGTCCCGGAGCGAGATCGCTCTCCTCATAGGACCAACTTTTCGGCCAGTTCTCTATATCCGGGCAATACTGGAGCAGCGTGTGAGCGGCACCCTTATCGGCGACAATGTTGACCTTACTCACCTTCCGTTTTTCGCCACTCATGTTACTCACCCGTCTGCTCAATGCGTGTCATCATTTTCCCGGCTTTGTTTATACCGACGCCCGATTGTGCGAGGAGGCCAAATCCATCGAGATCGATGTGCGTCCCAGGCTTGGCTCCAAACCACGCTGTTCCGGATGTGGGCAATCCGCCCCATGCTATGACCACCGCGACTGTCGGCGGTTTGAATTCATTCCAATCTGGGGCTTTGCCGTGTTCCTACTGTACCGCATGCGGCGAGTGGATTGCCAGCGTTGCGGGGTCACCGTCGAAGAGGTGCCCTGGGGTATGGGCAAGCACACACTGTGCAAAGCCTACATGTTGTATCTGGCCCACTGGGCACGCAAACTGTCGTGGAAAGAAACCGCGCAGAGTTTCCACACCAGTTGGGAGAAGGTCGTTCAGTCGGTGGAGTATGTGGTGCAATGGGGGCTGGCGCACCGGGAACTGGGCACGATCCGCGCCATTGGCGTGGATGAAATCCAGTACGGGAAAGGGCATCGATATCTGACGCTGGTATACCAGATCGAGGCCGGTTGCGTCCGGCTCCTGTGGGTTGGCAAGGAACGGACACTGGAAAGTTTCGGGAAGTTCTTTACCCTGATCGGCAAGGAACTGGCCGAGAAGATCGAGTTCGTCTGCTCCGATATGTGGAAGCCCTATCTCACGCTGATCGAGAAGCATTGCACGAACGCACTGAATATCCTTGACCGGTTCCACATTGTCGCCAAACTGAATCTGGCGCTCGACGAAGTGCGCGCCTCCGAGGCCAGACGACTGGTTCAGGACGGCTATGAGCCAGTGTTGAAGAAATCGCGCTGGTGCCTGCTCAAACGCAGGACCAATCTGACCCCAAAGCAACGGGTCAAATTGCGTGATGTCCTCCGCTACAACTTGCAGAGCGTGCGGGCTTACCTTTTCAAGGAATATTTCCAGCAGTTCTGGGACTACGATTCGCCCACCTGGGCAGGGAAGTTTCTCGATCAATGGTGCGCGGAAGTCATGCGCTCAAAGATCGAGCCGCTGAAGAAATTCGTCCGCACCGTCCGCAATCATCGCGAACTCATGCTCAACTATTTCCGGGCCCGAAAACAGTTTTCCAGCGGCATTGTCGAGGGTCTGAACAACAAAGCCAAAGTCACCATGAGAAAAGCGTACGGCTTCCGGACCTTTGAAATGCTGGAACTCTCGCTATATCATGTACTTGGAAAACTACCAGAACCAAAACTTACCCACACATTTTACTGACGAACCAAGTTTTATGGTGGGATCGCTCCGGTTTTTGTGTTTGGAGTAAACGCCTGGAGCAGGGAAGATTCTTCTCGGACTGGAGCCAGATTCGCTCCTGTGAAACCGATTGGACCCATCTCAAACTTCTGC
>NZ_JPOQ01000281.1 GCF_000735045.1 Ferrovum myxofaciens
ATCGGCAGAAAACGAAATATCGTCCACTTGCCAAGGCGATTGCAGGCCAAGCGCCATGCTAAATAAAGTTGTACTATTCATGACGGAATTATCGCACCACCCACTACAAATCACATAGAGCCAAAATATTTTCACGTCCATATCGAATATCGGTAAGCCACAGCAAACAGCATCAACGCAAACCTCAACCGATCCGCAGACGACGGCGCCAACTTCGTCCGCTGATGATATTTTGCGAACACTGGCCGACAGTTCGGTTAGCCTGTCGCTTACCTCAATGTGCTCGCCAGAGTTCTTCAAGCAGAATGAGCAAGCCGCGCTGGCAAAAATCAAGGGTGGAGATTTTGCGGGCGGTGGAACAGACGCCAAAATAAATGCGCAAGAAATTGCGGTTTGCTCGGTAAAGAGGCAAAAGCTTCCGATGGATCTTGCCGAACAGATTGCAGGCCAAAACCTGGCTGAATCAGCGATCGCGTTGCATCGAGCCGGCATGGATACGCCGGAAACCATCACAAGTGCTCAAAACGCTCTCACGCTTCTGAGCGTGAATGCATCGGCAAACACTGCCCTTATCAAACAGCTGAAAGCGTCTGGAATTCTGCCTGAAAAACCTGCTGAAGCCGCAGATACCGCTGCGGTAACAATGTCTGCCGTCACAGTAACCAAAAAATACATGGCAAACAGCTTCGCATTCAATCAACAGTACAACGGCAAAACCCTACAAATTCGCGGCAAAATTCACAGCGTTGGCGGTAACAGCAACTCGGTGTTTATCATTTTGGCGGGGGTTCCGCAGGAAGACCCCGGCATGAATGACCAGGTGGACTGCAATATT
>NZ_JPOQ01000282.1 GCF_000735045.1 Ferrovum myxofaciens
CATCGGCAGAAAACGAAATATCGTCCACTTGCCAAGGCGATTGCAGGCCAAGCGCCATGCTAAATAAAGTTGTACTATTCATGACGGAATTATCGCACCACCCACTACAAATCACATAGAGCCAAATTTCTTCCCCGCGTTTTATCAGTACACTGACCAAGAATACGGTTGCATTGATTCTTGCAGGAGGGCGTGGATCCAGACTGGAACAGTTGACCGATTGGCGTGCAAAACCGGCAGTGCCGTTTGGCGGAAAACACAGGATCATCGATTTCCCGCTCTCCAACTGCATCAATTCCGGTATACGGCGGATCGGGGTCGTGACGCAGTACAAGGCGCACAGTCTGATCCAGCATATCCAGAGGGGTTGGGGATTTTTGAGGGGAGAATTCAATGAGTTCGTAGAACTGCTCCCTGCCCAGCAGCGCATCCAGGAAGAATGGTACAAGGGGACGGCCGATGCGATTTACCAGAACATCGACATCCTGTGCTCCTACGATCCCGAGTTCGTGGTGATCCTCGCTGGGGACCATATCCACAAGATGGATTATGGCAAGATGCTCGCTTTCCATGTCAACTCCAAAGCGGACATGACGATTGGTTGCTACGAGTTGCCTGTATCCGAAGTCTCCGCCTTCGGCGTGATGGTGGTCGGCGAGGGTGATCGGGTCACGGGGTTCGTCGAGAAGCCCGCCAATCCCCCGCACATTCCGGGCAGTCCCGACAGGGCACTCGTCAGCATGGGTATTTACGTATTCAACGCGCACTTCCTCTGCGAGCAGTTGTCTCGCGATGCAGATGACCCGAAATCAGCACACGATTTCGGCCACGACATCATTCCACACCTCATCAGTCGCTACCGCGTTTATGCGCACCGCTTCGAGGACAGCTGCGTCGGGATGGGTGACAAACCCGCCTACTGGCGCGATGTAGGGACAGTGGATGCCTATTGGGAAGCCAATATGGAATTGATCAAGGTAGTTCCTGACCTCAATCTATATGACAAGACCTGGCCGATCTGGACCCATCAGGAACAGCTTCCTCCTGCAAAATTTATTTTCGATGACGAGGATCGACGCGGTATTGCAATCGATTCCATGGTTTCCGGCGGGTGCATTATCAGCGGTGCAATGATTCATCACTCCCTGCTTTTTTCCGATGTCAGGGTCAATAACTACACCAAAATTACCGATTCTGTGATCCTGCCGAAGGTTGAAATCGGACGCTATGTCAAGCTGAACAAAGTGATCATCGACAAGCAGTGTGTTATTCCGGATGGTCTGGAGGCGGGGTTTGACCCGGTCAAAGATGCAAAGCAGTTCCATGTCACAGAAAAAGGGGTAACGCTGATAACACCAGATATGCTTGGACAGCATATCCATATGAGCAACTAGAATTCTGGCAAGTCTTTACAGTTCAATCACACACAGAGATACGGGCCAAAAAAAAAGCACGGTCCGTGGGGACTGTGCTTTTTTTGGTGTTTCTTCTGTGAAGCAGAAGGAACGGGTAGGGTGTCTGGCGGTGACCTACTTTCGCATGGGTAATCCAC
>NZ_JPOQ01000283.1 GCF_000735045.1 Ferrovum myxofaciens
GTCCGGGCAAACCAAGGTAACTTTTGATTACAAGGATGGTATGGCCTCTGGCGCGAGTGTGCTGATCACGAGTGGAAACCGGATCCTGGACAAGGCGGCCTTGGCTGCCGTTCATGTCGCCCATTTCCCGGAAGCCACTGCCGAGTATGCGGGAAGGGTACTGACCTTCGAGATCTGGGTAAAATTTTTGGGCCTGGATGAGCATGAATGAAGGTACCAACCACTTCGTCTTCTAACTCGTTACCGACCTGCGCGAAAAGCCCCGTCGTTCAAGGCGGGGAGGATGTCAAAGGAACAGAATGCCTGTCACCACAGCAAACAAAAGAAAAGGGAAAGACAGGACATGAAATTCGCGCCAAATTTGACGATCCCTTGCCATCCGCAAGGCGATCAGATTGGCCATGGAACCGACAAATAGTCCGAACCCTCCCGCATTAACCCCATAGGCCAAGGATTTTAGAGAGTCTGTCTCTGGTGCCATAAAAAGGGTTGCAGGTACATTACTCATCACTTGTGACAATAAAATTCCCCATAAAAACAGAATGATATGAGATTTACCCTGACCTAGGCCCGGCAATTGATGCGGATTGAAAAAAGAACTCAGAAACCCAACATCGATGAAGAATAACGTGAATGTCACCAACAAACCCCAATCGAGGAAACGCAACAAGAGCGGACGAAAGTAAGCGGTAAGCCAGCGGCGTTGTATTTTCCCGGATAATTTTTCTGCATACTCCTCTTCAGATTGTGACACAGGAGAGCAGGTATGGAAACCAAGCGTAGCAGGAGAATTCGCCACAGCAGGCA
>NZ_JPOQ01000284.1 GCF_000735045.1 Ferrovum myxofaciens
ATGTTGATCATCATCCTTGCAATGATCAACCCACTTCTTCAATCGACCTCAGATTATTCGCTTCAGGCTCATTCCTCGTTGGAAATACAGCCATCCTTCAGGCTCATACCACATTGGATAAGGCTAACTGTTGACAAAAACACAATAGTGTGATATATTGATAGATGCGCGGTAGCGCATTTGAATGCGCGCCACTATTTAGGAGACTATGGTGAAAACCAATCTTTTATGGCATCAACTGGCAATTGTGATCCCGCTTCCGGCATTTTCGCGAAGCGCAGAGCAC
>NZ_JPOQ01000285.1 GCF_000735045.1 Ferrovum myxofaciens
ATAGATGCGCGGTAGCGCATTTGAATGCGCGCCACTATTTAGGAGACTATGGTGAAAACCAATCTTTTATGGCATCAACTGGCAATTGTGATCCCGCTTCCGGCATTTTCGCGAAGCGCAGAGCACGCTCAGAGCCTCTGCCGGATCTGTTAACTCCCGTTTTATAAGAAAGGGCTTTGAAGAGAGGGGGTAGCCCCCAAGGGCGCGGCTTTGCCATTACAGGCTGCTTCAGGGGATGGGTATATCTAACAGGAGCGTTTTGAGTATGACACTTTTTAATTTCAAGGAAAGCGATCGGCAGTACAGCGGCTACACCCGCGAGAGAGGGCTGCTGGTGCCTGTCCGGTCCACAGAACCTGAAGCCGCGGCCCTGAAAAATAAATTCAAAGTTGCTGGCGCCAGGGCACAGGTGGAAACTAAAAAACGGGCTACGAATTTGTCACCGCGATTGATTCCTGTGTTTGACATGGGCTCGCTCGAGACTGCGTATAAAAAAGT
>NZ_JPOQ01000286.1 GCF_000735045.1 Ferrovum myxofaciens
TCCTCACCACCACCCGCTATACCCATCTCACCGAACATCGCAAAGAATCCGCCGAAGTGTACATCAACACGCTGATGAGCCGGATACAGGTCGGCTGGAACAAGGTTGTATGATCCGCCTCGCCGATATTGTGGCCCAATATGCGCCAGAACTGATCAAACAATACGGTCACGAACTCTTGCCGGGCCAATTAAAAGCTTTATCCGCTTTTGAGCTGTGCCGTAGCGCCAACGCACCAAAAATGCTGTTGGCCTGCGACGGTTGTGACAAGTCAAGCTGGCTGCCGCATTCTTGCGGCAACCGGCACTGCCCGCATTGCCAGGCACACGAATCGCAACGCTGGATTGACAAGCAGTTGCAGAAACTGGTGCCGGGCGAGTATTTCATGGTCACCTTCACCTTGCCAGCCGAGTTCCGCCAGTTGGCCTGGCACCACCAGCGCGAGCTGT
>NZ_JPOQ01000287.1 GCF_000735045.1 Ferrovum myxofaciens
GTTGGACGAAGCCGCTATCGCGGAGAAATGTTCCCCCCCAATTTGATTAGTTGACATAATTCCTCCTCGTTCCCGCAAGGGTTTTTTGCACTTTATCACGAGGATCATGATTATGACATACGTATTTCCACAACCATTTTCGCGCAATTATGAGAGCCTGCTCAAGCGCTTGAAGCTGCGCGGCATGCAGCCCAAGACAATTGAATCGTACAGTCACGGCGTGCGCCGAGCTGGCGCGCATTTTGAATATCAGATCGACAACTTGAGCAAAGACCAGTTGACCGATTATTTTTCGCAGGTGCTGGATCAGCTGTCATGGAGCACGCTCAAGCACGATTTGTATGGGCTGAAGTTTTACTATGCCTATGTGTTGGAAAAGCATTGGCCCGGTGCTGAGTTGACCAAAGCACCCAAGGTGTCGCGCCTGCCGGATATCGTGACTGTGGAGCAGATGCAGCAGATCGTGAACGCGACGCGGATACTCAGCTATCGGGTATTCTTTTTTGCCTTGTACAGCATGGGCTTACGCCTGGGTGAAGGTTTGCAGTTGCAGGTGGGCGATATTGATCAGGATAGGATGCGGGTGCACGTTCGGGATGCAAAAGGCAACCGGGATCGGCTGGTGCCGCTGCCCGCCCACACGCTGAACGTGTTGCGCGAGTTCTGGCGCGTGCATCGTCATCCGGCGCTGTTATTCCCCAGTCGCCAGAAAGGCCTCGGAGGCGCATCCAGTGCCACGACGCACATGGATCGTGGCGGCGTGCAGCAGGCGCTGCGCCAGGTCACCGAGCAGATCGGTTTAAAAAAAGAATTACGCCGCACTGCCTTCGCCATTCCTATGCCACTCATCTGATCGAAGCGGGTGTTGACCTGCTCGAAGTACAGAAGATTCTCGGCCATCACTCCATCCTCACCACCACCCGCTATACCCATCTCACCGAACATCGCAAAGAATCCGCCGAAGTGTACATCAACACGCTGATGAGCCGGATACAGGTCGGCTGGAACAAGGTTGTATGATCCGCCTCGCCGA
>NZ_JPOQ01000288.1 GCF_000735045.1 Ferrovum myxofaciens
TCCTCACCACCACCCGCTATACCCATCTCACCGAACATCGCAAAGAATCCGCCGAAGTGTACATCAACACGCTGATGAGCCGGATACAGGTCGGCTGGAACAAGGTTGTATGATCCGCCTCGCCGAGATTGTGGCCCAATATGCGCCGGAACTGATCAAACAATACGGTCACGAACTCTTGCCGGGCCAATTAAAAGCTTTATCCGCTTTTGAGTTGTGCCGTAGCGCCAACGCACCAAAAATGCTGTTGGCCTGCGACGGTTGTGACAAGTCAAGCTGGCTGCCGCATTCTTGCGGCAACCGGCACTGCCCGCATTGCCAGTCACACGAATCGCAACGCTGGATTGACAAGCAGTTGCAGAAACTGGTGCCGGGCGAGTATTTCATGGTCACCTTCACCTTGCCAGCCGAGTTCCGCCAGTTGGCCTGGCACCACCAGCGCGAGCTGT
>NZ_JPOQ01000289.1 GCF_000735045.1 Ferrovum myxofaciens
GATGCGCCGGATGTTCGGCAAGGTCTGCGAAGACATGGAAGCGTCCCTAGTGGAAATGGATGGGGAGGACAATCATGTGCATCTGTTGGTGGAGTATCCGCCCAAGCTGGCGGTGTCCGTACTGGTAAATTTTGTGGCGTTCTTGTGGCGTTTTTGTGGCTATCGTGTGGCGAATTATGCCGAAGCATGACGAGTAGGCCGCGCCAAGTAAGGCGTATTTGCTAGGCATGGTTCGTCATGCCTTGTTTTGGCGGAGGTTCGAATCCTCTCGCCCCGACCAGTCAAATCAGATAGTTATAGCACAGAATGGCATATGCTATTGCATTAAGTTACTACTCTGTCATCAAGGCGGTTTATCGGTTGCTTGTTTTGTCAACAAGGTTGCGTATCTCGTGAGGATGAAGCAGCTTGTGCTGGCCTATGTCATCGGAAAAAGCATTGCACTCAGCCATCTGCTTCCAGGTATTTTGGAAGTTACTGTAGTCAAAAGCAGCCGACCATGCCTGGATGCGAGTCATTGAACGGACGAATGGAATTGGATCGGTATTTCTGGATAGCGCTTTGAGGGGTAGCAAATAGTCTTCGCGATATGCCGTCGGGATAATGATTCGACAAGCAGATGCTTGAGTCAGATAGGTATTCATGGCTAGTCTGGCGGTTCGACCATTACCATCCCCAAAGGGATGTACCTCAGTTATAACAAACATCGCCATCAATGCTCGGGCCAATGGATCTTCCAGTAGCGCAACGCGTTTGAATCCTTCACGCAGGGTACCCTGTACCAATTCCGGATGAACAAATAATGTGGAGCCTGCTTGATTGAGTTTTTCTTTCCATTGCCCTGGATTTTTATCTGGGCGGCTGGATAACACCCTATGGTTGGCGAGTTTCAGCCATTCCAAAAATTCATCCTCATTGCCCGGCGGGTTTGACCGGAAAGGTTGTCGAGTGATGGCCTGATAAGTACCGAGCACATCATGCGAATCCTCAGAACGTTTCTCGATTATCTTGCCTTCAAAAATAATTTCGCTGGCCTCTTCCACCGTGAAGGTTGTGCCTTCAATGTAGTTGGAGAAATAGGCTTCAAAGAAGGAGAAGTTGGTAGTGCTCAATCCGGATGTTGTTGGATCGGGCACATGAGGGAAGGATTGTCGAAGCTCTGTAAACAGCGCATCGAATATTATCAGGCGATCAGGGTCGTACGGCTTTCCTGCAGCACGAGCGAGTGCATCGACAGCACCCAGGCGCCCAGCATCGCCGGTTCGCATCAATGCTGAGACGATGCTGTTCAGAGCTTTGAACTGGGCATCCATTCCCAGTATCTCTGCCAATTGACGGGTAGCATCTCGCAGGTCGTTGACCTTGTGCTCGCCGCGCAGTGTGCAAAGCCGACTAAGTTGCGACTCGACCCAAGCACGTCCCATCGTTCGTATTGCGGCATCTCGACCCGTATAAAGATTTTCCAGAAGACGGCGAGCTTCGGACGAAACAAACAGCTTGCCGTAGGGTGTGTCATTCAGTGCCGCTTCCCTCCCTGAAATTGGGCCGGGACCAGGGATGATCATCAATGTCAGGCCGGGCAATTCAATGCGTCGTGCCCGATTGCCTTGAACCAGAAAAATACGCCCCTCTGAATCGGGCTTGCCTTCCTGGGCAGAACGATAGCCAAGAATCGATCCGGGATAAAGGTGCTCGGCAATTTGGCGCCAGTTGGGCCGTACGATTTGCTCAAGCGGTGATTCCAGATCACTGGTGTAGATGCCTCGATGAATTGCCCGCAATTTTCCAGCGCGAGCCAATCTGGAAACGCGTTGTGCGTTCGCCTGATCTTCGGCGGAACTGAAAATCAGGGTCGCAAGAGTGTCAATATTTTTGCGCATCGAGAGATAGACCAAGGATTTATGTCAACAATAATGCGCTAACCGTTAATTTATGTCAATATAATAGCAAATAGATTGATTTACATGCCCAACCACCAGCGCCAACAGCCCCGGAGGCAGCAATTTTGCGAGGTGGCGCTGTGCGCCATCCCTGCCGACTGTTTTCCCGCGCAACCCGAACATGGGTTCGAGATAACCACCGTAGAGGCTCCCATACTGATTTCATATTAAAATTCAAAACAACCGTGCAAATTAATTATATGCATGGTAAATTACACGGATGAATCCTCGTTATGTACAGAAGAAACTCCTGACTTTTCTGGCCCAGTTTCCTGCAGTGGTGCTCATTGGGCCGCGCCAGGCAGGTAAGACCACATTGGCTTTGGCCGAAATGGCCCGACGCGGTGATGCTATTTATCTTGATTTGGAGCTGCCCTCGGCTCAGCGGCAGATGGATGATCCTGAAAGTTTTCTTCTTGCCCAGCGCAATCGGCTGGTTATCCTGGATGAGGTACAGCGCTTACCTGAATTGTTTGCGGTGCTGCGTGGGGTCATTGATATTCGTCGCCGGGACGGTGAAGCGTCAGGGCAATTCCTGTTGCTTGGCTCTGCTACTGGCGTGTTGCTGCAGCAGGCCAGTGAGAGTTTGGCTGGGCGGGTTGCGCAACTGGAACTCACGCCCTTCCAGGCCTGTGAAGTGTTGCCCGCGGATGCGCCGGGACCCGCACTTAACTCGCTTTGGGTGCGTGGTGGCTTTCCTTTATCCTGGTTGGCACATGATGAAACGAGCAGTCTGCGCTGGCGCGAGGCATTTATCGCCACCTATTTGGAGCGGGACATTCCAGCGCTGGGTCCGAAGATCCCGACCACAACGCTGCGTCGTCTGTGGACCATGCTGGCTCATTTGCAGGGTAGTTTGCTCAACCAGTCGCAACTCGCTGCGTCGCTTGCCGTGAGTGGCCAGACGGTGTCGCGTTACATTGATGTGTTGTGCGATTTAATGTTGATCCGTCGCCTGCCCGCTTGGCATGGCAATGTGGGCAAGCGGCTGGTGCGCGCGCCCAAGGTTTATGTGCGTGACAGCGGCATTACCCATGCCTTGCTTGGCTTGGAGAGTTTGGAGTCGATACTGAGTCACCCGGTAGCCGGGCCAAGTTGGGAAGGGTTTGTCATCGAACAACTTATCGCCGCCGCGTCCCAAGCCGAGGCCAGTTTCTACCGAACTTCGCATGGTGCCGAGGCTGATCTGGTGATGAGCTTTCGCAATGGTGAAACTTGGGTGATTGAAATCAAGCGTTCATCAGCACCTGCCGTGTCGAAAGGTTTTCACCTGGCCGCTGCCGACGTCGGTGCCACGCGTAAGCTTTTGGTCGCGCCAGTGGACGCAACCTATCCCGTGCGCGACGGAATAGAGGTGATGAATCCCCTCACAGCGGCTACGCAGCTGACGAGTTTTTGTGACGCGTTCTCTTGATGGGAATCAAGTGGATCTGCGCCCACCTCTACGCCACTTTGCGCTAACAAAAATATGGCTCTATGTGATTTGTAGTGGGTGGTGCGATAATTCCGTCATGAATAGTACAACTTTATTTAGCATGGCGCTTGGCCTGCAATCGCCTTGGCAAGTGGACGATATTTCGTTTTCTGCCGATG
>NZ_JPOQ01000290.1 GCF_000735045.1 Ferrovum myxofaciens
CAGGCCTTGATTCCACGTTGGTAACGAACGTATTGAAAAAATACGGCTATCTGGAATTGGATACTGCTGGCAAATCTACGGTTGTCAAGAGACCTCCTGGAATGGGGCCTAAACGGGTTTACGTAATTAAGCCAGAACTTCTTCAAAGCGAGGAAGAAATGGCGCAGGCAGCATGATAGTCTGTTACACCAACCGGAAATATTTTCTGGTTTGGTGTAACACAGTTAACTTATTGTATTTTAACCAAATTTACGACTTGTAACACCCGTTACACCTGTTACACCACGAAAAGGCAAATCTTAAGATAGAAGACCGGCTTTGCAGTCAGGCCGTAGGGAAGAACTCTTCAGCCTGGCAAGGGAATGAGGGGTATAAGCATTATTATTTTGAGGTGTTACAGGTGTTACAGTGTAACATTTAAATATTTATAATAAATACAATAAGTTATAAATTCCCCTTGTTACACTGCATATTTCGGAGGTGTAACAGATTTCGGGACTAGCCACCCCCCAACCTGTCGAAAAAAGCCCCGTCACCAGACAGGGCCTTTCCACCCACCCTCAACTTTGGAAACTCTCCACCACAAGGTGCCCCACCCACAGCACGAAGCCCAGCCATGCTACCCCAACCAAGATCAGTAACAAAGGCGTCCCCACAGACCAGAACAGGAGTTTGAACATCATGCCGCCACCTCTTCCTCTGCCTGTGCTGCATAGGTGGGCACTGTCCCCCCAAGCCGGGCTGTCAACTTGGACTTGACCGCAGTTACTTTGCCCGTGTCAGGGACAACCTCTCCAGTCTCAGTTTCCGGGAAGAACTCCTCGACAATGGCCACGCCTTCTTCCTCGCTGTCCTCAAAGGCACCATTCCCAAAACCCTGCTTGGCTACCCGTTCCAGTGCCTTTATGTCCACCCCGGCTTCTGCTACATTCCGGGCCTCGCCGATGGCCTGAGAAACGGCTTCGTTCAGACTTACCCCGTCGCGTAGGCACAGGTCCACGTAATACACTGGGACTCTGTGACTTTGGGTGGTGGACTTGGCCCGGAGTTTCAGTTGCAGGGGCAGGTACCGGCTATTTCCCTGGCTCACTGCCTCGAAATAGCGTAGCCGCGTCGTCAGAGTTCGGATGGAATTAAAACCCGTGGTGCGGAAGATGAAACTACTCAACTCCTCGTCCTGTCCCTCAATATGCACATTCAGCCTTCCGTAGGGTTTGCACCCGACTTTCCCCCCAAACTCACACCCCTCCGGACTGGGGCAGGCACACTCCGAAATACCCTCGTGGCCCACCCGCCTGGCTGTTTCACCATTCCCCACACAGACTGGCCTGCCCGTGGTCCTGTCAAACAGGCTGTACTCTGCTCTCAGATTCAGATCACTGCTGTTGAAAAGCAACTTCACTGGAATCGACCTGATCTTTCCGTTGCTGGAAACTTCGACCAACTTCTGGTGCAGAGGATGCAAAAGCCACCCGTCCCGGTTCTGAACCTGGGTGGTAATAGTGAAAGCGTCGTCCTTTTCCGGTAAACGCTTCCCGTTTTTCTCAACAACCTTACCGATGGTGATACGCCCCAGCACTGGTGGGGTTATGGCCAAGCCTTTAATCATGGTAAATGCTCCTTTCAAAGTTTCAAAATAAACCCCAGACAACAACCGTGGCTGCTGACTGGGGTACCTCTACTATTTCCCTACCTGAACCAGAAACCGGCGGCTTCCCTCTTTGGTACTGACGTACTTCGCCACCAGACCCGGATTCTCTGCCGCCAGCAGTTTGAAGTCCGTGGGGCTGGAGTCCTTGGCTTTCCTCCAAGTGATTTTTCCTTGCTGGAACACGGCCCCAGTGGCTTCGCCCAACTTTTCCTGCAACTGCTGTTTCAGTAAGGCTTCCCTGGCTTCAACTTCGTTTTGGGCTTGCCGGGTGGTCAAGTAATCCGCAAACAATTTATTCATCGCCCCGTCCTCGCTGTAGTCCAAGACCTCACCACGGTCGCTGGGATACATCCAAGCCAATGCCCGTCCACTGCTCTCAGACCCATCTGGGCTCGGGGGTGTGTCGTCAATAACGTGCTGCCAGAACTGCTGCTCCAACTGGATCAGGGCTTGAATCTTGTCCTCGTCCCGGTCAATCCGGAAGACCCTGAAGTCGTTGCCTCCGATTAATACCGCCACGTCTGCCCAAGGTTTTCCGGTCACTGCCAACTGGTGCAGCACCTGGCACTGATACACTTCAGGGACACCTTCCTCCCAGTAACCCTCGCTTCTGGCCCCGGCAGTTTTCACTTCCAGCAGGCCGCTGCCATCCGTGGGGTGAGAAACCACCCTGTCGAGGTTCACCAGCATGAATGGGTACTCGGGGTGTTGCAGCACAGCGTTAAGTCGTCTGACCTTGGCTCCGGTTTTTTCTGCATAGACATTTGCAATGATGGCCTCCAGTGCCACCCCCCAGTACACAGCATCGTTGGCCGAGAGGTCGTCTGCTGGCTTTCTGCCCGTTTTCTCCAGCCACAGTTCCAGTGGACTTTTGTACTGAGACAATCCCACGGCAACTGCTGCGTCACTGCCACCGACACCGTTTTGCCTGACTGAGAGCCACTCGTCCCGGCTCAAATCCCTGGTGGATACAAGTCTTACTGCTGCTTTGCTCATGTTTTTTCTCCTTGAAATACAAATACAAAACCCACGCCAAAGCCTAGGCTCTGAACGTGGGCAGTCTCTGATATACACCCCCAACAAACCTGCCAGAAACGCCTCTGCTGCACGTTCTGGCTGTGGGTGTCACACGGACCTACGCTGCCAATGCTACGGCTCTCTCAAACGCTTTCTGTTTGATCTGAGACCCCTGCCCGAACCAGGCCGAGTCAAGGCGGTTGTCCTCGCTTCTGGCTCTGCGTGAGTGGTCCACGTAGTCAGTCACCGCGTTGACCAGCCCCCAAGCCGTACCCGAGGCCGACGCCAGATTTGAGCCCTTACCTTCCCCCGAGTAGAGGGCATAGACGGCTTGCAAGGCTTTCTGGTTGGGCTGCTCCTGCAAGGGCAGACTCGGATCCCCCAGGACATCCACTAAGAAATTCATGGCTTCAAACTTGTTGGTCTTACGCTCAGTCAGTGCCTGCATGGAACCCATGAACTCGTCCCAGGCTGAAATGCCCAGTCCCAGTGCCTGTTTGACTTGTTTGGGGTCAAAACTGGTGGAGTGAGGAACCTTGACGGCTCCCTTGCTGTCCCCCACAGCCAGTTGCAAGGTGTTGTTGCACACAACGCGCACACTGGTGAACTGCGCCGTGGTGGCCAAGGTACCGTCACAACTGGTGGCCAGTAGCAGGTAAGCCTTGACCTTATCCCCGCCTTTGAGCAGGGTTTCCTGCCCCGTTCTGGCCAGAGCCCAGAGTTTCTTTCCGTCTTTCAAGACCCCAGCGCTTTCGAGTTCAAAGCCCCCCACGGAGACCAGATCCCGGTAGAAGCCCAAGACCTCTCTGGGCTGGACGACTTGGTACCGTTTCGAGACCACGGACAAGGCTTTTCCTGTATCTGAACGGTGAAGAACTTTGCTGTCAGCGTAGGATTGGATCTTGTAGTCCGCCATGTACAGAACCTCGGACTCCCTGATTTCCCAGTCCATACCCGCTTCCTTCTGCCAGACTTCAAGGGGCTGATTTTGCGGGAGTTGGTTTCCCAGTCCGTGCCAGGGAGCGGCTCCGACAAAGGCCATGTTTTCGACGAGATGTGCCATGATTATTTTCCTTTTTGAAATGAGAAAAGCCCCATAAAGGGGCTGTGTGTTATTCCCTGTAAGGGGCTGTGTGGGTGCCACGTAATGGGCCGTGTTGAATGCTGTGCGGGGCGAGTGCTACTGCGGTGAGTGGGTTACGCCATTTCCCCGTAATATCGGGTGATGAAATTAGCGATAGCGAGAAAGACTGTGAACAAAAGTTGTTTGAGAAAATCCATGTTCCTGCTCCTTGGGAATTAAATGGGGGGTACTACCCATTTCTTATACCAAGGAAGGCGGGGGGAATTGAATTGTCGGGAGGGCTGAGTTGAGCGGGGCAGCGGGGGGCAGAGCCTACTCTATGTGGCTATGGTTTTCTACAATACAATAGAGAGTGGATCCTACCCTCCAGCCCTTTGTTTACGGGGCTTCGCAGGTTTTAGCAACCCACGGATTTCTGAAAAAACGTGGGTTGTTTGGCTGGTGAAGAGACAACCTCAATCCGGTTTCCTTAAGCGGTTGCACCACACCCCTACCATGTCGATCACCAATTGCCGATCAACTTCAGATAAGTTGGCAATCAAATTCTGGAGCAGCAACCCTTGATCATTAATAAGGTTGGTGGACTCAGACAGTAACTGAGCGACAGGCATTTGAAGGATGTCGGCAATATCCCCCGGTGTCAGGGAAGATGTCGCGTCACCCGAGTTGATTTAATTTTGGACTGGGGGCGGAAAGTGAACGGAGATGAGCGGATATTCTGAGGAGCGCAAGACGGCGGTGTTGAGGAAATTATTGC
>NZ_JPOQ01000291.1 GCF_000735045.1 Ferrovum myxofaciens
ATCAATCGGCGTGCCAACCAGGTCAAAGTCTTGTATTGGGATCGCTCCGGCCCCCCAGGGTGTTCTGGATAACAGCCGTGCCGATGTGAGTTTCCTGGCGGGCATGGTCGTGGATAAATTCCTGTACCACCTGCCCCTGTATCGCCAGCATCAGCGTCTGGGCAGTAACGGAGTCACCGTCAGCCGTCCCTGGCTGACTCAACTCACTCACGCTGCCCTGGAACTGCTGCGCCCCATTCACCAAGCTCAACTGGAATCCATTCGCACCTCTCGGGTCATCACCATGGATGAAACTCCAGTCAAAGCCGGACGCACCGATCAGGGG
>NZ_JPOQ01000292.1 GCF_000735045.1 Ferrovum myxofaciens
TGTTGTCGGAGCCACGGCCGGCGCGACCACCGGTCAGTTCGCCACCCAGGTAAGCGTCATCAATACGGACATCGCCCTGCAAGGGCTTTGTGGCCTCGCGTTGGCGCATGGCTTCCATGATCTTGTACTTGAGCAGCCAGGCGGCCCGCCACGAGATGCCGAGTTGGCGGCGCAGCGTGAGCGCTGCGATGTTGGTCTTCGACTGCGTGATCAAGTAGATCACCAAGAACCATTTGGTAAAAGGCAGTCGGGAGTGTTCCATCATCGTTCCGGAAATCAGGCTGCTCTGATGTGGGCAATGACCGCACTACCATGTCAGCAGGCCTCCACGGCGGAATTGCGAAGCCGTCCGAGCTTGGCAGCGCGGACAACAGAAACCGTTCGACCAGCGTGCCTGGATGAAAGCGGCTTCGCACTGATCCTCACGCCCATAGTG
>NZ_JPOQ01000293.1 GCF_000735045.1 Ferrovum myxofaciens
GAAAAATAAATTCAAAGTTGCTGGCGCCAGGGCACAGGTGGAAACTAAAAAACGGGCTACGAATTTGTCACCGCGATTGATTCCTGTGTTTGACATGGGCTCGCTCGAGACTGCGTATAAAAAAGTTAAGCGCGCCGATTCGGACCATAGAAACAGGTTACTGCCAGAAATCGAATTGGCCTTCCGAAATGATGGCAAAAGACAGGTGCCAAAACTGGGCAATCTGCTCAGCGTTATGAAAAAGCTGGAGTCTCATTTTCCAAATTTTACCCAAGCCATTTCAGGAATTGGGGAAGAACTCGCCCTGGCTGCGGCCAGTCGTCCTTCAGATTTTCGTTTTTCTCCGTTACTTCTGAACGGGGTGCCTGGCATTGGAAAAACGGCCTTCGCGCAAGAACTTGCCGCCAGATTTGGCCTTCCATTTCTGAACATCAACGCGGGAAACTTGCAGCACGCAGCCACACTCGTTGGGACTTCGTCACACTGGACGAACGCGGCCCCAGGTGACATTTTTAATCTCTTTGCCAATGGGGATTCGGCGGTGGCGATCCTGCTTCTGGATGAGGTGGACAAGGTCAACCCGGATCCCGAGTACAGTATTTTGCCAGTGCTGCTGGATCTGTTAGAGCCTGAAACTTCCCGGCATTTCAAAGACATCTCGATGGGCGTCAATCTGGACGCCTCACATTTGATTGTGTTAATGACGAGTAACCAGTCCGGCTTTATTGACAAGGCCCTGTTGTCTCGGTCCAGGATTTACGAAGTGCAGAAGCCAGACTGGGCTCAGCGCATGGCTATTATGAATCGCTGGGTCGAAGCTCTTGAAAAACAGACTCGGACCAAACTGGAGGTTGAACCTGCAGTGATCCAGAGATTGGCTGGCTTGCCCATGGATCTGAGGGCACTCCAAAGGGCCTTGCGATCTGCCTACGGCCGATCCCTGCTGGAAAAGTCGGATGTTCTGCAGCCACCTTGGAACCGCATTGAGCAACAACGACGGTCGGTTGGTTTCATGTAGGGGGATGCCACCATAAATAGGTGAACTTTTTAATGACATTCCATATTCTGTCGGATCTGCGCCTTAAATTTGCAGACTTCATCATTTGCCTCCAACCCGGATCACCTGATGGGGGGGGCCGGCCGCACCCATGACAGTTTTGACTATGAACTCAAGGGAACGCGAGTGATTTGTAACCCCAGGGGCTATGTGCTGTTTAACTCCGGCCCGGAGAACTTAGATTTCGATCCTGGGCTGGTGGTGGAGGTATGACCAGCACCGGAAACCGTGTTGCGCTATCGGAAGGGTCAGAACAGGAGAAGTCATGAACGAGAAAAACACACAAAAACTGTACCAGGATTTTCCGGTGCTTTACCGGGATGCCCGGCCCGGCGTGGAAGATAGTTGCGTGCAGTGGGGGTTCAGTTGTGGAGACGGTTGGTATAAATTGATTCGTAAGCTTTCTGCGGCTATTGAAGCAGAAGCCAAAAAACTTGGTCTGGATACTCAGTCTGAGGAATGGCCTCGCGCGCTACAGGTGAAAGAAAAATTTGGCACGCTGCGGTTCTATGTAGTCACGCCAGCAGATTCCAGCGAAAGCCAGTCTGAAGGAGTTGGGGTGGAGTCCGTAGGCGGGGTGGTGAGCATACGTCCCATCGCCAGGGTTCAGTCAATCCGGGAACTCGTTAGCCAGGCCGAAGCCACATCAGCAGAAATTTGCGAGACGTGTGGGGCTCCGGGAAGCCTCAACACTGATGGGGGGTGGTGGCGCACAACCTGTGGCCATTGCGATGCGAAGCGAAACGAGGAAGTAGGCGAGGCATGATTCTGTTCTTGGACTACGACGGGGTATTGCATTCCAATGAGTGTGTATCACTGTCACCAGCAGTCTGAATTTCCCGAAGGTAAGTTTAGGGTTTTGAGCTAAGACCACTGGAAGTCCTCGAGGGATTTGATGACCGTGGAAATGGGCGGCGGCAATACGACTTACAGTCTAGTTACAGCCGTGATAGGTGCGTGACAGGCCCCCGGTGTCAGGGAAGATGTCGCGTCACCCGAGTTGATTTAATTTTGGACTGGGGGCGGAAAGTGAACGGAGATGAGCGGATATTCTGAGGAGCGCAAGACGGCGGTGTTGAGGAAATTA
>NZ_JPOQ01000294.1 GCF_000735045.1 Ferrovum myxofaciens
ACGACAACGCCCCTGTGATCTGTTCATTGAAGAGAAACCACACCTACGCCCGCTCAATTCCAATCCTTACGACTATGCCCGCACCCTCAGTTTGGTGGCCAACAGTCAGTTCCGCTTTACCGTCGACACCAACCACTACTCCGTTCCCGCTGATTATGCACACCGCCGTCTGACCATCAAGGCCCATCCTGATCGCCTGTGTGCCTATTACGACGGACAACTCATCGCCCGTCATGTCCGCTGCTATGACCGA
>NZ_JPOQ01000295.1 GCF_000735045.1 Ferrovum myxofaciens
GTATTTCCGGAAATCAAAGTACTGTTGATCGCAATGATTCACCTCATCGGTTTTCGCAAGAGGTCAGAATTCTGTGTATTCATACAGTTTTCCAGTACGCACTGAGATAGAGACATAATCAGGTCACATTATTTGCAGGGGTATGCTCTTTTGAAGTAGAAAAAAACCCGGAAAGTGAAGCGACAAGTATCCTGAAAAACGCCGCGAGTTAACAACAATACGAAGGGGCAAAAAATGAAAGTCTGCGCTTACATCATGACCTATGATACAGGACTAGCGCCCAACCCATTTCATGGCATCTGCACTCTTGCTGTTTGCACTCCTAATCATGTGAGCAGAAATATCAACAGTGGCGATTACATCATCGGAGTAGCTGGTGTTGAACTCTGCGGTAAATTAACACCGCCTTCTGATCCATGGAGGTTAATTTATGCAATGAAAGTCGATAGACGAATAATGCTCGATGAATACTATAACTCTGAAGATTACAAATTAAAAATTCCAAAACCTAGAGGATCAAGAATTGAAATGTGTGGTGATAATTTCTACAAACTTTCAAATGGGAAACTCACACACACCGGCGAATCTACTGAACATAACTGGGAAGATGTTATGGTGCGGGATTGCCATGGCAATCAGGTATTCATTGCGAACACTTTTAATTATTTCGGATCAGCAGCGCCAAAAATCACTTCGAACCAGCAATGGGGATCAAAACTCATAAAACAACTTACCAAACGGTCGGTAAATATCACGTACATTCTTGGTGGCAAGTGTTCTGATCCATGGACAGAAAAAGAAGACCTGAGAGAGTTCTTAATATTCCTCGACGAAAACACAATTGACCACATACCAGACCCAATAGATTTTAATCACTGGAAAAGTGAGCCAGATAAAAAATCGTCCTGCGCTGGATGTTCATAATCAATGGGCAAAATTGAAAAATGAAAATCCTATTTCTCCGAGTTGGGATTGATCGCGGATGCGGCGGTACTTTGTCTCCGCGATTTGCCGATGGAACATTCGAGTACGTGCCTATACCAGAATCAGCTGAATTATTAGAAGACAAGGGTGTTACCTACCCTGCACTGATTGCTAGACATGGCGGCACGTTGGATCAATATTCCAACTCCAGTGGATTTACACACTACGACCCGGAATTTGAAACATTCACTTACGGAGAACCAAACGAACCGAAGCGTTCGCAACTGCTCCGCATGAGCGTAGGAGACCTTCTGGTTTTCTACTCCGGTTTTCAAGGGCCGGATATTGCAAAGGGAACTTGTTTTGTCATCGGATATTTGTCCGTTCGTGCGATACATCGCGCTCCAATGGATGAACTTTGGCCACCAAACTCGCTTGTGCCTCTTCATCGGAATGCCCACTTTCGCAGAAAAAATCCTGAGCCAACTCTTGTTGTGGTTGAAGGTGACCCGTCAGTTTCTCGACTTTTTACGATAGCGCAAAGGCTTTCCGACGCCCACCAAAAAGTGCTGCCAGAAATTGAAGAAACCATTGGCTTCGGCGGTTCAGTAATGCGAGCCATTGGTCGTTGGGTTCCAGAAACTCATCATGAAAAAACACTCAAATGGCTAACGTCAGCGCGATAAATCCTCAATCGCGCAGCACAATCTTGGATTTCTTACAGGTTCATGAGCAGACCTGATTATGTCTCTATCTCAGTGCGTACTGGAAAACTGTATGAATACACAGAATTCTGACCTCTTGCGAAAACCGATGAGGTGAATCATTGCGATCAACAGTACTTTGATTTCCGGAAATACA
>NZ_JPOQ01000296.1 GCF_000735045.1 Ferrovum myxofaciens
TGCCAGAACCTGGCCCCTTGCACCTCACTCGCCATCAGGATCTGCTTGAGATCGATATCTCTCCCCCAGACCTTTCTCTCTATGAGGAGCACTGACCATGACCGATCCCCTCGATAGCCATCTCGAGAGCTTGCATCTGCCTTATACACGCCAACATTACACCGCCTTGTCCAAGGTGGTGAGAGAGCGCTCCTGGTCCTGCATCGATTACCTCGAGAACCTTATCCAGGGTGAAATCGAAGAACGCAACACCCGCTCCATTCAACGGCGTATTGCCGCAGCCCGTTTCCCGGTCATCAAATCCCTCG
>NZ_JPOQ01000297.1 GCF_000735045.1 Ferrovum myxofaciens
GAGAGCGCTCCTGGTCCTGCATCGATTACCTCGAGAACCTTATCCAGGGTGAAATCGAAGAACGCAACACCCGCTCCATTCAACGGCGTATTGCCGCAGCCCGTTTCCCGGTCATCAAATCCCTCGAGAACTTCCAGTGGTCCTGGCCCAAAACCATCGATCGGGAGAAAGTGCAATCCCTGTTCCGTTTCGGTTTCCTTACTGGGGAGTTACCTTCCAATATCATTCTGGTGGGCAATGTGGGTCTGGGTAAAACCCATCTCTCCATTGCCTTGGGACATACCGCTTGCCTGCGTGGGCATTCCGTTCTCTTTACCACCGCGGTGGACATCATCAATACCTTGGCCGCTGCTCAGTCCAGTGGACGCCTCAAGCAGGAACTCGCTCGCTATCTCAAACCGGCCCTTCTCATCATCGATGAACTGGGGTATCTGCCCATCGACAAGCAAGGGGCTGATCTCCTGTTCCAGATCATCAGCCAGCGCTATGAGCGTGCCCCCATCGTCATCACCACCAACCGGACATATAAACACTGGTCCAGTATCTTCAATAACGACAGCACCCTGACCTCCGCACTTCTGGACCGTCTCTTGCACCATGCCGAAACCATCGTCATTGATGGCAAGAGTTACCGCACAAGGG
>NZ_JPOQ01000298.1 GCF_000735045.1 Ferrovum myxofaciens
GGCGCCAATGCAGAAATTCCGAAGTCTTGGCAGGACCTCGGCATGGGCTTGGCAGCCCTGACGCATTACGCGTCGTAGCAAAATCGAATGGCTGTGTCGGGTGGCGGCCCGACCGATGATCTCTGGAGTCAGAGAACACGGGTCGGGTCACCACCAAACAGGGAGCGGTGCCGCATTCGATTGCGCGTTGGTTCACCAGATATTGCGTTGCACGAAGGTGTAAGATTTGGGGGGAATTATTTTGTTGTCATCG
>NZ_JPOQ01000299.1 GCF_000735045.1 Ferrovum myxofaciens
GGCGAGGTAGGCGTTGATCTGAATACTTCCGAGATTGTCTGTTCAAACGGAAAGCGCTATGCAACCCCGCTCAAACTTCAGGTGCTGGAGCAACGCAAGCGCCGTTACCAACGCGCTTGCCGCCGAAAGATTGCGGCGGCCAAAGTGTCGATGGGATTGAGCCGGAATGCGAAATTATCCAAGGGCGTAAAGTTGCCCGTTTCCAATAATTTACGCAAAGCCTACTGGAAAGTGGGTCGCGTCACTGAACATGCCGCCAACGTCCGCAAGGACTGGCAGCATAAA
>NZ_JPOQ01000300.1 GCF_000735045.1 Ferrovum myxofaciens
GCAAAAATCAACGAGTTAAATCCAATCGCGTGGTTATGAGCGAAAATCTGCCCAGGCCGGTTTTGGAGGTCTATACGCGCCGCCCGACCATGGCCGGGTACACACGGCTCAGAACCTGGACAAGCGGCCCGTACGCACCCATACGCGGCCTGTACGGGCAAGGGTTGTGTTCTGGAACCGGGTACTGCATCAACGATCTGCACCGGGCCGCTGGGGGGGAGGCGCGGCACAGGCCCGCGAACTGGCTCCAGTCCCAGTCCGCGAAGGAACTGGTCGCAGAACTGGAAAATTCCGATGATGGAATTCCATCATCGGAGCAAAATCAATCAGTTAGCGTAACAAAAGGCGGTGTCTAGGCCAAGGGCTCGATCTGGGCATCTAAATTCTTTCTCCGGCTGCGTTCTGCAAGAACGTGTAGCAAAAATCAACGAGTTAAATCCAATCGCGTGGTTATGAGCGAAAATCTGCCCAGGCCGGT
>NZ_JPOQ01000301.1 GCF_000735045.1 Ferrovum myxofaciens
CGAAAATATACCAGAAAATCGATCACAACCGATTGATTCGTGGTACAATTCTGTCATGTCAAACGCCCTCAAAACCGCCGCCAATATCATTGAACAAAACGTGGTTTTGATGGCCGTCAATGCACGTCAACAGGAAGAAATCTCCCAGCTCAAAAGGCAACTGGAATGGTTTAGACGCCATCTTTTCGGTCAGAAGTCGGAACGCCGCAACCCCGACCTATACAGCCTCCAACTGGCCTTCAGTGACTTGGGT
>NZ_JPOQ01000302.1 GCF_000735045.1 Ferrovum myxofaciens
GACCTCTCGCGTTGAAGCAGGAAACATCTCTCGCAAGGGATATGCGGCTGGTCTTCGTAGATCAGGAATCCCTACCCTTCCCGTGCTTGCACGGCAGCCAAAAGCTGAGGGCAGGGAGGATGTCAAGCGGTGGAAGACATCAAGGCCGCAAAAATTTTGATGGATGCAGGCCAGTATCCGATTGCCTGTTTCCATGCGCAACAAGCCGCTGAAAAAGCGTTCAAGGGCTTGTTATCTGCGACAAACGATGTCGAGAAAGGACATTCTGTTTCTCGTCTGGCAAAAACGATCCACGAGCTTCAGTATGACGCGAATGAACCCTTGCCTCCCGTAGGAAAACTAGACAGATTTTATATCGCAACGCGATACCCTGATGCATTGCCAGGGTCTTCTGCAATGGATGTATTCGACATCGAGGATGCCTCAGATGCCATCAGAGTAGCCGAGCAAACCGTCCTGCTGTTGGCGAAATGGGGAAGTGAAGCGGGCATCGACATCCCTGTGGAGGCAATGGCGGCTCTTCAGAATTGACATCCTCCCTGCCCTCAGCTTTTGGCTGCCGTGCAAGCACGGGAAGGGTAGGGATTCCTGATCTACGAAGACCAGCCGCATATCCCTTGCGAGAGATGTTTCCTGCTTTGTCATCAGCAACTTGAAATTGGGCCAAAAGCAGCAGTTTGAAATTGGAAGTCAAGTCGGCTAAGGGGGGGTGATATTTATTGTGACTGTCACATAATCCAGATTCACCGAACCCTCAACTTCCCGATTCTTTCAGTGATATCGTCGCCGTAACTTTATGATCATGTTTTGCGAGGTGGGGCTTTGCCCC
>NZ_JPOQ01000303.1 GCF_000735045.1 Ferrovum myxofaciens
CGGCGCGCCCATCGATAACGATTGGTCTCCACCACGAAAGTCAGTTCTCTCAACAGGTGCGAACCGCATAGGCCATGCCCGCAGTTTGAGTAACTGAAATAGGATGCCCAGCAATCATGGATAAGCTTGCCCATATATCGCGGGATAATATCATTTTCTTCCATGGCCTTTATACCCCGCTTTCGGTGCAATTTTTTCAGGGTGATGCCACCCGCCGAATGCACATGAATCCAGTAATTTGTCTTGTCGACGCGTAACGAGGTTTCATCGACATGCATGACCGCTTCCAGTAATAACTTTTCGGTTGCCCGTACCTCCCAGTTTTCCAATGCGGCATGCAAACGCAGAATGAACTGCAACATAGTGGCTTCGGCGATGACCACATCAATGATGGAGTAAACCAAAGCTTGCGCGCGTTTGAGCGCAACCATCTGGCAGGCCAGCAGGTTGATGATAAACGCCTGCACACCCAGACCATATTGCAACGGGCCGGGCATGTCCACCGGGAATTTGCCTTTGATAACTCGTTCGCAGGAGGGGCACTGCTTGATCTCCACTTCCACATGTTCGACGACTTTCTCGAATATGATGTCGATCTTGGTGCGGCGCTCATGGGTGCAACCAACCTGCCTCAGATCGGCACCGCACTTATCACAGTAATCGACCGGTACGATGGTCAGTGTTTCGATTGTGCGCCGATTCTTCACCGTTTCACCGTCGGCCTTCTTACCTTTGCCCTTGCTGCCCGGATCGGTGAGCGACGAATTGTCCTTGTCGGTTTGCGAGGG
>NZ_JPOQ01000304.1 GCF_000735045.1 Ferrovum myxofaciens
GACCGGTACGATGGTCAGTGTTTCGATTGTGCGCCGATTCTTCACCGTTTCACCGTCGGCCTTCTTACCTTTGCCCTTGCTGCCCGGATCGGTGAGCGACGAATTGTCCTTGTCGGTTTGCGAGGGAGGAATGCTGGAGTTAGCGCTATTCTTCTTGGTGGTGCGCTCCAAAAAAATGGCAAGGATAAGTTCGACAATCATGAGCATGCTGCTCATGATTGCCTGAACTTCGGGCGAAACTTTGCCGTCAGAG
>NZ_JPOQ01000305.1 GCF_000735045.1 Ferrovum myxofaciens
CGACAGAAACTCTTGCAGTCCTGACCACTGGTCAGAAACTCGGACACGAACCCCTGCCAGTCCTGCCTGCTGTGGCGAATTCTCCTGCTACGCTTGGTTTCCATACCTGCTCTCCTGTGTCACAATTTGAAGAGGAGTATGCAGAAAAATTATCCGGGAAAATACAACGCCGCTGGCTTACCGCTTACGATGCAAAGAAACGTGAATCCTCGCCATTTGGCAAGGGAAGCAGGCGGCGACGATCGCCAAGCGTTGTTAATTCTAAGGCCAGTTTCGGGCCGATCGGTACTAGACGCGTCTTGTAGAATTTAGCGTGCTTATCGGGTTAACGCACACGCCACAAATATCAGTGCGATCCCCGACCATCAAGCGGGGTACATTCGCCGTAAATGGCGGAAACTCTGGTGTTTTCTGCGTTCAAAGAGCGTAATTCCACCC
>NZ_JPOQ01000306.1 GCF_000735045.1 Ferrovum myxofaciens
GGGGGATTTCCAGACTATCGGGAGAAACCAGAAAGGTTCGTTATTAAAGGATCGGGAGACAGGGCAGTTGGCCTGTCGTCATTACCGACCAGGGGCAGCGGATGACCGTTGAACCTGTGACCCACACCAACACTTCTGAGGGTACGGGAAACCGTATCAGGGCCAATGAGCGAGAGTGGATTTGGCCGGTACCTTGTAGCGTAAGCTATGGGGATCGTTGATAGCTTTGGTGTAATGAAACAGAGGCATCCCAGCAGAGAAATCTGACTGATGCGATGCGTTGGGTGACTGGATTATGCCTGTACCACCCCG
>NZ_JPOQ01000307.1 GCF_000735045.1 Ferrovum myxofaciens
ATATCGGCTCATTGCAATTGATGAAACCGCGTTCGGTCGGCGTCGAGAGTCTGGGGCTATATGCCCTGTCGCAACTCGGCTTTGTCGAGAAACTGAGCGAACTGGGGGTCAATGGTGTCATGCGCGTGGCGATTCTGGGCAATGTAATCGGACGCATGACCAAACCGGCATCGGAGTTGGCGACATGGAACTGGCTGCAACAGCACAGTGCGCTGGGCGAGTTGATCGACTTCGATTTTGAAGCCATGCCACA
>NZ_JPOQ01000308.1 GCF_000735045.1 Ferrovum myxofaciens
GTACGCGGTGGTTCGTTCAAGACTGGCAAAATGCGCCGTTCTTTCCGCTGGGATCGTTTTCGGTTTTTCGGCTTTTTCGGCGGATGACACATCGCTGACCGATCTGGTCAACTTCAAGGTTTCCTCAGAAACCCTTGATGCGTCAAAACTGTCTGCTATCCGGGAAAACGGTTTGGCGGCAGGGGTTCAGGGCGGGATGATTGCGCGATCCAAGCAGATCGTGGCGGAAGTGAATAAACAGTCCGCCTCTCTGGATCGCGCTTTCGACTTCAACCCCACACCGCGAGAATCCCCTCGCTTTAGCCCCCCGGTGTCAGGGAAGATGTCGCGTCACCCGAGTTGATTTAATTTTGGACTGGGGGCGGAAAGTGAACGGAGATGAGCGGATATTCTGAGGAGCGCAAGACGGCGGTGTTGAGGAAATTATT
>NZ_JPOQ01000309.1 GCF_000735045.1 Ferrovum myxofaciens
CCTGTGGAGAATTGGCGCAATCAGGCCGTTCCGTGAAGCAGGAACCCGCCGAAGCGACTACACAGGGGCTTGCCCTTGTGTAGCGCCGTAGGAATCTCCGGCATTCATGCCGGGGAGGATGTCAAATCTGATGGCTGGCGGTCACTGTAGGTGCTGGACGGGCGCATGCATGGGTGCTATTTTGCCCGCAACGCTCAGGTGTTGACGGAATCTGACCGTTCAGCGCATGAGATACCAGTTCAGGCACAGCGGGACGGGGTTTGGGAATGCCAAATTGCTGCTGGTAGTTCCCACCCATGGGTGTCCACAGGGGATCCGGCAACTTGGCCGATGCTGACCAGGCGGTCAGGCATAGTGCGGCGAATAAAAGAGCGTTTTTCATAAATACCTCCTAAGATAAAGACACTAAAAAACCTGGGATGTTCAATAACGAATTCTGTTTGGGTGGACGATCCCTTTATACTGGAGATTATAAAGCATAATCTGTGCCATTCTGTTTCAAGCCTTGTCTGGCTTAAGGAGTTCATGATTTGGGACGCATCGGGAAGAGAATATTGATGGGTGAGCGCACCAAGCCGGTGCCGGGATTGCACGAAGAATGGGGCAAATTTCCGTAGGGCTGGCTTGGTGGATTGTTTTAAGTGTTCGGTCAATTAAAACTTGTAAATGCCTTGCAAACCATAGGTCACCATGCTCTGATACAGGGTCCCATTGGAAGAAGCAAAGATTCCTTGACTCGCACGGTCTCCCCGCAGTTCGGCACGCAGTTCGAAGTCTTTGACCGGT
>NZ_JPOQ01000310.1 GCF_000735045.1 Ferrovum myxofaciens
GCATAACCTCAAGTTCCAATATTTCACATTTATACTCAGTAGCAACGTCTTGTATAATTTCTTTCAGCCGAACGTCAACGCCCTTCACTAAAACCGAACGCCGATACTTAGGACACCAAATAACCTAGTACTTGCAAGAGTAAACTACGTTCAGGTTGCTCTTGTATTTTATGGTGTAATCGCTCATGTACTAATTATACAGATACTAGATATATAATGCAAGACAAATCTAAGTCAAAACCAACTTCCCGCTTTCCTCCCCATGGCTAAAGCGAGGGGATTCTCGCGGAGATGGGTTGATGTGCTGTTCAACGGCTTAGAGGCTGGTGGTCCTCGCCTGCTGTTCAAGGGTGGCACCTCCCTGTCCAAAGCCTTCGGCCTGATCTCGCGATTTTCCGAGGACATCGATATCACTATCTTTCGTGACGATCTGGGACAGTCAGCCGACGTGGCTGAGTTGGATGCTCTGAGCGGCAAGAAGCGCCGCGTACGTCTCGAAGCCATCCGCAATGCTTGCCAAAGCTACATTGCCGGACCATTGACGGAGCAGTTCACCCAACTCGCCACCGCCATCATTCCAGATGCCGATTTCCGGCTGAAGCCTGATCCAGAAGACAAGGATGGTCAGACCTTACTGTTCTGGTATCCTGCTGTCACGGCCACTACCGGCGACTACATCCGCTCCGCAGTCAAGATTGAGGCAGGTGCGAAGTCGGCACTGGATCCGCACGTCATAGCCACGGTCACGCCGTATGTGGCGCAGGATCTGCCCGATCTGAACCTGGCCGTGGCCAACGTCATGACTGTGAAGCCCGAGCGCACCTTCTGGGACAAGATCATCATCCTGCACGGTCTGCGCCAATGGTATGACCGCCGCGGCGAACTGCGACATGGTGGACAGCGCGTCTCGCGCCATTACTACGACATACATCAGCTAATACAGGCTATGCCTGCATACGAATGGCAGGCCGACCATGCGCTGGCGATCGATTGCGCGCACCATTCGCGGCTGTTCTTCGGCAGCGCGGATTTAGCCCATGTTTAACGCAGAGAATTTAATTTCTTTAACTATCAGTTTGTTACGACCACAAAAAAATCGGAGTGGCACTACATGCTCGTAATTTTGGTTTAACTGATCAGTTTTTTCGTTCCTCCTGGAG
>NZ_JPOQ01000311.1 GCF_000735045.1 Ferrovum myxofaciens
GGAAAAATCCGTGGCATCTGGTACACGCGTTCGTTGAATCGACGGTTGTAATAGAGCCACTGCTTGGTAAACGGTCGGTATAAACTCGCGATCAGAGAATTTTTATCAAGAAGATGTCTTTTCCCGTTTATCAGATCCTGCTTGAGATTGTGTGTCCAACTAATCTTCCCCGGATCAGCGTTGATGAACCCATCCACCTTGGCTTCACGCCCGGCCTTGTCCAGTCCTGGATGGGCTTTGTCAAACCGATCCACCTCGTCGTTGTAAAACGTAATCATGCTTCTCATGTTGGTTTCGACATGGGCACTGGAAGCGTTGTAGCACCAGGCATCCCTTTGTGTTTTCACACCAGCCGAATAATTCTCAAACAACTTCAAGGATTCCGTCCCTGATTTGTCTCCCATCACGACGTACTGGTTGAATCCGTCATTCCGCTGGTTGAGCCAGTCCCCATGCTGGTCCGGGGTAACGGTTTGCCACCGTTGTTGCTCAGTGATCCCTGCAATACTGCCAAACTCGATGAGTTTGCCCAGTTTTTCCTC
>NZ_JPOQ01000312.1 GCF_000735045.1 Ferrovum myxofaciens
GTTGAATCCGTCATTCCGCTGGTTGAGCCAGTCCCCATGCTGGTCCGGGGTAACGGTTTGCCACCGTTGTTGCTCAGTGATCCCTGCAATACTGCCAAACTCGATGAGTTTGCCCAGTTTTTCCTCGCGGGTCAGGTAGTCTCCGATGTCGTGAAAGTAAATCCGGCCCCGCTGTTCCCCGTTTGGATTTTTGACCAGCAATGAGATGGCAATGGGCGCACGGCTCCCCATCCCAAAAACGTTATCTTTTTCCTTGCGTCGTAATTCTCCTGCCGTTCGAGCATTCCCCCTCAAAT
>NZ_JPOQ01000313.1 GCF_000735045.1 Ferrovum myxofaciens
GGTATGCATCAGATAAAACAGCGCGCCCAGAGCAAAGAGATACAAGAAAGAAAACCGGCTCAGGATGCTGGTTTTTTTAGAACGAGTTAATGGGAACCCACCCCGCGAAGGATTGTGCGTATGGGCAACTTTGGGGTTTGCGAAACGTTTATAGTTCACGGAGATCATTGTGGCCTCCCGGGTTCCTGCCATTGATGGATTCGCATGATACTGGTTCCGTTTCAGTGGTTCAGGCCTACCAAATCAAGGGACTTTCAAAACAAATTTACAGTGAGGCGCAAAAATGCGTCGGCAACGCCAAGCAGTCTGTTGAGGATTTCAACAAGAACCAGATGGTGGATGATTTCCTTGGTTTCGTTTCTGACTTAAACAATCAGTTTCTCCATATAGATCTCCACCAACTCAACTCATCATGCTGAAACTGGCCTTTACACCAGATTCGACTACAACTCTTTTTTATATTCCGAAGCGCCCCATTAGAATCCATGCTGTTGTACTCATGATTGAACCCAATTCAACGCTTGATGCGCGTGATCTTTGTGCCTTCCAAACTCAGACTTGCCATAAGGCCCTGCTGGTCAAAAATGAAGGCGTAAGCGTCATCTTTCAATGTGGTCGATGACAGATTCTTTGCAATACCTTTATCCATTACGACCACCGTCGGTCCTACTCCAATTTCCCACCCTTCCGACTTTTTAAGATATTGCACGGCTTTGTTGTTCATAAGAAATACGACATAACCATAAGACTCAGCGCCTGCCTGCCAACCAAAAGATGCAGAAACAGAATTATAGTAATCAGTGATCTTCGAACCTTCGTTCAAAACACCTTCGCCGTAACTTCCTCCAAACACAAGTCCGGCTTTGACGATTTTAGGAAATACCAGAATTGCCTTGGCTTTCTTTGAGATGCTCTCTGCCGTGGGATTATTCCTGTACAGGGTCTGTAGTACTTGGGCAGCCTCCTTGTTCAACTCATCTGTGGTTTCGGCACGAGCGTAACTACTGATCGAAACCAGAGATAACATGGCTATAGTGGACCCTGAAATCAAGACAGTAGTTTATGCTGTGCGCTGTCATAAGGGATGAGCGAAATGAGCGAAGCGAAGAAGAGGAAAGTTCACACCCCCGAGTTCAAGGCGAAGGTAGGCCTTGA
>NZ_JPOQ01000314.1 GCF_000735045.1 Ferrovum myxofaciens
ATTCAATTGGACAGCACCTACAGGCTCCCAGTTACGGGTAGCCCCTGACCAGCGTTGTGGCTTCTTTTCCTTGGCTGCCTGATATACCTCATGACGCTTGGCCAGTATCCCACAATCTTCCCTCCGATGTCGCTGTGAGGGGGTCACAAATCGAATCCGACTGTGACGATGTTCGTTGTTATACCACCGCACAAACTCCTGTACCCAAACCCGTGCCGCCTCTATGTCTGCAAACCCGTCAGAGGGCCATTGC
>NZ_JPOQ01000315.1 GCF_000735045.1 Ferrovum myxofaciens
GGGAAACCAAAGACTCGCCCTTGAGGGGCTTGCCAGTCAAGTTCTTTGAGGGCGCTCAACCCCCATACCCTCATCTATTTTGCAAAAAACCGCCCAAACCACCCTCAAATAGATTGATCGCGCTCAACAATCTCGGAAGTATTCAGATCAACGCCTACCTCGCCCTTCACTTTTGGCAAGGGCGAGACTTGAACGTGGGATAGTCCGATTCCTTCTTGAAGAATTTTGTAAAAGCCGTATCCAGGTGACGAAGCGATTGCTGCAGGACGACCGACGACACTTCACTCAACCATGACGTTTCAGGGTCCTGTTTCAGACCCTTGAGGCGCGCCGCCAAATCCTTGTAGTACACGCGCTGACCGTTGTTGTAGAAGGCAGTCGACCTCTCCTTCAAGCCCCAATTGTAGATCCATCGCGCACAA
>NZ_JPOQ01000316.1 GCF_000735045.1 Ferrovum myxofaciens
GTCCTGCCATCTTGATCCGCAGAAAATCCCGTACTGCTCCCGGACTGTTCAGAAATGATTCTGCTTTCCGGATTCTCGAAGCCAGAATATCCAGTGCCTTCTGAATGACCCCATCCTCGATTTCTGTCCCATAAGAGGGAAGGTCTTCCGTCTGTAGCACACATGCGGTTTGGTGAGTGTCGGTCTTCATTTGTCTGGATTTTCTGGTTTTGGTGATTGCGTCCATGCTGTTTCTCCTTGTTGTCGGTTGTTTCATGCGTTTTGGAGCCGTGTCGCAGAGCGCAAGGAGAAGAAAGCAAGGAGAGAACGGAATGGCCCGAAGTCAAAAAATGGTGCGGCCAGCGCGCAGGGTTACCGAGCACTGCCACGGT
>NZ_JPOQ01000317.1 GCF_000735045.1 Ferrovum myxofaciens
CTTCCGCTTTGTCTTACCCACATCACTGTCTGAGCAGACAGCAAAACTGTGCAGTGGAAGATCACTTTCCTGTGTCCATTCCGTCAGGCTCTGGGACAGCAGGGACAGACTGGGCACCAGAAACAGTACCTGTTTCCCCCGTCCAGCCAAAACCTCGGCAATTTTGAGACTGGTAAAAGTCTTGCCCGTCCCGCAGGCCATGATGAGTTTGCCCCGGTCGGCATCTGCCAGTCCTTGCTGAACGGCACGCAAG
>NZ_JPOQ01000318.1 GCF_000735045.1 Ferrovum myxofaciens
ACCTGTTTCCCCCGTCCAGCCAAAACCTCGGCAATTTTGAGACTGGTAAAAGTCTTGCCCGTCCCGCAGGCCATGATGAGTTTGCCCCGGTCGGCATCTGCCAGTCCTTGCTGAACGGCACGCAAGGCAGACTTCTGGTGATCACGCAGCACTTTCCTCGGTTTGAGGGTAACCGTGGTATCCGGCTGGTATTGGGACCAGTCAATGGAACTGTTCTCCAGATCCGCCAGGTCAATCCTGCTGACGGGAATCAACTGTCCCTGAATGGCATCTTCGGCGTGGTGACTCCAATGCAGGCAGGTGCTGAAAACAACCCGGTGGGTAAAGATGGTTTTACCCGAAACCGCCAGAAAACTGTCGATGTCACCCTTCTGGAGTTTGTAATCTTCGGCATACAGTTTGCACTGGATGGCGTGAAACTCTCCCGTCCCGCGTACTTCAGCCACCAGATCGATCCCGCTGTCCTGACCCGTT
>NZ_JPOQ01000319.1 GCF_000735045.1 Ferrovum myxofaciens
GATACGGCAGGGGTGGATTGACCACGGTGATGGGGTGTCTGTGGTGGGGCAATGCGCTTTGGTGGGGGTATCCCGCGCCACTGTCTATGCCCACCAGAAGCCGAAGATGGTGGACGAAAGTGACCTTCTGTTGAATTGTCTGATTGACGAGGAGTACACACGGCATCCGTTTTATGGCAGCCGCAAGATGGTGATATTTCTCAAGGGGCTTGGCCACACCGTCAACCGCAAGCGGGTACAACGCCTGATGCGA
>NZ_JPOQ01000320.1 GCF_000735045.1 Ferrovum myxofaciens
CGGTATTGAGGAAGATGTTGCCCCCGATGAACTGTTCGATCAAGGAATTGGCGAAGCAGGAGGGCATATCAGACGTTACGTTGTATGCTTGGCGCAGGGCAGCAAAAATGGAGGGGATACCGGTGCCAGGAGTTGTGAGAACGGGAGAGGATTGGTCGGCTGAGGCGAAGTTGGCGACGGTGATTGAGACGGCCAATTTGTCTGAGATTGAGTTGAGTGAGTACTGCCGCAGGAAAGGGTTGTACGTGGAGCAGGTCAAGGAATGGTATCAGGCGGCGCTGGACGGTCAGGAACGAGCGTTGGTATCGCGCAAGGCAGAGTTGAGTCGCACACGCAGTGATAACAAGCAGATCAAGTCATTAGAGCGTGAATTGGCCAGAAAAGAGAAAGCCTTGGCGGAGACGGCGGCGTTGCTGGTTCTGTCAAAAAAAGTCGGGGCGATCTGGGGAAGCAACGAGGACGACTGATCAGTTCCCCAGATCGCCAAAGCATGGTATTGCTGATTGAAGAGGCCGTAGAATCGGGTGCGCGTTGTGAGGAAGCCTGCAAAGTTGCAGGGATTGATATACGCACCTTGCAACGATGGCGGCATCGTCCTGAAGATGGAAGGCCGGAGGCTGTGCATCCCATGCCACTGCACAGCCTCACTGATAAGGAAAAAGAGGAGATTCTTGAGGTGGTGAATCAACCGGAATACAAGAGCCTCCCCCCGTCACAGATCGTACCAAGGCTGGCTGACAAGGGGGTCTATCTGGCTTCGGAATCCTCGTTTTACCGGGTGATGAGTGAGGCGGGACAGAACAATCATCGCGGCCGCGCTCAGAAGTCGAGAAAGGTGCCGTTACCGACAACACATACGGCTACGGGACCCAATCAGGTCTGGAATTGGGACATAACATATTTGCCAAGCAGAACCAAGGGGTTGTACTACTACCTGTATATGTTTGAAGACGTTTACAGCCGCAATGCGGTTGCATACGAGGTCCATGACGAAGAAAGTGGTGAGCATGCGGCACGGTTGGTTCAACGAGCTGTGATGTCCCAGGGTTGCTGGGGTGGGTCATTGGTTTTGCATTCGGACAATGGCTCCCCCATGAAGTCGTCCACCCTGTTGGCCAAGTTACACAATCTTGGCATTACTCCATCCCGAAGCAGGCCAAGGGTGAGTAACGACAACCCGTATGCCGAGTCCTTGTTCAGGACGTTGAAATACTGCCCGCAATGGCCTTCCAAAGGGTTTGAAAGTCTCGATGAGGCCAGAGGATGGGTGCGCCACTTTGTGAGTTGGTACAATGAGGAACACTGCCATAGCAAGATCCGGTTCGTCACCCCAGGACAGCGTCATCGTGGCGAGGATCAGGAGATACTGGCCAAACGGCATGCGTTATACCAGACGGCAAAGGAAAAGACGCCTCGACGCTGGACTGGCCAGACACGAAACTGGGCACCGATAGGGGAAGTGCAATTGAACCCTGATCGCAAAAACCAAAAGGCTGCCTGATCATGGTGACCGGTTTGACGACTTGTCCACGGCCGTGGGCGTCGCACGCGACGAACGCGAACGGCGGTGGGCAAGTCAGGTCATTTCATCCACATTATTTGCAGGGGGATGCTCTCTGGAAGTAGAATGAAAACTCAGAAAGTGAAGCGACAAGTATCCTGAAATGCGCCGATTCCGACAAACTGGTCGTGCTGGACGAGATTCAACGCGCCCTGAACCCCTGCCGCCAAACCGTTTTCCCGGATAGCAGACAGTTTTGACGCATCAAGGGTTTCCGAGGAAACCTTGAAGTTGACCAGATCGGTCAGCGATGTGTCATCCGCCGAAAAAGCCGAAAAACCGAAAACGATCCCAGCGGAAAGAACGGCGCATTTTGCCAGTCTTGAACGAACCACCGCGTAC
>NZ_JPOQ01000321.1 GCF_000735045.1 Ferrovum myxofaciens
TTTCAGGGCGAGCAATTGGGTCAAGGCATAGGCTGTGGAGCGAATCTGCATCCACAGTTCCAGAGCCCCCTTCGATTGTTGCCACAGGTTCGTCACCCCCCACCATCGCTTCAGGTTGTGGAACAAGGGCTCGATACCCCAGCGTTCGGCGTAGATTTCCACCACGGCCTGAGCCGACAATTCCGTCTCGGTGGCCAGAATCAGGCGCGGACGCGACCAGGTGTTGTCGTCCTGACGCATCTCGCACCACACC
>NZ_JPOQ01000322.1 GCF_000735045.1 Ferrovum myxofaciens
CCAGCGTTCGGCGTAGATTTCCACCACGGCCTGAGCCGACAATTCCGTCTCGGTGGCCAGAATCAGGCGCGGACGCGACCAGGTGTTGTCGTCCTGACGCATCTCGCACCACACCGCCCGCACGGGTACCCCCTTCAGGAATCGCGCCACGGTGATGGCCGAGCGCAGCCTGACCAATTGCAGTTTGCCGTACAGCATCAGATTCATTTCCTGCGCTGGCAATGTATCCAGCATGGCTGCATCGAGCCGCTGCCCGTATTTTCGTTTCGGCCCCCGGCGTTTCGGTTCTGGTTCCGGAGGCAG
>NZ_JPOQ01000323.1 GCF_000735045.1 Ferrovum myxofaciens
TTACCCTGCCACGCCCCCTTTTCCACTACTCCATGTCGATACGCGCTGGAAATTCCAGGAGATGTACCTCTTTCGGGATTACATGGCCCGGGAATCCGGCATGAAACTTCTGGTTTACACCCATCCAGAAGCCATCGAAAAAAATATCAACCCCTTTGATCATGGGTCTGAACTTTAGACATTCGCGGGTTTTTCCAAATACCGAAGGCACCCATCTGCGCGATAAATATTTTCAAAAAAATGCAAAAAACACTTGACATGAAATCCGATTTGCGAGGTCGCTGCGCTACCCG
>NZ_JPOQ01000324.1 GCF_000735045.1 Ferrovum myxofaciens
GACAAAAACCGGCCGACAAAAACACAGCCGAATGGAAATTCGTTGAGGTTTTGAAAGACTGGCCGGTCAAATTCATGTCGATTCGGTCTTGGGTGAAAGCTTTTCTATAACGAACACGGATTCAGGAACTTTACTAAACGCAGCTTTCCCGGTGGTCTTACTCAACTGGATCAACGTCAGTACTCGGTCTCCTTCGTTGATCAAATAGCCAATTAGATGAAAGAGCTTCGGATCGTTATACCACTCGTCCAAGGTCATGAAGTATTGCTTTACATCATTCCATAGATGCTCGGGCAAGGCAGCCTCATCTGTGATCATCTGGTTAAAATGGTAAAAGGATCCATAAATGAAGCTTGATGGGCGAGTATCTGGCGACTTTGCTTCAGTAAGTAGATCAAAAATTAGCTCGATACGATTTATTTTGCCTCCATCCTCAGTGAGAAAATACCAGAAATCGTCATTTTGAAGCGCCTGCTCCATCCGGTCCCACTCTTGAGCAATCTTCAGTTGTTCCAGATTAGCTGTAACTTGCGGGAAATTTCTTGAGCGCAAAAACAGAGCGCGAACGAGTTCAGCATTTGTTAACGGAATTTTCCCTACGTTCAATCGCGTAAACGCATCAACTGCTTGCTCGGTGTCCGGCAATTGATACCAAATTACCATTACGCGATTGAGCAATGCTCCTTCGAAATCGCTTACCAAGTTATCTTTATCTTTGAACCACGCCTCGATCGTCCCCGCCGCGCGATATAAGAAGTGGAAATCAATATTTTCTTCAGACCGAGCCTCTGTCAACTCATCAAGATATTCCTTGGCGCCTGTCCTGGTCTTGAAATCAATTTGGTAGAGCTTTCTCCGAAAACGCTCGGCTAACCGCTGATTGAAAAATCGGAGTATAAGAAATAGAGTGGTCAGGCGCTGCTGCCCATCCACTACCTCCCATAAACCATTGTTGGCCGCTTGCACCACAATTGGTTGCAGGCAGTAAAAACCATCGCGACTTCGACCGTCTTTGCTCTGCTGAAATGCAAGTACATCTTCAAGCAAATCTGAGACCTGCTGCTCGCTCCAACGGTAACCACGCTGATAGGACGGAATGTAGAAGCTTTCCCCTAGCAGGTCGTTAATAGGCTTGAGACAAATTGACGCGTCACTCATGGATTTGCCCTTATAGATTTGAATTATTCCTGAATCCGTGTTCGAAGCCCTTAAAAACATATACAACCGTTTGAATTAATGAGATAATTAGTCATATTCTTTCTTCACCCAAACGAACATGGCACACTTTGAAGTCCGGCAATCCGAGAAAC
>NZ_JPOQ01000325.1 GCF_000735045.1 Ferrovum myxofaciens
GCTTATCCATGATTGCTGGGCATCCTATTTCAGTTACTCAAACTGCGGGCATGGCCTATGCGGTTCGCACCTGTTGAGAGAACTGACTTTCGTGGTGGAGACCAATCGTTATCGATGGGCGCGCCGAATGAAACGCCTGCTGCAGGCCACCTACAAGCGCGTTTCTGATTGCGAGAAGAAATGCCTTGATGATAGGGAATATGCCCGATTGCTAAAATGCTATCGAAAAATTCTGGAACTGGGCACCTTGGAA
>NZ_JPOQ01000326.1 GCF_000735045.1 Ferrovum myxofaciens
CGGTTTACGCATTAATGTGGCCCGTATCCATCTGGCTATCATTCTGCGCAGGTCAGGCCGGTCTACCAGCCACTCTTCCAGTAGACGCAATAATACCTGAATAGTTTCCGGGTCGGCAGGATGCTCTATCCGAAATACCGCCGCCACCAAATTCTTGAGTGAGGCCAGTTCGCTGTCGGGGTAGTCGTTCTCGTCCACCAGCAGATATTTCACCCTGGGCTTGAACTGCTCCACCAATCCCGGCACTGGCGGAATCAGATCAAATACATCCCTTACCGCCGTCCAACGCTGACTGCCGTTGTACAACACGATGGGCAAAACTGGCGGCAGGCGTCCATCGGACAACACCATCCCCAATTTCTTATGGACGCCCGCCACCATCATCCTCAGTTTCGCCTTCACACGCACATTCGGCACCACAAACACCCGACGGAGAAAACTTGCCACCAAGGGCGATCTAAACGCAAGAATCGCCATGCGAGATGATAGGTACGCAAAGCGTCAAGGGTGATAGATTCCAGTGCCAAAAGTGTTCTCCCAAGCCAAAAGAGGTCTGAATTGCTCCAAAATTACCTGACACTTGGAAGCCAATTAACCACCTTATCTCAAACCCT
>NZ_JPOQ01000327.1 GCF_000735045.1 Ferrovum myxofaciens
AATCAGTTTGCGTCCCGCGACAGTGAATCGAACCTGTATGGCACGGGTATCCGAAGTTGAAGACTCCCGATTGACCAGCCCAGCTTCCTCAAGTTTTCGAATGGCTTTGGAAAGGGTCATCTTGTCGATCTTGGCATGCTCGACCAGGCGAGCCTGGGTCGGTGGCTCATGCTGTCGCTCGAACCACAGGAGTGAAGCCAGGATGGCAAACTGGGTTTGGGTAAGGGCAAACGCATCGAAGATACCGCCGAGTTTTCTCTGCCATAGAGCGGTGAGCTTCCACAACAGGAACCCGGGGCTGTCATCTGCCTGAGCGTGCCTGAAGGGGGAAGACTCAGACACTTCTGGCTTTTTCAATCAGCGCCTCCGTTTGCTTTTCCATTCCATGCGCCACACTTTCCGCAACGATTTTTCTCCACAAAAAAGACAAAAAACCTTCGATGCTCATGGTCGTGCGTATTTCCAGTTCATCATCGTAAGCAATGAATTCATGGCAACCGAACATGCGTGCCCCAGGAAAACAGGT
>NZ_JPOQ01000328.1 GCF_000735045.1 Ferrovum myxofaciens
AAGCCCTGAACGATAACAAGACCTATGCCGTGGTGTGGCAGGTTTTACAGGCTCTGCGCTCTCACGATGACCGTTTTGATGCCATGGTCAATAAACCGAATTTGACTGGCTGTGATCCTCGGAAGATGGAAGTCATCGCCATCACCGACAAAATCCAGAAGAAGCAGGAAAAACCCAAGAGAAAAACCAACAGCGAGGCGGGGAAAGGTGGTTTTACCATTGGCGAACCTGCGCCCAAGCGGTATCCCAACGAAGATCAGGGCGAACTTCAGTTCGAGATCGGAGAAATTGAACGGGCCATCTATGCCAAATTGGTCCAGAAGGTGGGGAACCGCCACCACTGGGAAGAATGGGCCAACGATATTGCCAAGATTGCCAATACCCACATCGACCGCATTACCGGGATTCTGGAGAGCCCGGACTACCCCTTGGAACGGGAAGCCTTTGCGTCCTTTGCCCGTGAGTTGCGCTCGAATCTGAACGACAGCATCAGCGATGGTGAGATCACTGAAATGCTGGCCCAG
>NZ_JPOQ01000329.1 GCF_000735045.1 Ferrovum myxofaciens
GGCCGGTCGAACGGTTGTCAAGATCGATCGTTGGTACCCGAGTTCGAAGCGGTGTTCGAGTTGCGGATACGTCCTCAAGAGTCTTTCGCTTTCGACACGTCAATGGGTTTGTCCAGATTGCGGACAGAGCCATGATCGGGATCTGAATGCCAGTATCAACATCCTGATGGCTGGGAAAGCGATATTGACCGGTGCAGACGGCTTGAGGATTCACGAATGAACAAAACCGGAGGATTTCCGGGGTTAGCCTGTGGAGCGAGCAAGGATGTGAAACGGCGTAGCCGTATCAGCAGACCTCTCGCGTTGAAGCAGGA
>NZ_JPOQ01000330.1 GCF_000735045.1 Ferrovum myxofaciens
TTGCGTTTTTTCCTGAAGAGTCGATGAATCTTGATTTCTCTCGGTTGGTGATGGCATTTCATATGACCTCCTGTGGATTGTTGATATGCGTCTGTTTTGAACGTATAGGGTTACCATCAAAGGAATTTGGCCCTATATGTCCGCAACTGACTTGAGATGATGCTGGCCGTTGTTTCTGGCCTGAGTTGTGTCCGTGATGGACTGATGGAGCCCTTGATCCCCCAAAAATGGGCGATCCAGTGCCTTGTTGTCC
>NZ_JPOQ01000331.1 GCF_000735045.1 Ferrovum myxofaciens
TGGCCCTATATGTCCGCAACTGACTTGAGATGATGCTGGCCGTTGTTTCTGGCCTGAGTTGTGTCCGTGATGGACTGATGGAGCCCTTGATCCCCCAAAAATGGGCGATCCAGTGCCTTGTTGTCCGTGATGGACGTGCGGACGATGAATCGTCCAATTTCTACCGGAGCCAACCGGTATGCGTAAATCAGCGGTGGGCCGCCAAGCCCGCCACTCCCACGGAACCCGCCAAGGTTCCAATCGATTTTGCTGCTCTCTGCACTCACCCTTTTCGGCGCTCAGGTGCCAACCTGAGGTGGTCTATTCGACCTCTCCCATGGATTTCGTCCATGAGATTTATTGCCTAATGGGCCCGCTTACGGTCTATCAGTGGACGACGGATCGTGACTCCGTTGCCGACAACGCTGCCAGCGCTGCCGAAACTGATCGAACGCTTTCGGTTAGGTTGTTT
>NZ_JPOQ01000332.1 GCF_000735045.1 Ferrovum myxofaciens
CATGTCGTGGACGCCACTGCCTTTGCCGCGCGTCCTGCCGCCGACATAGGTTTCGTCGACCTCTACGTGTTCATGGGCCTTGCCGCCGATCCTGTCCTGGTCGGGGCGCACCATGCCTGCCCGGAGTTTGTGGAGAATCTGGAATGCCGTCTCATACCTGGGCAGCCCAAGTTGCCGCTGGAACTGCACGGCAGACATGCCGGGCGTCTGGCTGGTAACCAGATAGGCAGCCCAGAACCAGATGTTAAGCGGCGTATGCGACCCCTCCATCACGGTTCCGGCTTTCAAGCCGGTATCCCTGCGACACTCGCGGCACCGAAACACGTTTGGACGGTTCGCAAACCGAAGTGGCTCACCGCCTGCCTCGCAATGTGGGCAAACAAAACCGTCCGGCCAACGCAACTTCTCCAGGTAAGCAGCACACGCCCCAACATCTGGAAAAAGCCGCTGGAATTCCGGCAGCGAGTGCGGGAACGGCAGATCGTCACGTTGATGGATG
>NZ_JPOQ01000333.1 GCF_000735045.1 Ferrovum myxofaciens
ATTGCAGTGCTGAGGCACGCAACCCCCTGTCCATCATTGTCGAATCGCCCTGTTTTTGTGTTTTCCCCACCTCACCACCATGGAAAATCCTGGGTGGCTGGGAGAGGCGAATGTCTAAAGTTCAGTTGGCTTAATTGAAGTTACTTCATATGTGCCTATGGCTCCCCGACCAGGGCTCGAACCTGGGACCTGCGGATTAACAGTCCGAAATTGTTTTATATATACTTTACTGTTTCTATTTGGAAATATACAATATCCTCTGAATTACGGGACCAAATCCGTGCCAACGAGGGGAAATGATGGCGACATTTACGAAGCGAGAAAATGACTGGTGGCAGGCAAGGGTCAGGCGCAAAGGGAATGAGACGGTATCAAAAACTTTTCCGACCAAGGAGGCTGCGGAAAAATGGGCTCGCAGCATTGAGTTCAGGATAGATAGAGGGGATTACACTAATCGGAGCGAAGCCGAAAAGACCACCTTGGCTGATGCCATAGATCGCTACTTGGAAGAGGTCACACCCAACAAGAAAAGTGCGATACAGGAAAAAAACCGTTTGCTGACATGGAAGAATAGCAAATTGGCAAAAGTGTCCCTATTGGCCCTTACACCTGGAAACTTCGCAAAATTTCGTGACGAACGAAAAAAGGCTGGAGTATCTGCTGCAACCATCAGGCTGGATTTAGCCCCTATCAGCCACCTGTTCAACCTGGCAAACAAAGAATGGGGAATCCCAGTAGACAACCCGATTCGCAAGATCACCTTGCCTAGAGAGGACAACAGCCGCGACCGTCGGTTACTTGACGGTGAAGAAGTCCGTATTGTCGCCGCACTTAAACAGTGCAAAAATCCTTGGATACTACCCGCATTCATCCTGGCTTGTGAAACGGCCATGCGTCAAGGGGAATCGCTTGATCTGCTGTGGCAGAATGTGAGTTTGAAAAATAAGACGGCTCACTTGATAGATACCAAAAACGGGACATCTCGCACAATCCCGCTGTCACCCCGTGCCCTCGAAACATTATCAGAGTTACCCCATTCGATTGAAGGAAAAGTGTTAAGGCTTACCAAATCAGCCCTTGTCCAATCATGGGGGCACGCAATTAAACGGGCACGGGTTGATTACGAAAAGGAAATGATAATTGCCGGGAAAACCAAAATGGAAATTGCTGTGGACGCTATGCTACTCGATCTCCATTGGCATGATCTCAGGCACGAAGGAACCTCGCGGTTGGCGGCAAGATTTATGATGCACGAATTGATGAAAGTGACGGGTCATAAAGATTCGAAGATGGTCTTTCGATACTACCACCCACGGGCGGAGGATCTGGCCAAGAAACTGGAGTAGCGGTCACCTTTCCATGGCCTAAGACATTAGGGCGGCAGTATCAGCAGTTGGTGACAATAGCGGGGATGCTATTTCCCGTCTGGCGTATATTCACCCTTAAATCAGTTCATTCCGCTCAGAGTGAATGGAACGATCCGGTATTGCATCTTTTGCCCATTGGGGCAGATTACTGGATAAGTGCTTCACGCGGCCATTCTCAACGGATAGGAGTAAGCGGCGCTTTTCTCCCGTGTTGTCCAAGATGAATACCCGTTCTGCCAAGTCAAAAGCTGAAGCGAGGTTACGCAGACTTCTGCTGTAACGCCGTGACACATCTTCTGCGGGCACGGCATGCCCACCGCTGTCAATCCGTTCAAGGATGCGAGCTTGGCACAACGCAAGACTTTCGACACAGACAAAAATAAAATTTACCTTGTAACCGCATCCGACAGCTCGCTTCATCAGGGTGAGTTCACGATTTCCTGAGAATGTGGTGTCCAAACCGAAACTGG
>NZ_JPOQ01000334.1 GCF_000735045.1 Ferrovum myxofaciens
GTAGCGCAGCGACCTCGCAAATCGGATTTCATGTCAAGTGTTTTTTGCATTTTTTTTGAAAATATTTATCGCGCAGATGGGTGCCTTCGGTATTTGGAAAAACCCGCGAATGTCTAAAGTTCAGGCAGACAGCCAGACCTACAGTTATTCTCAATTCTGTGATTGCTACCAGCGTTTTGCCCGAACCCTCAAGCGCTCCATGCGCCAGGTTCACCGCGCGGGGGAGAAACTGTTCATTGACTTTGCTGGTCCGACTATCCCCTTGGTTGGAGGAGATCGTGCCCATATTTTCGTGGCGGCCCTGGGGGCATCCGGCTATACCTTCGCCTGTGCCACGCCCCGCGAGACGACGGAGGACTGGATAAATGGAACG
>NZ_JPOQ01000335.1 GCF_000735045.1 Ferrovum myxofaciens
TTTAACTATCAGTTTGTTACGACCACAAAAAAATCGGAGTGGCACTACATGCTCGTAATTTTGGTTTAACTGATCAGTTTTTTCGTTCCTCCTGGGGCCGGGGAAACTCCCAGTGCCCTGTAAATTTTCATCAAATCCGGTTCGGCTACGGTGCATTTTCGCACATTCAATGTGCGCCCATCACGTTGTTGGAATGAGGCGGTGACGCGCCGCTGCACGCTCATCGTTTCGCGTAGGCTGGCCCAGTTGTCGCGGATGTCTGCT
>NZ_JPOQ01000336.1 GCF_000735045.1 Ferrovum myxofaciens
CTCACCAAATCCCGCATTCAGGACCGAACGGTTCAGGCCTGACTTGGCCTTGACGTTCGATCCGGGCTTGTCAGCACTTCCTTTCGCACTAGCCGTCATGCCACGGACATACAGGGATTCCATCGCGATCGTTTGGTTCTCGCGAACGATGGAGGTGGTGAGTTTATGCTGCCAGTCCTTGCGGACGTTGGCGGCATGTTCAGTGACGCGACCCACTTTCCAGTAGGCTTTGCGTAAATTATTGGAAACGGGC
>NZ_JPOQ01000337.1 GCF_000735045.1 Ferrovum myxofaciens
AAATCGATCACAACCGATTGATTCGTGGTACAATTCTGTCATGTCAAACGCCCTCAAAACCGCCGCCAATATCATTGAACAAAACGTGGTTTTGATGGCCGTCAATGCACGCCAACAGGAAGAAATATCCCAGCTCAAAAGGCAACTGGAATGGTTTAGACGCCATCTTTTCGGTCAGAAGTCGGAACGCCGCAACCCCGACCTATACAGCCTCCAACTGGCCTTCAGTGACCTGGGTGGGGAAGGCAATACTCCGCCTCCTGCCCCGGACACCCAGACCGTCGCTGCCCAT
>NZ_JPOQ01000338.1 GCF_000735045.1 Ferrovum myxofaciens
TACTTTTATGTCAAGAAATTACACGTGTCAACAACCCTCGAATAAAGGCGAGGGTTGTTGACTGAGCTAGCCTAACTCTCTTATGCGTCAATATATGTCGTTTGAAATGTGTTCCGCCATTTTCAAGACCCTGCCCATTGCTTATGCTGCCTTCAGAACACCTGTTTTATCCTCCAGCCATATGAACGCGGTAACCTTGTGGTCGACACCCAGATACTTGCCTCTACCAACCACATATTCGATGCATGTGGTTATCAGGCGGGTACCCCGGTCATTCGTTACTGTTTCGTGGATGGTGCGTACGGCTACGACGGAAACTACTTGGTTGGGGCGCGGATTGCGCTCCGTGGGCTTGATGCGTCTCATTGCATACACTCCTTTAATAGTTGACGACCATACTGATTCAACTGGACGGACTAATCCCGCCGGTTTAATCGATCACGGTCATAAACTTATTAGATGTGCATGGGTGTGGTTCTCTATTTTGTCGATTCAGAAATGACTTTATGTCGGCGTTTGTCCGGTAAAAAATGCCTCCAATTTAAATTGGAGTTGTCATACGCTCTGTTCAGGATTTTTCCAAGGACAGCAGAGCCAAAGGTCGGTGTAACAATGACCTCCCTGAAAATGAGATCATTGTCCACCCAAGATCAGACGGAATGTGTCGCAGCAAGAGTGGGCGTTAACCGTATTCAGCATGTCACACAGAAGTTGACCTGATTATGTCTCTATCTCAGTGCGTACTGGAAAACTGTATGAATACACAGAATTCTGACCTCTTGCGAAAACCGATGAGGTGAATCATTGCGATCAACAGTACTTTGATTTCCGGGAATACAACAATTCGATCTGGCAGCGATGGTGCCAAGACTTGCCGTGGCGCTCATATGTGCAACTCCTTGTTCTGGAAAGAAACTGATGGCGCGCACTGAGATAGAGACATAATCAGG
>NZ_JPOQ01000339.1 GCF_000735045.1 Ferrovum myxofaciens
TCGTGAAGGGAAGTTGACGCTGGCCAAGCATGAAACTCCTTTGGATATTTGCTGGAGTCGTCCGTTTCCCAAAGGGGCGACGCCTTCTTCGGTTACTGTCACAAGGACTACGGGGGGCAAATTCTATATTTCACTCCTGACCGAAGAAGAAGTCTCGCCCTTGCCAAAAGTGAAGGGCGAGGTAGGCGTTGATCTGAATACTTCCGAGATTGTCTGTTCAAACGGAAAGCGCTATGCAACCCCGCTCAAACTTCAGGTGCTGGAGCAACGCAAGCGCCGTTACCAACGCGCTTGCCGCCGA
>NZ_JPOQ01000340.1 GCF_000735045.1 Ferrovum myxofaciens
AAAGCAACTCCACGGCGATGGCGACCAGCACCTTGCCTCCGGCACCGCGCCCGCGCTTGCCGTGCCTGACGCCACCAAAGACAGTCTCATCCACTTCGACATGTCCGGACAGCATGTCGTGCCCCGTATGGCTGATTGCGCACCGGAAACGGTGCAGCATCGCCCAAGCGGTAGGGTAGGAGCCGAAACCAAGGATCCGATGCAGTGTCATGGCGGAAACGCCATTCTTGGCGAAGGTAAAATGCCAGGCAGC
>NZ_JPOQ01000341.1 GCF_000735045.1 Ferrovum myxofaciens
ACGAAAAGCAAAGGCGTTTGGCATGTACGAACACGACTGGTTGTCCCGGCGAGACTTGAACGTGGGATAGTCCGATTCCTTCTTGAAGAATTTTGTAAAAGCCGTATCCAGGTGACGAAGCGATTGTTGCAGGACGACCGACGACACTTCACTCAACCATGATGTTTCAGGGTCCTGTTTCAAACCCTTGAGGCGCGCCGCCAAATCCTTGTAGTACACGCGCTGACCGTTGTTGCAGAAGGCGGTCGACCTCTCCTTCAAGCCCCAATTGTAGATCCATCGCGCACAACCAAACGATCGCGCAAGCTGATCGGCCTGATCAGGCGTCGGGTAAAATCGGTAACGATAGGCGCGTTGAATCA
>NZ_JPOQ01000342.1 GCF_000735045.1 Ferrovum myxofaciens
TTTTGTAGGCACGCTCAAGGTCTTTGAGTGATTGCTGCAAAACTTGCGAATGTGTTTCTTTGAGCCAAGCGGTTTCCGGTTGAGTTTTCCAAGTGGTGAGTTCTTTGCACAACCCGGCATAGCCCACCTTCTTTTCGCCGCCCTCGTAGATGGCCTTCTGCATTGCAAGCGCCTTGTTGAACACGAAACGGCATGACCCGGCAAAGCGGCGCATAGAGCGGGCTTGTTCGCCGTTGGGCTGTAGCTCGTATTT
>NZ_JPOQ01000343.1 GCF_000735045.1 Ferrovum myxofaciens
CCGTTCCCGCCGAACCTTTGTCGAACTTCTGATCGGTTGCATGCTCAACCCGGAAGGCTGGGTCACTCGTGCCATCGGTGCCATTCGCCGCGAGGCGCACTGGACCACCTACTACAAACTGATCGAACGGGCGAATGTCTCGGTCGCCGACTTGTCCATTTAATTGCTGCAATTGACGCAAAGAGTTTTTCCAAACGAGCTGGTCAACCTGATTATCGACGATACGCTGGTTCCTCGTTGCGCGAAGAAAGGGCCGGGGATCAGCGTCAAACACGATCACAGCCACA
>NZ_JPOQ01000344.1 GCF_000735045.1 Ferrovum myxofaciens
TGAGGCCCTGTCTGTGTCGCCCAAGCCTGTTCAAGGCCGGAATGGAGTCGAAGCGATAAAATCGCAGCGCCCCGTTGCATGCCGCACCAGCTCCACTACGAGCATGCGGCTTCCGCAGTCTATCCTGCTGGCGCAGGATTCCCCGTCCGGGGGTGTATGTCATCGTGTCCGGGGTTGGCGCCCCAGAACACGGAAATGGCAGGTGTTCCGGGGTTGGCGTTCCCCATGCGACAGGGGAATCCTACCACCGGAACGACCTGTTTTATCGCCCTTGGAATCCTTCTTTATTTGGGTTGAA
>NZ_JPOQ01000345.1 GCF_000735045.1 Ferrovum myxofaciens
GTAGATCAAATCCAGGGCCGGAGCCCCCACCACACCAAATATGGATTTTCCATGCCAAATCAAAGCGATATTAACTGTAAATTCACCACTTCCTGCCAAAAATTCCTTGGTTCCATCCAGGGGATCCACAAGCCAGAAACATTTCGGAGCGGGGTACTTCGGGACCCTTTTTCCATCTTCTTCTGAAATCACCGGAAGATGAGGGGTCAGTTCAGACAGAGCGCTTACAATGATTTTGTGGGAAGCCAGATCCGCTTCCGTCAGCGGACTCCGATCCTCCTTGTGTGTCACCTTCAGTGGATGACGGGAATCGGCGGAGGCTATTTCCGAATAATATTGCAAAATAGCCCATCCCGACCGCTTGACG
>NZ_JPOQ01000346.1 GCF_000735045.1 Ferrovum myxofaciens
GGATTCCCAGACTTCCGCCGCCTTGATTTGGCCACGGTGACGCAGCCACTGGCCGGGCCAACTGTTCCCATGCTTGCCGTGTAATTCCCGTATCTGCGCGATATCCTCCTTGCCGGAAGCACCGACAAAGGCCAGTTCAACCGGGCCTAATCCCAGATGGAAAAGCCGCCGTCCCTCGGGGTGGATCACATAGTATTGGCGCTTGGGAGTGGCTCGGGCGATGATCTCGACCTGACGGTCGTTGAGTCCAATC
>NZ_JPOQ01000347.1 GCF_000735045.1 Ferrovum myxofaciens
CTGCGTATTCTGGTGAAGATGACCGGTGATTCTGGTTATCGTGACCGATGGTTAGGTCATGGGGTTACGCGCTTATATTGTACTGTGATCGGTCACGATGACTCGATATTTTCCTCCTTTTTCATGTTTTTCCCCCTGGCTTTTTGTCCGTTACTGCGTAACGGTCTTTCGCCTGCCTCCAGATATACATCCAATTCATCGCTACTTATCCCAGATAGGATCTTTTTCTCTTCTGCCACTACCAGTCGCTCAACCAATTCTCGCTTCGTTACGCAGTAACGGGACGCCAATCGCTGGACCGCCAGACTGGC
>NZ_JPOQ01000348.1 GCF_000735045.1 Ferrovum myxofaciens
TGGCTGGTTTCTGAGTGTAGTGGGCGAGGAAGTCCACCCACGAGGCGACACGCGCAGCAATATGGCCCAGTTCGGGACTCGAAACGACTTGGTGCGGCGTTGTCTGTTTTGGCTGACCTTGGACGCGCCAGAGAAACATCTGTACTCAAGCGGAAGGTCATCGAAGTGAACCCGGCTTTACTTGGTGGGGAGGTGGCATGAGGCTTGACGACATTATCAAGGGTGTTGGTTTTGGTGGGAACGCTAGCGCTAC
>NZ_JPOQ01000349.1 GCF_000735045.1 Ferrovum myxofaciens
GTTGGTGGTATCGGCGGCGGATGGACCGATGCCGCAGACCCGGGAGCACATTTTGTTGGCCCGTCAGGTGGGGGTTCCGTACATTGTGGTGTACATGAACAAGGCGGACATGGTGGACGACGCGGAGTTGCTGGAGTTGGTGGAGATGGAAGTCCGGGAACTGTTGTCGAAGTACAATTTTCCTGGGGATGACACGCCGATTGTGATTGGAAGCGCGTTGAAGGCGCTGGAAGGGGATCAGTCGGAGATTGGA
>NZ_JPOQ01000350.1 GCF_000735045.1 Ferrovum myxofaciens
GTGGGGTGGTACTGACCCTCACCAGAAACTGATGTTCTTTGCCGAAGCCAGGGTCCGGGTCAGTCTGATATTTGGCGTGTCGTGACAACCAGTGGACAATCATTGATGGAGTGATTTCTTCCATATTGGATTCGGACGCGATTTGGCGAAGTATTCCGACTACCCGTTTTTTGTATTGCTCGATGGTGGCGTCTGTTTTTTTCGATTTTAGGGTTTTGCTCGCCATGACGGATTTTGTCATCCGCATCGTTTTTTCTTTTTGTGCGGGTTATGACAGGAACGGCGGGTTGTGCCAAATCCAGTGAAGGAAGGTGTTCTCCACCCGTCATTTCGTTGGGCTGGTTTTTTTGCACAAATTGGTTTTCCGTTTCCGTTTGCAATGCTTTTTCCCTCTTAGCCCATGTTACTGACGCTTATTTTTGCATTTTGCCCAACCGCCAAACCGTCAGTAACAACTTCATGTAACACTTTCTTGTTACGAAGTATTGCATAAACCGAAATTCAACGCAGTGCTGTCTTCAACAAAACAGCCGTTACTGACGAATTTATTTTTCAAGGGCGTTTAGGCGATTGAATACTTTGGGAGAACAAGCATGAAGTTGAGTGGTTTAGGTATTTTTGGAACCTTGTTGCTACTGAGCGGATGTTCAATATTTCAGAAAAATGACATACCGGACCCGAACGTCAGTAACACCGCATCAACGAATCTTAAGGATGTGGCGGATGCTGTTTATAACGAGTTGCGA
>NZ_JPOQ01000351.1 GCF_000735045.1 Ferrovum myxofaciens
CATTTCCACTAGGGACGCTTCCATGTCTTCGCAGACCTTGCCGAACATCCGGCGCATCCGGTCGATGGCATCGCCGTCAAACACTTTGCGGCGATATTTCGCCACAAAGACCAAATGGACGTGCATTTTGAAAACGCAATGCCTGCCGTGTCGAATTTCGTTGTCTTTTTCCATAGACCAAGTATAATTCAGCCATGAAACGCTTGCAAGCATTCAAATACGAGCTACAGCCCAACGGCGAACAAGCCCGCTC
>NZ_JPOQ01000352.1 GCF_000735045.1 Ferrovum myxofaciens
GGGGTTCGTGCCAGACGAGTGGTTGCACAGTCTGGATTACACGACGCTGAAGAAGGTGGACGGCAATTACATCACCGAAGACTTTCGTGGTCGTGCCGATGACATCGTCTGGCGGATCAAGGTAGGTGGGGATTGGGTTTACCTCTATATACTTATCGAGTTTCAGAGTACCGTCGATAAATACATGGCGCTGCGTATGATGGTGTACATGGGGTTGCTGTATCAGGACCTGATCAAGCAGGGGATGGTGTTG
>NZ_JPOQ01000353.1 GCF_000735045.1 Ferrovum myxofaciens
GGGGATTGGGTTTACCTCTATATACTTATCGAGTTTCAGAGTACCGTCGATAAATACATGGCGCTGCGTATGATGGTGTACATGGGGTTGCTGTATCAGGACCTGATCAAGCAGGGGATGGTGTTGTCCGATGGACGCCTGCCGCCAGTTTTGCCCATCGTGTTGTACAACGGCAGTCAGCGCTGGACGGCAGTAACGGATGTGTTCGACCTGATTCCGTCAGTGCCTGGGTTGGTGGAGCAGTTCAAGCCGAGGGCGAAATACCTGCTGGTAGACGAGAACGCATACACCGAGAGCGAATTGAGTTCACTCAAGAACATGGTGGCAGCGGTGTTTCGGATTGAGCATCCTGCCGACCCGGAAACTATTCAGGTATTATTGCGTCTACTGGAAGAGTGGCTGGTAGACCGGCCTGACCTGCGCAGAATGATAGCCAGATGGATACGGGCCACATTAATGCGTAAACCG
>NZ_JPOQ01000354.1 GCF_000735045.1 Ferrovum myxofaciens
GCAATGGCCCTCTGACGGGTTTGCAGACATAGAGGCGGCACGGGTTTGGGTACAGGAGTTTGTGCGGTGGTATAACAACGAACATCGTCACAGTCGGATTCGATTTGTGACCCCCTCACAGCGACACCGGAGGGAAGATTGTGGGATACTGGCCAAGCGTCATGAGGTATATCAGGCAGCCAAGGAAAAGAAGCCACAACGCTGGTCAGGGGCTACCCGTAACTGGGAGCCTGTAGGTGCTGTCCAATTGAAT
>NZ_JPOQ01000355.1 GCF_000735045.1 Ferrovum myxofaciens
GCTTTGCTCTTGGCTATTTCCCCATAAATACGCGGGGTGGCAGTCATGTAGATACGTTTGGCCCCTTTTATGTACTCCCCGTCATGAATTTTGACGAAAGCGCTTTCATCCTCCTGATCAAAAATGGCCCCTGTAGTGCGGTGGGCTTCATCACACACGATCAGGTCAAAATCAGGAAGGCCATGCTCCTTTTGCGCCCGGTGTATGACCTCAATGGAGTGATAAGTGCTGAAGATCACCGTCATCCCCTGGTCATCCCGTCTTTTATGAACGGCCTGAGCCAGATTTCCCGCACTGGTGGTGGCGGGGTAACGAAGTTCATGGAGCAAGGTTTCAACCTTATCTTCCTCCAGATTCTTCCGCTTTGTCTTACCCACATCACTGTCTGAGCAGACAGCAAAACTGTGCAGTGGAAGATCACTTTCCTGTGTCCATTCCGTCAGGCTCTGGGACAGCAGGGACAGACTGGGCACCAGAAACAG
>NZ_JPOQ01000356.1 GCF_000735045.1 Ferrovum myxofaciens
ATTGCATCGGCCTCACAGGAACAAATCGAGAACTGGTTCGACCAGGCCATAGATGCCAGCGGCTATGCTGAAGTCTTCGGCCCAACCACGCACTGACCTTCAAGAGACAGGCCACTCCAGATCAGGCCTGGGAGGGTGAACAGACTCACACCCGCCCAACGCTACCTGATCGAAGGTCTTTGGCATGGCAGTGTCAGCGGCACTGCCTTGGACACTTCATTGGCGGCATCAAGGAGCGTGTCCTGACTCAGGT
>NZ_JPOQ01000357.1 GCF_000735045.1 Ferrovum myxofaciens
TTCGTGGCGGCCCTGGGGGCATCCGGCTATACCTTCGCCTGTGCCACGCCCCGCGAGACGACGGAGGACTGGATAAATGGAACGATCCGGGCACTGGAATTCTATGGTGGGGTCACCCAACTCATCGTTCCAGATAACCCCAAGGCCCTAATTGCCAATCCGGACCGCTATGAGCCCCGCAGTAACGACACGGTACTGGATTTTGCCCGCCACTACGGTACCTCGGTACTTCCTGCCCGGACCTACTCCCCCCAGGATAAAGCCAAAGTCGAGTCTGCGGTGCAGGTGGTTGAGCGTTGGATCATGGCTCGTCTGCGTCATCACCGGTTTACCACGGTTAACGAGGT
>NZ_JPOQ01000358.1 GCF_000735045.1 Ferrovum myxofaciens
GTGATGCGGCGAAATGGGCGATAAGTCCAATCAGAACAGCGGGTTGCGCGTTTATGATCTCTTGTAACGGGTGGTTGGCGAATTTGGCTATTTCGTTATTATTATCAGTCGGTTGCGTGATTGAGAGATCTTGTAACGCAGAACTCTTGGAAGGGCGGGATTGCCCGTGGCCGGGATGGGCGGCACGCCACTGTTGGACCCGGTTCACATGGACCGGGCCTTTAAAGTACGAAACATTCTCGGGTTTGGCGAGCCAACGCTGCTGACTGGCCGCTTTACTGGCCGCTCGACATTCCGGTTGTG
>NZ_JPOQ01000359.1 GCF_000735045.1 Ferrovum myxofaciens
GCGCTTGCGTTGCTCCAGCACCTGAAGTTTGGGCGGGGTTGCATAGCGCTTTCCGTTTGAACAAACAATCTCGGAAGTGTTCAGATCAACGCCTACCTCGCCCTTCACTTTTGGCAAGGGCGAGACCTCTTCTTCGGTCAGGAGCGAAATGTAGAATTTGCCCCCCGTAGTCCTTGTGACAGTAACCGAAGAAGGCGTCGCCCCTTTGGGAAACGGACGACTCCAGCAAATATCCAAAGGAGTTTCATGCTTGGCCAGCGTCAACTTCCCTTCACGA
>NZ_JPOQ01000360.1 GCF_000735045.1 Ferrovum myxofaciens
CTGGGTCAGTTGAATCAGGGTGACCTGAGGCTTTACCACCTTGTCCACTTCGCGACTGAGACCGTACAAAAACGCCAGCACCATCATCCCTTCCAAAAATGCGGCTAATGCAGCCGCTCGAGGCATATTCATTGCTTTTTCCATCAATGGGCCTCCTCCGTTGCATGGGCAGCCAGACCGATCTGGGTAATCCCAGCCTGACGACAGGCATCCATCACCTTCATCATGGACTGGAGCGAGGTGGTTTTTTCGCCTGCAATGGTTACCACCACCTTGTCCGGATCCCCTTGTGCCTTGAGTCGCACCGTCAGAGCCTCGGCCGTCAACTTCTGACCCTCCACGGTAATATCCCCCTCGTCATCCACATTCACCAGTACCTTGGGGGGCTCCAGAGCCGTGGTGGTGGAACTCTTGGGCATTTTGGATGCTACACCGGTG
>NZ_JPOQ01000361.1 GCF_000735045.1 Ferrovum myxofaciens
GGGTATGGGGGGTGGAGGTCTAATGGGTAGTCTGGCCACTGGGGCGGCTTTGGGCGCCGGGATGGTGGCGGGTGAAGCGCTGGCACATCGTTTGGTGGATGGGCCGAGCGAAGGCACCGGGTCCGCGGATCCGTATGCTTCTGGCGCAGGAGGAAACAGCGATATGGGAGGGCGTGATTTTGGTGTCAGCGATGGGGGCTCCTGGGATTCTGGTTCGGATTCCGGTTGGACCAGTAACGATTCGGGTTCCGACTGGAGTTGAGGTTCGTCCTGCCGTTCTTCATACTTTGAAAACCCTGTGTGTGGCATGATGATCCAGGGAACGAATTGAATTTTTCCGACTCTCTGTGAAAACAGAGGTTCTTTGTCCACCCCCACTATAAAAATGGAGGAGTTTTTCATGGTCGTAAACCGTAAAAAAATGATGGCACTGGTGGCTGTAATGGCCATGGGGTCATCCCTTGCCGTTCTGGCCGATGCCGGAACCCCTCCCTCGGCCAGTGCCCCTGCACCCTCTGCCAGTGTCCCCGCACCGGTGGTGCAGCATAAGGCCCATCATGCCCATCATCCGGATATGTGGATGCAGCACAGTCAAGCCATGTTGCTGGATATGAAAGAGCAACTCAATCTGACCGCTGCGCAACTGGAAGGGTGGAAAGCATGGTCAGGTGATGTCCTGTCCATCACGCAGGCACAAACGGAAAGAATTCATCACTGGCGTGCAGAGCATGAAAAAAAGGCCCTGGAAGAGGATCGTGCAACGGCAGATCACGCTCGTGTCTCCACGCCTGAACGTATGGCTCATGGTCTGGATCACATGCGTCTGGAGGTTGAACGACTACAGGATCATTTGGCGCTACTGGAAAAATTGCAAGCCAGTACGCAAAAGTTTTATGACACCCTGGATACCAATCAGAAAACCATTTTCGATCTCTACTGGCAACAAGCCTATGCGGTGGGAAGCACTATGGGGCATCCCATGTGCGGGCATGGCGAGGGCATGGGAATGGGAATGGGGGGGATGATGATGCATCCGCCCATGCCTCCTGCCCCCCCTGCACCTCCCGCCGCAACCAGTCACTGAACTGGGTGAGTCCTCATTCTCATCTGCATCACTTTCCGGGAGAACCTGCATGAACGCTGACCAAAAGAAAAAGACACAGGTTGTCTTGGCGTGGCTGTTGGTCGGCGTCTTGTGTGTTGTGACCGAACCATCCTGGGCTCGTGGCGGTGGAGGAGGTCATGGCGGTGGAGGAAGGGGCGGCGGTGCCAGGGGAGGAGGATTCCATCAGGGGGGCTGGGGCGGAGGTGGTTGGCGCGGTGGCGGTGGCTGGCGCGGTGGTGGGGGTTCTGT
>NZ_JPOQ01000362.1 GCF_000735045.1 Ferrovum myxofaciens
GCTATGGATCAAGTTCCATGACACGATTGAAACAGAACTAGCCAGCAAGGGAACACTGTTTGATGTTCGGGATGTTGCGTCAAAAGTTGCCGACAACGCAGCCCGTCTTGCGGTGATCTTCCACGTTTTCGAGACGGGTAGCCCGGTCGGACCCGTTGCGGAGCGACATATGGCCGGCGCGATCAGGGTTGCGGCTTGGCACCTGAAGGAATCGCAACGTTTCTTTGAGGAATTGGCACAGCCCCAGGAGATTGCCGATGCTGCGAGACTTGAGGGGTGGCTGGTTTCTGAGTGTAGTGGGCGAGGAAGTCCACCCACGAGGCGACACGCGCAGCAATATGGCCCAGTTCGGGACTCGAAACGACTTGGTGCGGCGTTGTCTGTTTTGGCTGACCTTGGACGC
>NZ_JPOQ01000363.1 GCF_000735045.1 Ferrovum myxofaciens
CGAAGGTCTTTGGCATGGCAGTGTCAGCGGCACTGCCTTGGACACTTCATTGGCGGCATCAAGGAGCGTGTCCTGACTCAGGTGAGCATACCGCTGCGTTGTCTTAATCTGGGTATGCCCCAGAATCTTCTGCACCTCATATAGGGACCGACCGGCATTGACCAGAAATGAGGCGAAGGAATGCCTTAGATCGTGGATACGAACTTCAGCCAGTCCGGCACGTTTGCGAGCAGAATTCCACCCGGTAAAAATCGATACAAAAGGCTTGTGGGTCTTTGGGTTGGCAAATACC
>NZ_JPOQ01000364.1 GCF_000735045.1 Ferrovum myxofaciens
AAAATATTATGGCACTACACAGAGATATCGTCAAAAACAAAAAACGCAAATACTTTATAATCAATGCATTATAGAAATTAATTCGGAAAAATTGTCGATATTTTCGCTTATTTCGTTAAAGGCGGGTTAACTCTTGAACACCTAACGCAGACGTCAATCAATCATCGCCAAAAATAAAATATATTTACATGATTATATTGATAATTTATTTTTAACCAAGACGACGAACCTCCTATGAATATCCTATGCAAGCGTCTAAGTTGCTGTCGCTTTTAGGCATGATCTAAACGGTCAATCCGTGCTTCTGGCTCAAAAAGATCAAGGTAGCCCACAAACTTGTAAAGCCTATTCCGCTTCTGACCCGTTACCTCTTTCACACAACCATCCTTTGCAAGGTTCTGTAATGAGGTTGATGCTGTGACATAGGTGCAATCCAATAATCGTTCTGCTGTTCTGATGTCGATGATTGGATACTCGAACAGCAAGTCGACCAGCGCTAACTCGTTTTTCCCAAATGCCCGTGTTTTAATCATCGTTTCCTCCCGAAACTTGACGATCCGCTGAGCGGTAACAGCTGCTTCATTACTGACTTGCGCGATCCCGGTTAGAAAGAATTTGACCCAGCCCTCCCAATTGCCATTCCTACGAACGTCCATGAGCCGGTCATAATACTCTGCCCTATTCTCTTTCAAAAAGAGACTAATATAGAGCAGAGGTTGTTTAAGCACACTTCGCTCATGAAGCAACAATGAAACCATCAATCTCCCAACACGCCCATTACCATCGAGGAAGGGGTGTATGGTCTCGAATTGAGCATGAATGAGCGCACATTGAACTGTCAGCGGCATGCTCGTCCTGTCATGTAAAAACAATTCCAAGTTTGCCAGCGATTCCATCATGTCTGGCACAGGTGGTGGAACAAATGTTGCAGTAGCCAAAGTGCAGCCTTGTGGCCCGATCCAATTTTGGGTACGGCGAAATTCACCTGGGTCTTTATGCTCACCTCGCACACCATGCAGCAGATGTCCGTGGATTTCGCGAATGAGGCGTAATGAAAGCGGCAGGGTTTCGAGGCGCTTGATACCGTAATTCATGGCGTTCACATAATTGACAACCTCACCGATAGCCTTGGTACGCACCCCCTCGGCGTCCTTTTCGTGCTGCAACACTTCGTCAAGCGTACATTGTATCCCCTCGATTTGCGAGCTCAGCACAGCTTCCTTCTTGACGTACA
>NZ_JPOQ01000365.1 GCF_000735045.1 Ferrovum myxofaciens
AAATTGAATTTCCTTACCCTGATGCTGGGTTTCAAGGCCAAGCCAGTCCACGAAGTTATCCATGTTTCTCAGGGCTAGATCATTGGCTTGAGTGAAAATGTCTGGCTGTTCTGGGTCGGTTCCTTGCCGGGATGTCGTGTGGCTGGTGCGTTTTGGAAACATTTTGTTTTTATTCATTATTTCACCTTTTTTTATTTTTTATCATTCTGGCGTTTTTCATAGTTATCGCCTTGAATATCTGTTTAAGTAACGCAGAGGAAATCCCCTGCATGGTTTAGAGAGGTCAATTGTCAATAATCTTTCTAAAAGTATTTTAGGTCGGTGACCTTGCCAAAATCGTCAAATGCTACCCAAAGGGAATTTTTTATTGTGAGGGGCTTTGAGCAAGAACCCGGTTCAGATCCCGGC
>NZ_JPOQ01000366.1 GCF_000735045.1 Ferrovum myxofaciens
CAAGCATGAAACTCCTTTGGATATTTGCTGGAGTCGTCCGTTTCCCAAAGGGGCGACGCCTTCTTCGGTTACTGTCACAAGGACTACGGGTGGCAAATTCTATATTTCGCTCCTGACCGAAGAAGATGTTTCTCCTTTGCCGAAGGTGAAGGGCGAGGTAGGCGTTGATCTGAACACTTCCGAGATTGTTTGTTCAAACGGAAAGCGCTATGCAACCCCGCTCAAACTACAGGTATTGGAGCAACGCAAGCGCCGTTACCAACGCGCTTGCCGCCGAAAGGTTGCGGCGGCCAAAGTGTCGATGGGATTGAGCCGG
>NZ_JPOQ01000367.1 GCF_000735045.1 Ferrovum myxofaciens
GCGATGCGCTGGGTTACGTTAGAACCAAGCCGGTCTTTCCAGCCTGCTTCATTTTTGCAGGTACGGGCAAAGGTGATGATGGCCGCAGGCGTGAACCCTGCTTCTTTCGAGAGCCGCTTAAACTCGCTGCCGCGTAATTTCTTATCGGAGATTGTTCGGGTGTATTGCCAGTCTTTCGACTGTTTCAGCAAACCATGGCGGCGAAGTGCTTCGCCTAAAGTGGCGTTGTACAAACGCCTACCCGCCTCCATGCGCCCGATCAGTATCCGGTCTTCACCGGGTTTCACAACC
>NZ_JPOQ01000368.1 GCF_000735045.1 Ferrovum myxofaciens
ATTTGCTGGAAATCATTGATGACCGTTCGGCTACCCGTGCCACCATTCTCACCAGCCAATTATAATGCTGTGCACAGCATTATAATTGTAATGCGGAGTTTAATCTTATGCGGAGTCCCGCTTTGGGGATCCCGCTTCCTGAAGTGGACCCCTGTGTCAAGACAATAATGCCTTGAGTTTAAGTTGTGCATTCGACTTCACTCGCAGCTGGACGGCGCTGCCCCGATTTTGCATCTGGTTTGGTTTTCACTATTTCATCTGATG
>NZ_JPOQ01000369.1 GCF_000735045.1 Ferrovum myxofaciens
AAAAACAAGGTTGAAGCAGCCTATCACCGCACCGATTTACTGGAACAGCGCAGGCCACTCATGAATGCGTGGGCAGAGTATATTGGATCTCGCGTTACTTCTGGAACGTGAACGAAAATTCCAACCATATATCCCATTAACCCAGATGCCACGCCTTATCAACACCTCATTTATCTCAGCCCTTGCCGCTGGATTCCTGATGTAAAGGTCGTTGAGCTCGTACAAATTACACCCCCCAGAGTTACCTGAACTG
>NZ_JPOQ01000370.1 GCF_000735045.1 Ferrovum myxofaciens
TATATCCCATTAACCCAGATGCCACGCCTTATCAACACCTCATTTATCTCAGCCCTTGCCGCTGGATTCCTGATGTAAAGGTCGTTGAGCTCGTACAAATTACACCCCCCAGAGTTACCTGAACTGAGGTTGAGCAATTCCGCCATTACGACCACCGCAGCACCGATTTGATCCTTGCCCAAATTATCCGCCGAAAGCCCAAGTGCGACCATATCGTCGTCAGCAGGAAAATCACGAGGATCCAATTCCATGGCTGAAAATAGCTCGGCCCTACGTACCAACCTTTCAATCGGTGCTGATTTT
>NZ_JPOQ01000371.1 GCF_000735045.1 Ferrovum myxofaciens
CGCTTCAGGGTGGAAAAGGGGTAAATGTAGCAAAAGTAGCAGGTGTAGCAGTAGCAAACCTTCAGAAACAAGCGCGCTGCTGGTTTGTGACCGAACCCGGCCGGAAATCATTCGAGGTTTACTGTTGTTCCCCATCGGCATTGATGAGCGAAGTTCTGGACGGACGACCTGATGGCACCGCGGCAACACCATGCGAACCGAAACCAGTCAAGGCGTTCAGTCCGCCAGCAATCAACATTGAGCCGTGGCGTGATCGCCTCT
>NZ_JPOQ01000372.1 GCF_000735045.1 Ferrovum myxofaciens
AGCAAGGTTCAACTAGCAAAAAGACGCGCCAGGGGCTACCGCAATACTGGAAATTTCATCAACATGATTTACTTTTTGTGCGGCAAACTGAAATTCAGTTACCCACTGTATTTCACATAGAGCCAATTTTTTTGAAGTTGCTGCTGCTACAACTGCCCCTTTTCCACCCTGAAGCGTAGCAAATGTAGCAGTTGTAGCAGTAGCATTTTCAGGAATCGGCCCATGCGTAGCAAATGTAGCAGTTGTAGCAGTAGCATTTTCAGGAATCGGCCCATGCGCAGCAAAGTTCCAGAATCTTTAGTTGACACTCCACCGGGGTCATCGTTCCCCTTGGTACCAGTAGGGTGAAT
>NZ_JPOQ01000373.1 GCF_000735045.1 Ferrovum myxofaciens
GTTTGTTCCACCGCCCAAACCGCGTCCGGTGCCTGGCTGTCCGTGTTGCGGAAAACCGATGCGCATCGTGCGTACGCGGGTGAAATACGCAGGTGATGCATTACCCAGCTTGGCATCGATTCGGGAGACGGCTATGTAACTCAGCACACTCCGCAAACCTGCTGCAATCAGCAGGTGCGACTCAACTCATCCTGAAATCGGCTGAAAACGGGTAAATCAGCCACTTTTGGTACAGGAAACTGGTGTAGTTGCCCGGTTAAAAGTGGCTTTTAAAAATATTCAGGGCGTTTGAGTCCACA
>NZ_JPOQ01000374.1 GCF_000735045.1 Ferrovum myxofaciens
ATCGATTCAATCGAAGATTCGACCTGGCAGCGATGGTGCCAAGACTTGCCGTGGCGCTCACGAGTGCAACTCCTTGTTCTGGAAAGAAACTGATGATGCGCACTGAGATAGAGACATAATCAGGTAGTTTGTAATGCTGTAATATGCAGCCTCGGCATAAACACAAAGAATTCTACACACTCTATCGTCTAATGCCTCAACTGAAAGCGAATTTTGAAGCCGACTGGCTTTTGTATTTGAGAGACCAAATGATAAACGTTCATGGATGGTCTGCTAATGATTTGTCTATCTTAGACGATATGAACGTGGGCTTCCGATATTTTGATTCTCTCCGACGTAGAATTGCTGTCGTACCACGAGTCGTCAAAGCCGCTGACGATTTCATGTGTCCCCTGGAGTACCAAGAGGGATGGAATACTCTTCAGGAAAAGGTGCGAAAAGGATTTGATATAAATCCACACCTCAGTAAGGGCCACACTTCGTTAGTGAACAGTGATGGCCTTCTGGCAGAATGGGGCGTCCATCATTTTCATCTTGGTATAACCGCTGATCAAAAAAATCCGACCTTCATAGGTAGAACAAGCTCTCTTCTCTATGCACTAGTAACCGACAATGCTTTCTGTGCGATCAATGTGCTTTCGCATAAAAATTTCACGGACCAAAGCGTACTAGAAAGCATTCACAGGAACTGGCCAGAGCTGATCAGTAAGTACCGTGCAAAGAGCGTTACCGGAGGAACATGGGATCCCGAGCAGCGTAAGGACTTGCGTAAGAAGAATTTAAACGTCTTTACACTCATGTCCGACGGAACTGTATATTTGCCAATCTCTGGAGGTGTAACGGCAGCGGGAATAAATGCTGAAGCGGTGCGGCTTGCGGACTATTGGCTAATTAGAATGCGTGATCTTCAGAACTTGCTTGAATGTAAGTTAAATGAAATTATGCCTGCGTTGATCCAGGGCGGCTACTCCGATGAACCCGAGATTGAAGCGACAATCCAATTTCAATTTTCAGAAGCTGAAGTAAGGGTCTATTTCCCCGCATATGGCGTCGTTGCGATTCTGGACGTCGCAGATTTTCCATTGAATTGCTCCTGATTTGCGTGGAGGCTAGTTGGTATCAGTAGCCGTCTGAGAAATCGCAAAGGCCATTGGCCGAAGAGAGTCGATTGTGTGAGTTGACAAACGACTGCTTCAGAGCAATGAAATTTCCTTGGGCGAAAAAACTGAGCCGCCCGATTTAGGACATTAGCGAACTCACACAACCGATACATTGCGGACGCTCAACGTTAAATTGAGGGGTTAGCGTAGTCAGTCCCTCAAGAATGTAAGGTTAAATTTTAACTTTAGCCATCATTTTAAGGCGGCTAATCAATTTTGCCTCCAGTTCTGTAATATTTGGATAGAAAATAGTATTCGTATCCTTGATATCAAAATGAATTTCAGTCCCGGTCTTCGCCATTTGAATCATCTTTTTATTGACACCTCTGGCAAATCCTATTTCGAAATATACATTGGGTCGTTCACCAGTAATGTCTGCTATAACTATTCGAGACTTTTTGATGCAATTTAGTATTTCTTCAGTTATCATGAAGTCATCTTCGATTTCATCAATACGCTCGACTTTACAACTATCGTCCCATTTATTGACTGATCTTTTTATTGCGTTATAAACATCAACCAATTCTGGATTATTTTGAAATGACATAATCACGAAAATATAGTTATCTGTGCTTGTTAATTTCTCGTTATATTCTGTTCTTGCTCCATGCGATTCAATTCTTACAGAATTTTCTATCAAATTCAATTTGTCGAATGGAATATACAACTGTCTATTACCTGTGACAGATTTAGATAGTACCCACCATCTCTCGCTTTGCATGCATGATAAAGTTGTACTCTCAATAAGGCAAACTGATTCTTCAAGTAAACCTGCATAATATAAATTATCAGAACCATACTTTGCATCAATCGAAACGAAATATGGCGTACCAACCATATTTTTCATTACTTCTGAAAAAACTCCTTCATCGATTGCCAATGAAATTTCATTAAGAAACTCATCGTTATTTTTAAAAAACCCATTTATATCATCTATGCCTTGGGTTTTTAAAGCTTCGGTCTGAATTGTAAATAACGCTTTTGATATGTGTCGATTATCAAAGTCATCATCCATGATTTTTTGAAAACCACTAAACTCTACTGTCCAATATTGACCATTTATATGAGAATTTTTTAATGATACCGTATATTCTTTGGATAATTTATTTATAAATATATCCTGAAGAAGCGTGGACAGTTGATCTGATAGATTCCGAAACAATTGAAGCGATATTTTCATAAGTAAGCCATCCTATTTAATTCAAATAATAATAAATATTCATGACTATTACTCTATTGCGGATCTAACATGAATTGAGGGGATGCTCTATTTTTCGCGGCTCCTCTCGACTGCTTGTTAAGTATTTTTTCCTTCAAAAATGGGTTTCAAATAGAATTGGGCTAATGCTTCAAGAAGGTTAAAGGTGAAAGTGTCGCCGTTATCTCTAAACAAGAATTCAATTCGAGACACCTGATTATGTCTCTATCTCAGTCCGCACTGGATAACTGTACGGATATACAGTATGCTGACCTCTTGCGAAAACCGTTTGAGGTGAACCATGGCGATCAACAGTATCCAGTTTCAGAAGGGGTT
>NZ_JPOQ01000375.1 GCF_000735045.1 Ferrovum myxofaciens
TATGCAAGGCGTGGTGGACATTCTGGAGTCTCACCAGATCAGCAAGGAAGCCGATACCCTGCAAAAGTTCTACGATAGCGTGAAGATGCGGGCTGAAGACATCGACAACGCCGCCGGAAAGCAGAAAATCGTGGTGGAACTCTACGACAAGTTCTTCCGCAACGCATTTCCCAGGATGTCCGAACGACTGGGTATTGTCTATACCCCGGTGGAAGTGGTGGACTTCATCATTCACAGTGTGAACCACATCCTCAAGGTGGAGTTCGATCAGACCCTGGGCAGTCCGGGGGTGCATATTCTGGACCCGTTCACGGGAACCGGGACCTTCATCACCCGGCTGCTCCAGAGTGGCCTGATTACCCCAGAAGAACTGCCCTACAAGTACCAGAATGAGATCCACGCCAACGAGATCGTGCTGCTGGCCTACTACATTGCCGCCATTAACATTGAGGCGACTTACCACGGCATCGTGGGGGGGGAGTACAAACCCTTCGAGGGCATTTGTCTGACGGACACTTTCCAGCTCTACGAGAAGGAAGACCTAGGGGATGCCATGCTGGTCCAGAACAGCAACCGAAGAAGAAAACAGAGG
>NZ_JPOQ01000376.1 GCF_000735045.1 Ferrovum myxofaciens
ACTCAACCGGAAACCGCTTGGCTCAAAGAAACACATTCGCAAGTTTTGCAGCAATCACTCAAAGACCTTGAGCGTGCCTACAAAAACTTTTTCGATAAGCGTGCCGACTTTCCACGGTTCAAGAAATAAAGGCATGGGCGACAGCTTCCGCTATCCCCAAGGATGCAAGCTAGACCAGTCTAATAGCCGGGTATTCCTGCCAAAGCTGGGATGGCTCAAATACCGCAACAGCCGGGACGTGCTGGGAACAGTC
>NZ_JPOQ01000377.1 GCF_000735045.1 Ferrovum myxofaciens
TGGCCACAGCCCCTTTACCCATACGGGGGTGCGTGCCGTGAACGCTTTGACGGATGCCACTACTGTAACCATGGGGGTCAACAATGGCTGGGACCAGGTGACGGGCATGACTTCCTCAAAGACCGCAGAATTTGCCATCAACGAGGCTTTTACCAAGGATACGTCGCTGTTGTTCGATGTATACAGCGGGGCTGAAACGGTACCTACTTCCCTCGACTGGGCGGGGATCATTCCGGCGGGGACCATTACCAACATGTATACGGCCAATGCAGGGACTCCTTTTTCCGGAATCAGAAGTGGCAATCGAACCTTGCTGGATATGGTCTTTACG
>NZ_JPOQ01000378.1 GCF_000735045.1 Ferrovum myxofaciens
GACGCGCCGCTGCACGCTCATCGTTTCGCGTAGGCTGGCCCAGTTGTCGCGGATGTCTGCTTTCTTCAGTTTCGCTCGTAGCACCTGTACGGCCTGATAGGCCAGCACGGTGATGAAGAGATGTCCGTCTGCGCGCTCCTCTTTCGAATGATAGACCGGACGCAAACCCAACTCGCTCTTCAGGCTGCGGAATACGCTCTCCAGATCCGTCAGCATCGTATAGGTACGCCACAGTTTTTCTTCGTCCCAAGTG
>NZ_JPOQ01000379.1 GCF_000735045.1 Ferrovum myxofaciens
GGATGCAGATTCGCTCCACAGCCTATGCCTTGACCCAATTGCTCGCCCTGAAACTGTGGGAATCCTTTCCGTTGATGGAAATCGCGCCCTGGCGCAAGGGAGCAATGATCACGGCGGGACTTTTCGATTGCTTGTATGCGACGTATTGTGTCGCAGTCAGGATGCTACGCTGACCGATGCCAACGAGGAGCGGGACAAACGCATATGGGCGGTCCTAGGATCGGGAAGGTCGCCGGCCAGCGCAATTCCAAATGGAGCAACAAGGGCAATAGCAGGGTTCGTTTCATCATTTCTTTAAAATATTAACCCGTATACGGCCGCGTCCAGATTTCAGCGTCGCGCGTCGCGCCTTGCCCTCCAGACGCTTTTCCACTGAACTTCGGGTGGGTTTTGTGGGGCGTCTCTTTTTTGGCAATACCGCCACGCTGTAAATCAGTTTGAGCAGCCTTTCGATGGCTTCTCTGCGGTTTTTTTCGAGGCTGCGATGCTGTTGGGCCTTGATGATAATGATACCGTCTTGGGTAATGCGCTGATCTCCCAGTTTCATGAGACGCTCCTTGATCATGGGAGAAAGGGAGGATGCCATCAGATTAAACCGAAGGTGCGCAGCCGTGGAAACCTTATTAACATTCTGACCGCCCGCACCCTGGGCACGAATGGCAGTGATTTCGATTTCATCCAATGGAACGGTCAAATGGGCGCGCATGAGTTCAGGCGTAGAATGATTGGACAAGTAACATCAGACCCACTACAGAATATTGTTGTTTCCCGGGAGTTGCCATGCAGTCCATAAAATCGGCGTTGGGATTACTACTATTTACGAATCTGGCATGGGGCGATGGTGGGTACATAGGCAATTATAGTGCAAATCCCTATGCGCCCAATTCCACGGCGAACCAGTTCGGCGCTGGCGGTCCCTATAATCCCAACAGCATCAATAACTCATTTGGTCAGTATGGGAGCCCTTACAGTCCCAATTCCGTGACCAACCCCTACGCCACTGAAGCACCTAAGCTCTATGACAGTCAAGGGAATTATCACGGGCGGCTGAGCAGCAATCCCTATGACCCGGATTCGGTCGCCAACCCCCCCCCTATGACCGATATGGCAGCCAGTTTTCACCGGATTCCATCAATAATCCCTTTGGCGCCGGTAGTCCGTACAGTCCGGATAGTCCGAATAATCCATTCGGGCAAAGAATGAGGATGGAGGATGGCGAATGACCCATGAGGTATCGAGGTTGAACATCAGGATTCGAGCATGCAATCAAAAAACTGAATAAACAACAGATCGGAAAACTTTGTGAATTGCTGGTTCAATATACCAGTTTTCCGCCCACTCAGATCGTGCCGCGTTTGGCCGATCAGTGGAGGTACTTTTAACATGCATATCGTTCAAACACAATCGGTTACGCAAAAAAGTGTCGAACTCGGGAGGCTTCAATCAGGATACCATCCACCGAAAAGTGGCCGTCAGAGATCAATTCCTGCTATTCCGCCACAGCCAGCTCCTTCCTGAAAAAAGAGCGAGCCACGGATTCGTTGAGCAGTCGGTCACAGTTGGCACTGAATATCGAATGATCCCACACTTCCTCATCCATGCCCAATCCCACAAACCAATGGTACAGCAGGTTGTTGTCAATATGTGCCACCAACTGCCGTTCGGATCGGATGGGAAAACCGTTCGCAGGGATGATGCAAGCGGCACCTTGCAAAACTTCAACTTCCCTGATTATGTCTCTATCTCAGTGCGCGCCATCAGTTTCTTTCCAGAACAAGGAGTTGCACATATGAGCGCCACGGCAAGTCTTGGCACCATCGCTGCCAGATCGAATTGTTGTATTCCCGGAAAT
>NZ_JPOQ01000380.1 GCF_000735045.1 Ferrovum myxofaciens
GGCCTCTCCCGGATAGGCTGTCTCAAAATGCGCCAACCCTTCATCGGTAAGGGCATAACGGCGGGTACGGGAACGAGCCACAGGCTGATGTGATTCTCCAAACAGGCTATCCATCCGGGACTCTACCGGTTCCTCTACCCGTTCACCCTCGTCGTACAGGTACAGGGGGAAGCATTGCGCACCAGCCTCCATAGAATTCAAATCTACAAGGCGGTTGCTTATCAGACAAGAAAAACCATTTCGAGAGCCAATTGCGGTTGTCGCAATCACCCGGTTTTCCGCTGCACTGTCTGGAAAAATCCGTGGCATCTGGTA
>NZ_JPOQ01000381.1 GCF_000735045.1 Ferrovum myxofaciens
CCGCTTGCAACGTGCCATGGACAGGTCTAAGCGAGCCACGAACCCTCATTGTTTTAACGCGAACGGCACATGGAAAAAAGGCCAGAAGTTCACACCATCGAAACGTTACACGGCAATCCGCACCGAGTATGCGGAAGTAGAACGCAAGCTGGCCGCCGAACGCAAACGCGCCCATGGTGAGCTTGCCAACCAGATTCTCGGACTGGGAAATGTCATCCAGTCCGAAACCCTGTCTTACCTCGCCTTCCAAAAAAATTATGGCAAGAGCGTGAAAGTCAGAGCACCC
>NZ_JPOQ01000382.1 GCF_000735045.1 Ferrovum myxofaciens
GTGAAACAAAACAGCCTTCAGCGCCGGAGTGATGTCATCGTAGATCTTCATGGGTGTTCCCCAAAATAAATCAGATACCTACTTAACGTATCAAGAGCCCATACGATGACAACAATTCAAATTTATCAACCTGATAGCCGTAATCCAATGCGACATGGTATGAAGGTGGGAGAGAAGAGATCTCACAACAGATAGAAAATACCGGAGAGGGATCAGGCACTGCTTCATGACCCCGAGGCACCTTGACCACGATGACAACAAAATAATTCCCCCCAAATCTTACACCTTCGTGCAACGCAATATCTGGTGAACCAACGCGCAATCGAATGCGGCACCGCTCCCTGTTTGGTGGTGACCCGACCCGTGTTCTCTGAC
>NZ_JPOQ01000383.1 GCF_000735045.1 Ferrovum myxofaciens
CGATGACAACAAAATAATTCCCCCCAAATCTTACACCTTCGTGCAACGCAATATCTGGTGAACCAACGCGCAATCGAATGCGGCACCGCTCCCTGTTTGGTGGTGACCCGACCCGTGTTCTCTGACACCAGAGATCATCGGTCGGGCCGCCACCCGACACAGCCATTCGATTTTGCTACGACGCGTAATGCGTCAGGGCTGCCAAGCCCATGCCGAGGTCCTGCCAAGACTTCGGAATTTCTGCATTGGCGCC
>NZ_JPOQ01000384.1 GCF_000735045.1 Ferrovum myxofaciens
GGAATGCTGAGAACAAAGGTGGGCGTGGCGGTGCGTTTCATTTGTGCTTTTGCTGCTCGATATATTGTTTAACCACTTCAAGCGGTGCGCCGCCAATCGTCGATACAAAGTAACTATTCGTCCACAGGGTCGGTAGCCGCGACTTTATCCACTTAAACTCTTCACGTATCAATTTGGGGCTCTATGTGATTTGTAGTGGGTGGTGCGATAATTCCGTCATGAATAGTACAACTTTATTTAGCATGGCGCTTGGCCTGCAATCGCCTTGGCAAGTGGACGATATTTCGTTTTCTGCCGATGAAT
>NZ_JPOQ01000385.1 GCF_000735045.1 Ferrovum myxofaciens
CAATTGTTCGACGAACATTCCGGGTGCTCTGACTTTCACGCTCTTGCCATAATTCTTCTGGAAGGCGAGGTAAGACAGGGTTTCGGACTGGATGACATTTCCCAGTCCGAGAATCTGGTTGGCAAGTTCACCATGGGCGCGTTTGCGTTCGGCGGCCAACTTGCGTTCGACTTCCGCATATTCGGTGCGGATTGCTGTATAGCGTTTGCTCGGCGCGAACTTCTGGCCTTTTTTCCATGTGCCGTTCGCGTTAAAACAATGAGGGTTCGTGGCACGTTTAGACCTGTCCATGGCACGTTGCAAGCGGCGGGTTTCTCGGCGTCTTTCAGGGTTTCTGTCGCCTCAACCATCTTAAGCCGCCAACCGAACTTGTCGTTCCGGATTCAATTGGACAGCACCTACAGGCTCCCAGTTACGGGTAGCCCCTGACCAGCGTTGTGG
>NZ_JPOQ01000386.1 GCF_000735045.1 Ferrovum myxofaciens
GTAGCGCAGCGACCTCGCAAATCGGATTTCATGTCAAGTGTTTTTTGCATTTTTTTTGAAAATATTTATCGCGCAGATGGGTGCCTTCGGTATTTGGAAAAACCCGCGAATGTCTAAAGTTCAGGCTCCTTGAAAACGCCCCCTGAAAAATAGAGTCCGATTGCCTTACTGCTGCGGAATCATTGCTTCCAACTGCTTCTCCCTGGCCTCGTACACATCAATAAGGGAAGCGACGTCCATGGGTCGTGTCCGGCGCCCAGACCTGATTGCTGCGGTTAATCACAAGGTTGCGTAGCAGGTACGGAAACACCTTGTGCTGCGGGTTACGCTGGCTGGTACCTGGCTGTGGTGCAAGCGCGGAAATGCCCATTCTGCGCATCAGAGAGCGCACATGAAGCCTGCCCAACTCATGTCCCTGTTTGACCAGTGCCCTGCAGAGTTGGCGCGAGCCCATGAACGGAAAGTACGCGGTAAGCCAGCGGCGTTGTATTCAGGGAGGATTGACCCCGGCATACTCCGATCATCAAGGATAGATGATCGGGAGGGGGTTACGAATGGCTGTGCTGGGTGAAACGATACAGATCGGAG
>NZ_JPOQ01000387.1 GCF_000735045.1 Ferrovum myxofaciens
GACGGCACACATTACATTTTTCTCAATGATCTCGAGGGCAATCGCTGGTGGTTCCCCTTGCCCGGACCCTGTCGCCCGGAGGATCTCGCTCTCCTGCTGGAAGCGTTGAAAACCCATTTGAACGGTTCTTTCACGGTATTTCCCCATGGCTCCCTGGTTCCCCTTTGTCGACAGAGTACAACGGCTTCTGGATGGAACCTGTTGCCCTACCCTCCGGTACTCGACCTGGATTCGCAGAGCCGCCCCCTCCGTT
>NZ_JPOQ01000388.1 GCF_000735045.1 Ferrovum myxofaciens
ACCTCTCGCGTTGAAGCAGGAAACATCTCTCGCAAGGGATATGCGGCTGGTCTTCGTAGATCAGGAATCCCTACCCTTCCCGTGCTTGCACGGCAGCCAAAAGCTGAGGGCGGGGAGGATGTCAATCCCTTTGGCAACTCAACCCACTGGTTCTTCATTAACAAATTTGTTGCATGACAAATCTTTCAAACGCTGGGATTAATTGAAAACATGCGTCTCTGGTCGATACATCCCAAGCATCTTGATCCCCAAGGATTGGTCGCGCTGTGGCGGGAGTCGCTCCTGGCGCAGGCTGTTCTGCGCGGTGAAACACGTGGCTATCGCAACCACCCGCAGTTGGATCGCTTCAAGAATCAAGCGGCGCCACTTGCAGCAATTTCGCTGTATTTGAATGGCATTCATGCGGAGGCAAAGGCGCGGGGCTATAACTTTAATAAAAGCAAAATCCAGCCAGCCAGAAAGATAGTGTCACTCACCGTTACTTCCGGCCAGATGGCGTACGAGTGGAAGCACCTTCTAGCAAAATTGAAGGCGCGTAATCCTGCGTTGCATCAGGCGTGGAGAAATACAGAGGGGCCAGAACCACACCCTGTGTTTAATGTGCATCCAGGTGATGTTGAGCCATGGGAGCGTCAGTGAACATGTCGCCCGCTGAGGTGGGCAGTCGGTTACACCACGCTTTCATAGGTGTAAATGTACATGATCCGGCATAACCTCAAGTTCCAATATTTCACATTTATACTCAGTAGCAACGTCTTGTATAATTTCTTTCAGCCGAACGTCAACGCCCTTCACTAAAACCGAACGCCGATACT
>NZ_JPOQ01000389.1 GCF_000735045.1 Ferrovum myxofaciens
CCAATCAGGGCATGGGGCACACTGTACCGATGACCATTCACCTCGATGTGATAGTCGATATGGACCTTGGCGCTCTTGAAGTGGGCGATTTCATAGCGTTGAACCGGCAGGGGTTGCAATGCCGGTTCATCCAGCACTGCAAAAGTACTGGCACGGCTGCCGGGCAGTTTCTGAAACGGTTTGTGATTGAGCCGTTCCAGCAACGGGGTGATTTCCTCATCCACCTCGTTAACCGTGGTAAACCGGTGATGACGCAGACGAGCCATGATCCAACGCTCAACCACCTGCACCGCAGACTCGACTTTGGCTTTATCCTGGGGGGAGTAGGTCCGGGCAGGAAGTACCGA
>NZ_JPOQ01000390.1 GCF_000735045.1 Ferrovum myxofaciens
GAAACCAAAGACTCGCCCTTGAGGGGCTTGCCAGTCAAGTTCTTTGAGGGCGCTCAACCCCCATACCCTCATCTATTTTGCAAAAAACCGCCCAAACCACCCTCAAATAGATTGATCGCGCTCACCAGGTGGGCCATGGCTACGAAAAATCAAGGTGATGCGTCGCCCACTACCTGGACCCCGCAATCCAGCCCTTTGACACCCAAAGGATTCTAAAAGGTGGCGCGACCGTTGTCGCGTTTCCCGAAAATCAGGTAGTCAAGTCTGTCTTTTCCGGTTTTAACCGGTATCTGCGCCATCCCTTTGTGTCTGTATTTCATGCAGTGGCCGTGTGTTCCCAAGTTCCGAAAGCGTCCTTCACTTCAAGCCAACCGTTCCGGCTCCATCAAAAAACCGTGGCAGTGCTCGGTAACCCTGCGCGCTGGCCGCACCATTTTTTGACTTCGGGCCATTCCGTTCTCTCCTTGCTTTCTTCTCCTTGC
>NZ_JPOQ01000391.1 GCF_000735045.1 Ferrovum myxofaciens
CCGTGAACCTGGATCTCCAGTATCAGAAACGCCATCCTCATCATTTCTATTCATTACAGCTCCCTCATTCATCTATGCCACAAGATCCCCGGTCGGGCTACCGGTCATGATTCCAATGTACGCAGATAAAGCCTCCCCAAATACAATGCCTTCGTTGGTAATGTCGTATAACCGGATGTCCTTGCTGTGCTGGCTGCCGCGGACTTTGACGACCGAGATGACGCGTTTGAATTGGCCCGAGATTTCGACATAACGCTGCACGATG
>NZ_JPOQ01000392.1 GCF_000735045.1 Ferrovum myxofaciens
AGTTTCTCGGATTGCCGGACTTCAAAGTGTGCCATGTTCGTTTGGGTGAAGAAAGAATATGACTAATTATCTCATTAATTCAAACGGTTGTATATGTTTTTAAGGGCTTCGAACACGGATTCAGGTTATCGTTAACCCACCTCGACAACGACATCCGGTCATTCTACATTCAAGATCACAAGGAGGCATCATAATGACTACCACTCGCACCCCAATCCGTTCCATTATCGCGACCACGTTGTTCGCAGAAATGAGGGCACCCAAAACAACTCACTCACGCTGCCCTGGAACTGCTGCGCCCCATTCACCAGGCTCAACTGGAATCCATTCGCACCTCTCGGGTCATCACCATGGATGAAACTCCAGTCAAAGCCGGACGCACCGATCAGGGG
>NZ_JPOQ01000393.1 GCF_000735045.1 Ferrovum myxofaciens
GCAACGGGTGGCCAGTCATGCTCGCTCCGATCAACGCGGTGGATTCACCACCCTCGCCGAGCATATGCCCGCGGCCCACCGGGCCCATAGGGAATGGACACCCCAGCGTCTGATTCACTGGGGTGAAAGCATTGGCCCGACCACCGGGGTCACAGTGACCCGCCTGATCGAGGAGCACAAGCATCCAGAACACGGTTATCGGGCCTGCCTGGGGTTACTGTCTCTGGCCAAACGCTATGGCAAATTACGACTGGAAGCCGCCTGTG
>NZ_JPOQ01000394.1 GCF_000735045.1 Ferrovum myxofaciens
CAGGAATCCTTGAACTCAAACTCGATCTGGGTGGTGGGGTGGTACTGACCCTCACCAGAAACTGATGTTCTTTGCCGAAGCCAGGGTCCGGGTCTTCATCTACGGTCAACCTGTAGATGCCCGCAAATCCTATGACGGACTCTATGCCTTGGCACGCAACGAGATGAAGCAGGATCCCCTGAGCGGACACCTGTTCTGCTTCATCAATCGGCGTGCCAACCAGGTCAAAGTCTTGTATTGGGATCGCTCCGGTTTCTGCCTGTGGAGCAAACGCCTGGAGCAGGGAAGATTCTTCTCGGACTGGAGCCAGATTCGCTCCTGTGAAACCGATTGGACCCACTTCAAACTCCTCCTGGAGGGGGTTGAACCCAAATCCTTTCGCAAGCGCTATTCCCGTCTGCCAACCACCTGAAATCAGGGCAAAAATAATTGAAAAATATACCCGAAAAATAAACATAACCGATTGATTAATGGTACAATTCAGTCATGTCAAAAGCCCTCGAAACCGCACAAAAACCCACCGACCAAGTCGCGGTTTTGACTCACACAAATTCTTTGCTTCAGGCGGAAAACGCTCATCTCAAAAGGCAACTGGAATGGTTCAGATGCCACCTTTTCGGTCAGAAGTCGGAACGCCGCAACCCCGACCTATACAGCCTCCAACTGGCCTTCAGTGACCTGGGTGGGGAAGGCAATACTCCGCCTCCTGCCCCGGACACCCAGACCGTCGCTGCCCAT
>NZ_JPOQ01000395.1 GCF_000735045.1 Ferrovum myxofaciens
ATAAATTTGAATTGTTGTCATCGTATGGGCTCTTGATACGTTAAGTAGGTATCTGATTTATTTTGGGGAACACCCATGAAGATCTACGATGACATCACTCCGGCGCTGAAGGCTGTTTTGTTTCACTTCATTCGAGGCTATACCGTTTGGACCAGTTTCATCGTCCCTGCCGAGAAGGTGGGTGGCATCGCGGAGAAATGGGCCGAAGCCTATGGAACTCAACTTCCGGCATGGAAGCGCCAGGATCGGAAGGGGAAGAACCTGGCCACAGCGGTTGCCTTGGCTGCGCCTGTG
>NZ_JPOQ01000396.1 GCF_000735045.1 Ferrovum myxofaciens
GTCCATCGGAGGTCACGGTGCAGTCCGGAGCAAGTGCAATGCTGGCCCAGGGCTTCAACGCCGCAAACGAGAAGTTCTTCACCGGGTCAAATCGCACCCGCATGGGCTTTCCGTTGTGCACTTCCAAGGCCGCGACGAACGGCACTTTGTTGTCGGAGCCGCGGCCGGCGCGACCACCGGTCAGTTCGCCGCCCAGGTAAGCGTCATCAATACGGACATCGCCCTGCAAGGGCTTTGTGGCCTCGCGTTGGCGCATGGCTTCCATGATCTTGTGCTTGAGCAGCCAGGCGGCCCGCCACGAGATGCCGAGTTGGCGG
>NZ_JPOQ01000397.1 GCF_000735045.1 Ferrovum myxofaciens
TGTCTCTATCTCAGTGCGCATCATCAGTTTCTTTCCAGAACAAGGAGTTGCACTCGTGAGCGCCACGGCAAGTCTTGGCACCATCGCTGCCAGGTCGAATCTTCGATTGAATCGATACTGCGACTCTGCCAGGTATCGACCGGCGTATTTTCGGAAATTAAAGGCATGATGTGTTCCACTCAGCGCGGTCTTGAGGTTGCCCAGCACCACATTGAGCCAGCGGAAGGGCTCGATCTCCGTGCCCGCCTTGCCTTTGGGTGCGATCACCACGCGATGCGCAAAGCCCAGTCGC
>NZ_JPOQ01000398.1 GCF_000735045.1 Ferrovum myxofaciens
ACTTGATACTCGTGTTCGACCCAGGCAAAGGAGGCTTCGTTGAGTTGAGCCAGGGTCAGATTGGGAATCGCATCAAGCATGGCCATCAGACGACTTTCCACCCGATTCCAGAGGGTCTCCTGCTTGCCATTCATCCAGGCGCTGCGCGGGCGCGTGTTGAGCGCCAGAATGCCCAAATGATGCAGGCCGGCAGTGAATTCGCCGGAGATCATGGCGGAGCCATTATCACTATAAATCGTTCTGGGTGAACCCC
>NZ_JPOQ01000399.1 GCF_000735045.1 Ferrovum myxofaciens
TCCCGAATCGATGCCAAGCTGGGTAATGCATCACCTGCGTATTTCACCCGCGTACGCACGATGCGCATCGGTTTTCCGCAACACGGACAGCCAGGCACCGGACGCGGTTTGGGCGGTGGAACAAACCCCCGTTTAATCAGCTGCACCAGCTTGACCAGCCGGCTGTTGGGGTGCAGAAAGCCGAAGTTGCGCGCCCGTCTGAATCCCTTCGGGAGAATATGCAGCAGGATTTTGTGCAGAAATTCCACACCGC
>NZ_JPOQ01000400.1 GCF_000735045.1 Ferrovum myxofaciens
CAGCCACTTCTGGACCAGGGTCACAACCTGAAAGAAATCGCTGTGGCCCTGCGCAAAACTGCTTACCTCGCAGAGATGATGGCCAAAATCCATGGAGATTTTCAATGAGCGACGAAGCAACGCCAACCCAGCATTCCCGGTGGTCACATGGCCAAGTGGGCTATGACCACGCAATATCAAGGCGATTCGCCGCCCACTACCTGGACCCCGCAATCCAGCCCTTTGACCCCGAAAAGATTTTAGGTTGGCCCGCTATTCTCGCGCGTCAGGTCTGCCAGAACCCCTTGGACCTGTTGGTATAGTTCGGAAAGATCGTTTTGAAGGGTTTTCCAGACAATTTCCAAATCCACCTTGAAGTACCCGTGTGACACAGCATTGCGCATTTGATAAGCGAATGCCAAGGGTAACTCAGGGTGATCTGATGCGAACTTCGGGTAGTGCACCTCGATGTTATGACTGGCCTCACCGATTATCTCGAAGTTTCGGATCACGGCGTCCTGAGTCATTTCGTCTTCCAGAAAAGCCACTTCACTCATGTCTTCGGTATAGCGGTCGATGCGCCCAATCGCTTCCAGAATGTGGCCCAGATAGTCGGCCAGACGCTGCTGGTCGAGCTTTTTCATACGGGCACAGCTTCAGCCAGCACAGTGGCCCGGAAGTTTTCGGGCAGCGCTTTCGGCGTCAGCACATCCACGGGCACGCCAAGGAGTTGGAGCAGTTCGTGGCGGATAGCCCCTATGTCGAACAGTGAAGTTTCCGGAGTTGGGTCAATCAGAATATCCAGATCGCTATCCTCGGTATCGTCGCCGCGAATAACAGAGCCGAATACGCGAGGATTGCTGGCGCGGTGCATCGCTACCACGCGACGGATGGCATCCCGATTGGAGGCGAGTGCTAAGGAAGGCTTCATGATGCCTCTGGCGATCTTTCCTGATTGATTTTCAAGATCGTATTGTAGCCCAGTCTGAATTTCCCGGTTTTAACCGGTATCTGCGCCATCCCTTTGTGTCTGTATTTCATGCAGTGGCCGTGTGTTCCCAAGTTCCGAAAGCGTCATTCACTTCAAGCCAACCGTTCCGGCTCCATCAAAAAACCGTGGCAGTGCTCGGTAACCCTGCGCGCTGGCCGCACCATTTTTTGACTTCGGGCCATTCCGTTCTCTCCTTGCTTTCTTCTCCTTGC
>NZ_JPOQ01000401.1 GCF_000735045.1 Ferrovum myxofaciens
ACCGTGGCAGTGCTCGGTAACCCTGCGCGCTGGCCGCACCATTTTTTGACTTCGGGCCATTCCGTTCTCTCCTTGCTTTCTTCTCCTTGCGCTCTGCGACACGGCTCCAAAACGCATGAAACAACCCGACAACAAGGAGAAACAGCATGGACGCAATCACCAAAACCAGAAAATCCAGACAGATAAAGGCCGACACTCACCAAACCGCATGTGTGGTACAGACGGAAGACCTTCCCCCTTATGGGGCAGAAATCGAGGATGGGGTCATTCAGAAGGCACTGGATATTCTGGCTTCGAGAATCCGGAAAGCAGAATCATTTCTGAACAGTCCGGGAGCAGTACGGGATTTTCTGCGGATCAAGATGGCAGGAC
>NZ_JPOQ01000402.1 GCF_000735045.1 Ferrovum myxofaciens
GAAGCGATGGTGGGGGGTGACGAACCTGTGGCAACAATCGAAGGGGGCTCTGGAACTGTGGATGCAGATTCGTTCCACGGCCTATGCACTGACCCAATTGCTCGCCCTGAAACTGTGGGAATCCTTCCCGCTGATGGAAATCGCGCCCTGGCGCAAGGGAGCAATGATCACGGCGGGACTTTTCGGTCAGTGGATGCGCATCCAATTTATCGGACTTCCCGTACGCCATGCCTCACCTTGTGCGCACAGCGACAACC
>NZ_JPOQ01000403.1 GCF_000735045.1 Ferrovum myxofaciens
GTAGCGCAGCGACCTCGCAAATCGGATTTCATGTCAAGTGTTTTTTGCATTTTTTTGAAAATATTTATCGCGCAGATGGGTGCCTTCGGTATTTGGAAAAACCCGCGAATGTCTAAAGTTCAGTTACTCCATGCAACCTTCGTCACCAACTTGCTTGCCACCCCTACGGGGTGGTACAGGCATAATCCAGTCACCCAACGCATCGCATCAGTCAGATTTCTCTGCTGGGATGCCTCTGTTTCATTACACCAAAGCTATCAACGATCCCCATAGCTTACGCTACAAGGTACCG
>NZ_JPOQ01000404.1 GCF_000735045.1 Ferrovum myxofaciens
CCCCACAATCTCGATGTCATCCCCAACCTTCACTATCCCGCGCTCAATCCGACCCGTCACCACCGTCCCGCGCCCTGAAATGGAAAATACATCTTCCACAGGCATCAAAAACGGTCCATCAATCGCGCGCTTCGGCTCAGGAATGTATGTGTCCAACGCTTCCGCCAACTTCCAGATCGAGGGCTCTCCAATCTCCGACTGATCCCCTTCCAGCGCCTTCAACGCGCTTCCAATCACAATCGGCGTGTCATCCCCAGGAAAATTGTACTTCGAC
>NZ_JPOQ01000405.1 GCF_000735045.1 Ferrovum myxofaciens
GTGAGGGTCAGTACCACCCCACCACCCAGATCGAGTTTGAGTTCAAGGATTCCTGTCCGGGGTTGAGGTTCAGGGGCAGGCAGCGTACCCAGATCCAAAAACCCTACGGGTTGCATCTGGCTGATGACAGGGGAAATCTCATTGCGAAATACCCCTTGCCAACGTATCAATCGGGATGAATTTAATCCCTTATCCCGACAGAAACTCTTGCAGTCCTGACCACTGGTCAGAAACTCGGACACGAACCCCTGCCAGTCCTGCCTGCTGTGGCGAATTCTCCTGCTACGCTTGGTTTCC
>NZ_JPOQ01000406.1 GCF_000735045.1 Ferrovum myxofaciens
CCGTTCTGATCCGACACGATATTTTTTTCGGGCAGCACGCCCCGATATAAATAGCGCCCCAGATACACCAGGGCCTTCTGCCCTGTTCCCACCGCCTTGCAGTCGACAACCCACTCGGCAGGATAGCTGCGGGGCAGTTGGAGCCCGGCCTGCCGGATACTCTCCAGCATCTTGGCTCGGAACACTTTGGCCAGCGCCTTATGGTCGAACAGAAAACCGCTGCGCTTGTTGCGCCACAACCGCTGCCTGGCATCAAACGCCACGGCGGGCATCACCAGATGCACGTGCGGGTGGAAATCCAGACGGCGGTTGTGGGTATGCAACACCGTCACCGCGCCGGTGGTTCCACGCAGTTTTTTGTCGTTCTGGCTGAACGTGTTCACCGTGGCCCAGGCGTTACGGATAATGAGCTCGTACAGCTCGCGCTGGTGGTGCCAGGCCAACTGGCGGAACTCGGCTGGCAAGGTGAAGGTGACCATGAAATACTCGCCCGGCACCAGTTTCTGCAACTGCTTGTCAATCCAGCGTTGCGATTCGTGTG
>NZ_JPOQ01000407.1 GCF_000735045.1 Ferrovum myxofaciens
GAAACCTTGAAGTTGACCAGATCGGTCAGCGATGTGTCATCCGCCGAAAAAGCCGAAAAACCGAAAACGATCCCAGCGGAAAGAACGGCGCATTTTGCCAGTCTTGAACGAACCACCGCGTACTTCATATTAGAAGAAGGATGTTTATCCATTACTTCTGGACCCCAGGCGTAAAGTCAAACACCACCGAATTCTCTCCGACCGAGATAGACCCGAGGTTTCCCATTTGCACCCCCGCGTCCTCAAGGACCGTCCACAAGGGTTTCACCTTATAATGCAAAGACAGAACAATGTCCTGAGGAGGTTTTTTGCCAACCACCCGAACCTGACAATACTTTGCTTTTACCATATCGTCGATCAGCAACATTACATCGCCATCCAGGTCAATTGACACCAGGCGGGTAGAGCATCCATGAACGGATTCTGGATTCACTCTC
>NZ_JPOQ01000408.1 GCF_000735045.1 Ferrovum myxofaciens
CCAACCACCCGAACCTGACAATACTTTGCTTTTACCATATCGTCGATCAGCAACATTACATCGCCATCCAGGTCAATTGACACCAGGCGGGTAGAGCATCCATGAACGGATTCTGGATTCACTCTCGGTACCGGAGCCGGCGCGTTAATTTGTCGCAACTCGTTATAAACAGCATCCGCCACATCCTTAAGATTCGTTGATGCGGTGTTACTGACGTTCGGGTCCGGTATGTCATTTTTCTGAAATATTGAACATCCGCTCAGTAGCAACAAGGTTCC
>NZ_JPOQ01000409.1 GCF_000735045.1 Ferrovum myxofaciens
AAATCTGTTTCCTGTTCTACCCGGATCGCCAGCATAAGCGGGTGGCCCAGGCCCTCCAGAGTGAGCATGCCCCAGCAGATGCAGTCCTGTTGACGGATGGCTATGGGGCTTATGCCAAATATGCAATCCAGTTGGGATTGACCCATGCCCAATGCTGGGTTCACAGCAGACGCAAGTTTCATAATGCCCGCGGCGTGGAACCAGAGCGTGCTGAAATTGCGCTGAATCTGATCGGCCAGATCTATCGCGTGGA
>NZ_JPOQ01000410.1 GCF_000735045.1 Ferrovum myxofaciens
AATTGGCGGCGCTTAAAACTGCACTGCTGTGGCAAATATGCCCAAGTCGTCAACTGCTCGCCTTGAGCACCCAAAAACCTGTCAAGCACTTTTTCAATTATTTTTGCAGGGGCGAGCAGTTACATTAATTATAGGTAAACCACCTGTGCAAGCACTGTCAAAACTGCCTTATCCCGCTTTTGGCAGTAATGACGGTGACCACACAAGGGAAATTGTCGAAATTGATCCTTCGAATAGCCCACAGTCGCCTCGTAGAAATCTTGATGCCGTTTTGGAAAAACCTTTTGTACAGACACTGTCAAAACCGCCAAAAACCCTATTTTCTGGTGAATACCCACCTTCGGTAAGTTTTGGCAGTTCACACATAAACGAATCCGCAGAAATTGCCGGTTCTGACGACCGCCTGTCACAGTCCGAGAAAATGGTAAGCGGGCCGTCCGTATGGTGGACTGTTCACTTTCCCGATCTGCCCCCCCTGCAAGTTGTTGTAAGACCACCGGCAAGTTCTGCTGAAATGGAGGTTTGTTATCCGCAGGCAACGCTAATCGAGCCATCAAAGGACTCTTGGGTTCAAGCCCCTGTCGGGCCAATGACGCCAGATCAAGAGCGGGCAATCAAAGGATGGCTGAGCTTGATTGGTGAAACTGACTCGTTGAAGATTGCCAACGTGCTCAATCAATGCCAGAGCGACCAGCAAGCACGACACTGGTTTCTGGAAAAAGCGGGGCCAAGGTTCAAGGTTGCCGGCGATCTGCGTCACTGCCACTCATGCCGAAATTTGTCAAATCGTGGACCCTGCCTAGCCGCGCAGAGAGGCGAGATTGTTGGGGCATCCCGGACTTGGCGTCCAATTGACGACCTGCCACGGCTATGCATATGCTACCTGCCAAAGCCTAACGAATAAGGTTAGGTCGTGATCGCGAAGCGAGCCACGACCTGAACCGTTTGTTGGACGAGCCCGGTTAAGCTACGACAAAGGCTATGCAAATATCTCTTCGACCTGCCACCCAGGCAGTTGTGGACTCAAACGCCCTGAATATTTTTAAAAGCCACTTTTAACCGGGCAACTACACCAGTTTCCTGTACCAAAAGTGGCTGATTTACCCGTTTTCAGCCGATTTCAGGATGAGTTGAGTCGCACC
>NZ_JPOQ01000411.1 GCF_000735045.1 Ferrovum myxofaciens
CTTTCACGGTATTTCCCCATGGCTCCCTGGTTCCCCTTTGTCGACAGAGTACAACGGCTTCTGGATGGAACCTGTTGCCCTACCCTCCGGTACTCGACCTGGATTCGCAGAGCCGCCCCCTCCGTTCATCTCATCAAATCAATCCACACCTGCAACGCCTGGAAGCAGAAAGCATCCATATCATTCGGGAGGCCGTGGCAGAAGCCGATAACCCCGTCATGCTGTATTCCATCGGCAAGGACAGCGGCGTCATGTTGCATCTGGCCCGCAAGGCATTTTACCCTGCCACGCCCCCTTTTCCACTACTCCATGTCGATACGCGCTGGAAATTCCAGGAGATGTACCTCTTTCGGGATTACATGGCCCGGGAATCCGGCATGAAACTTCTGGTTTACACCCATCC
>NZ_JPOQ01000412.1 GCF_000735045.1 Ferrovum myxofaciens
AAGTAACCTTTACGCTACTCGAAGAAGACGGTGGTTCACTCATCTGGCCTCAAATCACGGGAGCGAGACGCCTTAGGTGATACCTCATGCAAGAAGTTCTATCGATTTATCACGAAGTCGTCTGAAGATGGAAATTCAGGTTGAAAGCCGGCTACAATTACTCACAGATTCCACCAACAAAGTTTTAAATTATATTAAGGACCAGTATGTTAGGCGCAATAATCGGCGACATAGTCGGCTCAATTTATGAATTCGACAATCACCTCAGTAAAGAATTTGTTTTTTTTGGTGAGGATGCTAGATTCACCGA
>NZ_JPOQ01000413.1 GCF_000735045.1 Ferrovum myxofaciens
GACCGGTACGATGGTCAGTGTTTCGATTGTGCGCCGATTCTTCACCGTTTCACCGTCGGCCTTCTTACCTTTGCCCTTGCTGCCCGGATCGGTGAGCGACGAATTGTCCTTGTCGGTTTGCGAGGGGGGAATGCTGGAGTTAGCGCTATTCTTCTTGGTGGTGCGCTCCAAAAAAATGGCAAGGATAAGTTCGACAATCATGAGCATGCTGCTCATGATTGCCTGAACTTCGGGCGAAACTTTGCCGTCAGAG
>NZ_JPOQ01000414.1 GCF_000735045.1 Ferrovum myxofaciens
ACAGAGATACGGGCCAAAAAAAAAGCACGGTCCGTGGGGACTGTGCTTTTTTTGGTGTTTCTTCTGTGAAGCAGAAGGAACGGGTAGGGTGTCTGGCGGTGACCTACTTTCGCATGGGTAATCCACACTATCATCGGCGCTGTCTCGTTTCACGTCCCTGTTCGGGATGGGAAGGGGTGGGTCCAAGACGCTATGGCCGCCAAACAAAAAACGCGTCGGCACGCACAAACTGGATTGAAGTAAAGTTACTGGATTGATTGTTTTCACGAACTCGCAGATGCCTGCGATTATAGGATCAAGCCTCACGGT
>NZ_JPOQ01000415.1 GCF_000735045.1 Ferrovum myxofaciens
ACGACTCCAGCAAATATCCAAAGGAGTTTCATGCTTGGCCAGCGTCAACTTTCCTTCACGAAAAGCAAAGGCGTTTGGCATGTACGAACACGACTGGTTGTCCCGGCGAGACTTGAACGTGGGATAACCCGATTCCTTCTTGAAGAATTTTGTAAAAGCCGTGTCCAGGTGACGAAGCGATTGCTGCAGGACGACCGACGACACTTCACTCAACCATGATGTTTCAGGGTCCTGTTTCAGACCCTTGAGGCGCGCCGCCAAATCCTTGTAGTACACGCGCTGACCGTTG
>NZ_JPOQ01000416.1 GCF_000735045.1 Ferrovum myxofaciens
CCGGGTCTTCATCTATGGCCAACCCGTAGATGCCCGCAAATCCTATGACGGACTCTATGCCTTGGCACGCAACGAAATGAAGCAGGACCCCTTGAGCGGACATCTGTTCTGCTTCATCAATCGGCGAGCCAACCAGATCAAGGTCTTGTATTGGGATCGCTCCGGTTTCTGTCTGTGGAGCAAAAAATTGGAAGTTGGAAGGTTTGTCTCTGACTGGGGTCAGATCCGCTCTTCCGAAACCGATTGGACCCACTTCAAACTCCTGCTGGAGGGGGTTGAACCCAAATCCTTTCGCAAGCGCTATTCCCGTCTGCCAGCCACCTGAAATCAGGGTGAAAATAATTCATAAATATGCCCGAAAAATCAACATAACCGATTGA
>NZ_JPOQ01000417.1 GCF_000735045.1 Ferrovum myxofaciens
GCGAATTGTGGCGAGTAAAAGCCATATGACGCCAGAAACCCTGGCATTTGCGCAGCGCTTCAAGCCCAACGAGTTGATTCAGGCGGGGAGTTCCCTGAAGTTTTGTCGGATTGCCGAAGGCAGCGCCGACCTCTATCCCCGTTTGGGGCCTACCTGCGAATGGGATACGGCGGCGGCTCAGGCGGTGGTGGAGGGGGCCGGAGGCCATGTTTTCGATCTGGAGGGCAGGGCTCTGCGCTATGGCAAGAAAGAA
>NZ_JPOQ01000418.1 GCF_000735045.1 Ferrovum myxofaciens
GGCAAGCTCGCCGTGGGCGCGTTTGCGCTCAGCCGCCAGCTTGCGTTCTACTTCCGCATATTCGGTGCGGATTGCCGTGTAACGTTTCGATGGTGTGAACTTCTGGCCTTTTTTCCACGTCCCGTTAGCGTTAAAACAGAGCGGGTTCGTGGCTCGCTTAGACCTGTCCATGGCACGTTGCAAGCGGCGGGTTTCTTTCCATGGCTGAACCACGGTGTCGCAGAATTTCACCAGCGATGCGGAGTTGTCGCCGACCACAGCAACCGTG
>NZ_JPOQ01000419.1 GCF_000735045.1 Ferrovum myxofaciens
CGCTTCAGGGTGGAAAAGGGGTAAATGTAGCAAAAGTAGCAGGTGTAGCAGTAGCAAACCTTCAGAAACAAGCGCGCTGCTGGTTTGTGACCGAACCCGGCCGGAAATCATTCGAGGTTTACTGTTCCCCACCGGCATTGATGAGCGAAGTTCTGGACGGACGACCTGATGGCACCGCGGCAACACCATGCGAACCGAAACCAGTCAAGGCGTTCAGTCCGCCAGCAATCAACATTGAGCCGTGGCGTGATCGCCTCT
>NZ_JPOQ01000420.1 GCF_000735045.1 Ferrovum myxofaciens
CCAGTCAAGGCGTTCAGTCCGCCAGCAATCAACATTGAGCCGTGGCGTGATCGCCTCTGGGCGCAGTTGGACGAGAAGCCTGCCCTGAATTACGCCATTGAGGTTGTGTTGCCGAGCGATGATAATTCTGACGTTGAAATTCGCGTGGTGCGGCGCGGCGTTGGGACATTCACCCTACTGGTACCAAGGGGAACGATGACCCCGGTGGAGTGTCAACTAAAGATTCTGGAACTTTGCTGCGCATGGGCCGATT
>NZ_JPOQ01000421.1 GCF_000735045.1 Ferrovum myxofaciens
TAGCCCATCCCGACCGCTTGACGATGTCCAACACCGCCATCTTCGCTCCCTGCGTTACCGGTTCGTCTTGCTGTCTGCACTCACGGGTCATATTCATCGTCTAAAGAGTATTAAAACCGACAAAACAGAGTTAGAATCCTTTACATTGATTCCTTCGCGCAATGTATCCCAATTGGGTCCACAAGTCCATGCCTCCCACACTTCTTTTTGAACCCGCTCCCTCCCGTCTGTGGAGTACCGAAATGATGATCCACCGTCTCGATCACCTGGGATTCGCTCCACGCCTGATAGACTCGCCCTTGGAGGCATGGGGACTGCTCCCCTCT
>NZ_JPOQ01000422.1 GCF_000735045.1 Ferrovum myxofaciens
CCGGTCAATCAGCAGTGCCAAGCGCTCTTCAAAGCTCATGCCGGCCATGCCCGACTGGGTCAGTTGTTCCTCAAGGCCGGTGGCCAATCCATTCAGTTTCAAGGTGCGCAATTGCGCCAGTGTAGTCTGCATCATCATGATCTTGTGTCCTATTGGTAGTAAGCCGGGCCCCGCACATGGGGGTGATCCGGGCTGATCCATTCGGTTGCGGGGGAGTGAGCGATCTGGTCGCGGTTATTGACCAGAATGTCGCGGACATGGCGGTATTTGCAGGTACCGATCTGAAGAGCCAGAACACAGGCGGCTTCCAGTCGTAATTTGCCATAGCGTTTGGCCAGAGACAGTAACCCCAGGCAGGCCCGATAACCGTGTTCTGGATGCTTGTGCTCCTCGATCAGGCGGGTCACTGTGACCCCGGTGG
>NZ_JPOQ01000423.1 GCF_000735045.1 Ferrovum myxofaciens
GTCCATGAGATTTATTGCCTAATGGGCCCGCTTACGGTCTATCAGTGGACGACGGATCGTGACTCCGTTGCCGACAACGCTGCCAGCGCTGCCGAAACTGATCGAACGCTTTCGGTTAGGTTGTTTGTGTATCGCGACGACCAGAGTTCACCCGGATGGTCAAAGAACAATTTTCTGGCGCATCTCCAGAATTTCCAGGACCCGAAGGTGGTAAAGCGGTTCCTGTACGTCTTTGTTTCCGTTATATGGTGAT
>NZ_JPOQ01000424.1 GCF_000735045.1 Ferrovum myxofaciens
TGACCATGCCCTCCCAGAGGAAAAGCAGTTCGCAGGGATGGGGCAAAGCCCCACCTCGCAAAACATGATCATAAAGTTACGGCGACGATATCACTGAAAGAATCGGGAAGTTGAGGGTTCGGTGAAGCTGGATTATGTGACAGTCACAATAAATATCACCCCTCCTTAGCCGACTTGACTTCCAATTTCAAACTGCTGCTTTTGGCCCAATTTCAAGTTGCTGATGACATGCAGAAAAATTATCCGGGAAAATACAACGCCGCTGGCTTACCGCTTACGCTGATGACACCCAAAAAAACCAGCCTGCCCGAAACAAATCTGCCCGATCGGGCAAAATATCTCATAATTATTTGATTTTACTAGGTTATATTCTATTGCCCGAAAATTGTCTTTTTGTAGTCGGTCAGTCAAAATTTTACCTTGCAGTCGATGAAGATTGTTCCGTCATAATCGATTGACTGTAAATTTTAACTAACTGATTAAAAAGGAAACTTATGGAATTAGAAAATGTGTCACAACCGCATCCTAGAATCCTGCGTCTTCCGCAGGTGATGGATCGTACAGCGCTTTCCCGATCAACCATCTACCAGTACATGAGCGAAGGTGAGTTCCCTGAGTCGGTAGGGCTCGGCTCCCGTGCTGTCGGTTGGGTTGAGGGTGAAATTAATGACTGGTTACAGACCAAGATTCAGCAGCGTGAGGAGGTCCATTAATCACAACACCATACTGGGTATTTGCGCCTAATGTTGGTCCAACTATCAAGTTACAAACAACTGCATCCTAAAATAGAAATATGCGTATCAAGTTGCCAAGTGCTTGACCGTTTTTAGACAGGCATGCCTGTTAAATAGGGGGAACTCCTCTGACACAGATTCAACGTGGTTCGGTTAAGCGCTTGGAATTGATCTAACTAAGAACGCTGGGGGGCTTTCCTCAGCATGTCAGAAACCACTGAGCTGGAACTCAGTATCTTTCATTTAAAATTAGGAAATGAAGTAAAATGCGAAAACATTATAACAAAATAAGTACTCCATTGCAACAGACCAATAGAAGAAATAGACAAGGAACCGACCCAGAACAGCCAGACATTTTCACTCAAGCCAATGATCTAGCCCTGAGAAACATGGATAACTTCGTGGACTGGCTTGGCCTTGAAACCCAGCATCAGGGTAAGGAAATTCAATTT
>NZ_JPOQ01000425.1 GCF_000735045.1 Ferrovum myxofaciens
CAAAGCCTACTGGAAAGTGGGTCGCGTCACTGAACATGCCGCCAACGTCCGCAAGGACTGGCAGCATAAACTCACCACCTCCATCGTTCGCGAGAACCAAACGATTGCGATGGAATCCCTGTATGTGCGTGGCATGACGGCTAGTGCAAAAGGAAGTGCTGACAAGCCCGGATCGAACGTCAAGGCCAAGTCAGGCCTGAACCGTTCGGTCCTGAATGCGGGATTTGGTGAGATTGCCCGACAACTGGAATATAAGGCTGTCTGGGCCGGTCGA
>NZ_JPOQ01000426.1 GCF_000735045.1 Ferrovum myxofaciens
CCACGGCCGGCGCGACCACCGGTCAGTTCGCCACCCAGGTAAGCGTCATCAATACGGACATCGCCCTGCAAGGGCTTTGTGGCCTCGCGTTGGCGCATGGCTTCCATGATCTTGTGCTTGAGCAGCTAGGCGGCCCGCCACGAGATGCCGAGTTGGCGGCGCAGCGTGAGCGCTGCGATGTTGGTCTTCGACTGCGTGATCAAGTAGATCGCCAAGAACCATTTGGTAAAAGGCAGTCGGGAGTGTTCCATCA
>NZ_JPOQ01000427.1 GCF_000735045.1 Ferrovum myxofaciens
CGACTGCGTGATCAAGTAGATCGCCAAGAACCATTTGGTAAAAGGCAGTCGGGAGTGTTCCATCATCGTTCCGGAAATCAGGCTGGTCTGATGTGGGCAATGACCGCACTGCCATGTCAGCAGGCCGCCGCGGCGGAATTGCGAAGCCGTCCGAGCCTGGCAGCGCGGACAACAGAAACCGTTCGGCCAGCGTGCTTGGATGAAAGCGGCTTCGCACTGGCCCTCACGCCCATAGTGCGCGATGAATTCACTCATCGACAACCCCTTCTGAAACTGGATACTGTTGATCGCCATGGTTCACCTCAAACGGTTTTCGCAAGAGGTCAGCATACTGTATATCCGTACAG
>NZ_JPOQ01000428.1 GCF_000735045.1 Ferrovum myxofaciens
TAAAATGTATACGTCCGTCAGGTGACTTGATGTAATGGACGCCTTCGGCAAACTCGCCGCGAGCTATTTTAGACCGCAATGCGTCCTCAGTATAGCCGGATTCGAACGCCAATTTTTGCAATGTAACTTTTGGAAGACTCATATCCAACCCGCCGTGCTTGTATGATTGTACAAACGTTGCGGGACCGCGAAAAACTTGTCGGGGAACTGGTGCGCCAAGGCACCTCTGGGCTGCGTTCTGCAAGAACGTGTGGCGGCAGGGCCACGCTACCCGGATCGGCCGGTTTTGGAGGTCTATACGCGCCGCCGACCATGGCCGGGTACACACGGCTCAGAACCTGGACAAGCGGCCCGTACGCACCCATACGCGGCCTGTACGGGCAGGGTTGTGTTCTGGAACCGGTACTGCATCAACGATCTGCACCGGGCCGCTGGGGGTGAGGCGCGGCACAGACCGGGGCACTGGTTGAGAGCCAAAACCACAATTGATCTGATTGAAGAGATTGAAAATAGCGATGCACAGATTTGTGCATCGGAACAAAATCAAAGAGTTAAGCCTGTTAATGTGGTCAAGGGGCTAGGCCAAGGGCTCGATCTGGGCATCTAAATTCTTTCTCCGGCTGCGTTCTGCAAGAACGTGTAGCAAAAATCAACGAGTTAAATCCAATCGCGTGGTTATGAGCGAAAATCTGCCCAGGCCGGT
>NZ_JPOQ01000429.1 GCF_000735045.1 Ferrovum myxofaciens
GGCCTCTCCCGGATAGGCTGTCTCAAAATGCGCCAACCCTTCATCGGTAAGGGCATAACGGCGGGTACGGGAACGAGCCACAGGCTGATGTGATTCTCCAAACAGGCTATCCATCCGGGACTCTACTGGTTCCTCTACCCGTTCACCCTCGTCGTACAGGTACAGGGGGAAGCATTGTCCTGTATCCAGGGTATGCAAATTTGGTAAGGCATTCACGATCAACGCAGAAAACCCACTCCTTGCCCCAATGCCCGACACACAGATCACCCGGTTTTCCGCTGCGCTGTCCGGAAAAATCCGTGGCATCTGGTACACGCGTTCGTTGAATCGACGGTTGTAATAGAGCCACTGCTTGGTAAACGGTCGGTATAAACTCGCGATCAGAGAATTTTTATCAAGAAGATGTCTTTTCCCG
>NZ_JPOQ01000430.1 GCF_000735045.1 Ferrovum myxofaciens
GATACGTTGCGCATGGCTGGCCTGCGACCGATTCAAATTTGGGTGCCGGATACACGACGGCCGGACTTCGCTGAGGAATGCCGCCGTCAGTCCCGCCTCGTCGCTCAGACGGACATGGTCGATACAAATCTGCAACACTTCATGGATGAAGCCTTGGCGGACATGGAAGGCTGGACGGAATGATGCGGGGTGATTTTGTAACCATTGTCATGCAAGGCGACTTTGGTAAACCAAGACCCGCCTTGGTAATTCA
>NZ_JPOQ01000431.1 GCF_000735045.1 Ferrovum myxofaciens
AGTCGACCTCTCCTTCAAGCCCCAATTGTAGATCCATCGCGCACAACCAAACGATCGCGCAAGCTGATCGGCCTGATCAGGCGTCGGGTAAAATCGGTAACGATAGGCGCGTTGAATCAACATGACAGTCATTATACAGTGAATTTAAGGCGTAAGTCAAGAGATTTCTCCTTATATCTCCGGCGTAAACGCCGAAGTTTTACGGAGAGGACGATAACGACCATCATAATAGGCAAGTTATGGTAATCCCGCAAGACAAGATTAATAAAGCCTATTTGATTAAAATAATAGGCGCAAATCACATAAACGGCTAGTTAAGCAGGCAAACAGGCTTCCGCGTGTATTGCTGCGCTTGCGTTCTCGGCTTTACGAATATCGCCTTGCGTGGACGGAGACTCCTGTTTGTGTCTGAGCCGACCTTTGGTCGACTTTGGTCTCCCGAACTTTAGGTCGCTTGCAACCGCACCTCACCACCATGGAAAAGCAGTTCGCAGGGACGGAGCGAAGCCTCGCAAAATCCTGGCTTGCCGCCACCAGAAACGATAAAATTGTTTTGGATTCTATCTCATTCTTCGCACCGACCCGCCTGCTAGCCTTATCCAATGTGGTATGAGCCTGAAGGATGGCTGTATTTCCAACGAGGAATGAGCCTGAAGCGAATAATCTGAGGTCGATTGAAGAAGTGGGTTGATCATTGCAAGGATGATGATCAACAT
>NZ_JPOQ01000432.1 GCF_000735045.1 Ferrovum myxofaciens
GCTTATCCATGATTGCTGGGCATCCTATTTCAGTTACTCAAACTGCGGGCATGGCCTATGCGGTTCGCACCTGTTGAGAGAACTGACTTTCGTGGTGGAGACCAATCGTTATCGATGGGCGCGCCGGATGAAACGCCTGCTGCAGGCCACCTACAAGCGCGTTTCTGATTGCGAGAAGAAATGCCTTGATGATAGGGAATATGCCCGATTGCTAAAATGCTATCGAAAAATTCTGGAACTGGGCACCTTGGAA
>NZ_JPOQ01000433.1 GCF_000735045.1 Ferrovum myxofaciens
CTTGAACTCAAACTCGATCTGGGTGGTGGGGTGGTACTGACCCTCACCAGAAACTGATGTTCTTTGCCGAAGCCAGGGTCCGGGTCTTCATCTACGGTCAACCTGTAGATGCCCGCAAGTCCTATGGCGGACTCTATGCCCTGGCACGCAACGAGATGAAGCAGGATCCCCTGAGCGGACATTTGTTCTGCTTCATCAATCGGCGTGCCAACCAGGTCAAAGTCTTGTATTGGGATCGCTCCGGCCCCCCAGGGCGTTCTGGATAACAGCCGTGCCGATGTGAGTTTCCTGGC
>NZ_JPOQ01000434.1 GCF_000735045.1 Ferrovum myxofaciens
TGGCCACAGCCCCTTTACCCATACGGGGGTGCGTGCCGTGAACGCTTTGACGGATGCCACTACTGTAACCATGGGGGTCAACAATGGCTGGGACCAGGTGACGGGCATGACTTCCTCAAAGACCGCGGAATTTGCCATCAACGAGGCTTTTACCAAGGATACGTCGCTGTTGTTCGATGTATACAGCGGGGCTGAAACGGTACCCACTTCCCTCGACTGGGCGGGGATCATTCCGGCGGGGACCATTACCAACATGTATACGGCCAATGCAGGGACTCCTTTTTCCGGAATCAGAAGTGGCAATCGAACCTTGCTGGATATGGTCTTTACG
>NZ_JPOQ01000435.1 GCF_000735045.1 Ferrovum myxofaciens
CGCTGGCAATGTATCCAGCATGGCTGCATCGAGCCGCTGCCCGTATTTTCGTTTCGGCCCCCGGCGTTTCGGTTCTGGTTCCGGAGGCAGGTAGAGTGCCGTATCCCGTCGCACCTGACCAATGATACGTACCCTCTGTTCGAGCAAGGGCAGAATCAAACTCTTGCGCATGAACCAGGCATCGATCAGCAGACGCGCTTCCCTGACATTCCCTCTGACCGACTCGATCAACTGCCGAGCCACCCAGAGTTTG
>NZ_JPOQ01000436.1 GCF_000735045.1 Ferrovum myxofaciens
ACGACAACGCCCCTGTGATCTGTTCATTGAAGAGAAACCACACCTACGCCCGCTCAATTCCAATCCTTACGACTATGCCCGCACCCTCAGTTTGGTGGCCAACAGTCAGTTCCGCTTTACCGTCGAGACCAACCACTACTCCGTTCCCGCTGATTATGCACACCGCCGTCTGACCATCAAGGCCCATCCTGATCGCCTGTGTGCCTATTACGACGGACAACTCATCGCCCGTCATGTCCGCTGCTATGACCGA
>NZ_JPOQ01000437.1 GCF_000735045.1 Ferrovum myxofaciens
CGCCCCCTCCCCCTCCACCACAAGCCGTCAAAGCCAGGAAAAGCCCCGGGATCAGTGCCCGAAGGAAAAATTTCAGTGAAGGCGTCTTCATGGGGCCACTCCAAGAAGAGAGAGGTCCAGACCCGCAGGCAGCAGAGCCGGGGCGTAGGCGGAGCCCTGATAGGCTCCCATGTGACCACTGGCATGAACGACCAGAGCGGGCGTATGGAGGGCGATGGGGGTCCGGTAGGACCCCGGGCGCAGGTGGAGGTTCTGGAGAGACTGTTGGTACTGGGGAAAATAGGAACCCAAAAAAATATTGGAGTCAGGCAGGGTGGGGCCTGACCAAGTCAGAGCAAAGACGGTGCCATGACTGGAGTATTCCGTCACGATCACATGCTGCAAGGTTTCAACGGATTGTTGACGAATTCCTCCAGGGGGGCTGGCAGAAGCCGCGTGGGCAGGGACATAGGAGGTTAATGGGAACCCTTCCTGAGGCACTTGCAGATCATTTCCTCCCAATGCTGCCCATCCCTTCAGAGACACCATTAAACCGAGAACCCCCAATGACCAGAGTACACGTACCATCTTCAAACCTCGCAATGGGGAAAGACTTCAGACTAACAGAACACGCGGGTTCGATTGTGACTCTCTGTAAAAGTTCAGGGTGTTTTGATGGGTACTCCCCAGCAACCCCGTAATTCGTAGGCAGGGTCCTCTGAGTTGGGGCGCAGTGGTAGAACTTCCCTGACCTGCCGCAGTGACTGTCCACTCTGGTGGTCAGTGTTTATCGACCCTTGAAAAACCTCGCTTTTTTTGCTGTGATAGACTGACTGAGGAAGGTATCTTTTTTATGGTATAAAACATTGACTAATCTTTTGTTTTTGAGAGAAAATGGCCGATGGCCGATGGCCGATGGCCGATGGCCGATGGCCTCTGGTTCGGGAGGCAACATCGGGTCGGGGAAATGATTTGCCATTGGTGCGTTGGCATGCATTTCCTGAGCGTTGCCGTATCCATCGATCACTGATTTATGGCAAC
>NZ_JPOQ01000438.1 GCF_000735045.1 Ferrovum myxofaciens
AATAATTTCCTCAACACCGCCGTCTTGCGCTCCTCAGAATATCCGCTCATCTCCGTTCACTTTCCGCCCCCAGTCCAAAATTAAATCAACTCGGGTGACGCGACATCTTCCCTGACACCGGGGGCCGGTGCAAAAACAAAAGCCGATACAAATAAAATTGACCTGCTTATTGTGCGTGAACAAAATGACTCCGACTGGACTGCTGCCGACGGCACTCCACTTATTAAGAAGATATGCATAAACTTACAGTTGCGCATGCCTGCACAAATAAGCAAATTTGAACCAGAATTGGATGGCGAATGGATCAAAGAAAACACAAAGATGGATACATCTAAAACATTGAGCATTTCTGGTCTAAATAATGAAATACCTGATTATGTCTCTATCTCAGTGCGCATCATCAGTTTCTTTCCAGAACAAGGAGTTGCACTCGTGAGCGCCACGGCAAGTCTTGGCACCATCGCTGCCAGGTCGAATCTTCGATTGAATCGAT
>NZ_JPOQ01000439.1 GCF_000735045.1 Ferrovum myxofaciens
GAGGAAGCCGAGGCCGCACTGCGGGGGACGTGATTTGTTGCTCATCGCTTGGCGGGCTACAGCCCGCGATGATTTGGCGCAAATCATCCGTTACATCGCTTTCGAGAATCCACCGGCAGCCCGGCGTATGAAACGCCTACTGGAAGAGTCCATTCTTCCAGCCGCTGAACACCCGTACTTGTACCGACAGAGTGAGCGCGTCCCGGGCATGCGCGAGATTGTGGCCCATCCTAACTACATCGTTTTCTATCGCGTTGCAGCGACTTGCATTGAGATCGTAAATGTAGTTCATGCTCGCCGAGAATTTCCTTGATCACTTCCTGAACGAATCTGCCGCGTCGGACGAAACGCTTTCCGCCCGGTTTCCGCTTTTACCGATAGGATTCCCAGACTTCCGCCGCCTTGATTTGGCCACGGTGACGCAGCCACTGGCCGGGCCAACTGTTCCCATGCTTGCCGTGTAATTCCCGTATCTGCGCGATATCCTCCTTGCCGGAAGCACCGAC
>NZ_JPOQ01000440.1 GCF_000735045.1 Ferrovum myxofaciens
AACCAGCTATGCCCTGGCGAGTAATCCCGTCCTTTATTGCGGAGCATGTACGTAATCGTACAAGATATGATGTCACCCGAGCCATCTTGGAATTTTTAATACTCACTGCGGCACGTTCAGGTGAAGTGAGGGGAATGACGTGGGCTGAAGTGGATTTGAATTCTGCAATTTGGACAATTCCCGCCGAGAGGATGAAAGCCGAACAGCAACACCGAGTACCAATATCGAGTCGGGCACTCGAAATCCTCAGAAA
>NZ_JPOQ01000441.1 GCF_000735045.1 Ferrovum myxofaciens
CCAACACGTCGCCGCCCAGCCAAACCTGCTTGTATTCCAGTTGCCGCCTGAACTCGAACCACCCCTGATCGAGGATGGATTTATTCAGGCCAGATTTGGCTTTGACATTGCGCCCTGGCGAATCGCAGCTGCCTGCTGCGGACTTGGACATATTCCGTACCTGCAAATCCTCGATGCACACAATCGCGTGGTTTTTGCTGATTGTGGTCGTGGTCTTGTGCAGGAAGTCTTTGCGGACATTGGCGATGCGCGT
>NZ_JPOQ01000442.1 GCF_000735045.1 Ferrovum myxofaciens
TGCCAAGTTGTTCAAGGCCTCCAGCATCGATGTCTCCGGCTATCTGGATGCCGGGTACATCGGCCACAACCAGATGCCTGATCCCAATGTTCAGGTGTTTGATACCAGTAAAAATTCCTTCAGCCTCAACCAGGCCTCCATCACCATGTCTCAAACTCCCAAGGAGGGGATGGGCTGGCTGGTGGATTTGATTGCCGGGAGTAATGCGGGGTATCTGTGTTCCTACGGGGCCTGTTCCGGAAATAATCTCAACCCGTACAATTCCACCATGGGTTCAGGGGGGAACTTTGACCCCACCCAGGCGTACATGCAATATGCCACTGGACCCTGGACCCTGATCGGCGGGAAGTTCAATTCCATGTCGGGGGTTGAAGTCCCCAACAGCGTGGCGGATACCAACATTACCCGTTCCATCCTCTATGGCCACAGCCCCTTTACCCATACGGGGGTGCGTGCCGTGAACGCTTTGACGGATGCCACTACTGTAACCATGGGGGTCAACAATGGCTGGGACCAG
>NZ_JPOQ01000443.1 GCF_000735045.1 Ferrovum myxofaciens
GGGTGGTACTGACCCTCACCAGAAACTGATGTTCTTTGCCGAAGCCAGGGTCCGGGTCTTCATCTACGGTCAACCTGTAGATGCCCGCAAGTCCTATGACGGACTCTATGCCCTGGCACGCAACGAAATGAAGCAGGACCCCTTGAGCGGACACCTGTTCTGCTTCATCAATCGGCGAGCCAACCAGGTCAAGGTCTTGTATTGGGATCGCTCCGGTTTCTGTCTGTGGAGCAAAAAATTGGAAGTTGGAAGGTTTGTCTCTGACTGGGGTCAGATCCGCTCTTCCGAAACCGATTGGACCCATCTCAAACTCCTGCTGGAGGGGGTTGAACCCAAATCCTTTCGCAAGCGCTATTCCCGTCTGCCAGCCACCTGAAATCAGGGTGAAAATAATTCATAAATATGCCCGAAAAATCAACATAACCGATTGA
>NZ_JPOQ01000444.1 GCF_000735045.1 Ferrovum myxofaciens
CTCCTGCTGGAGGGGGTTGAACCCAAATCCTTTCGCAAGCGCTATTCCCGTCTGCCAGCCACCTGAAATCAGGGTGAAAATAATTCATAAATATGCCCGAAAAATCAACATAACCGATTGATTAGTAGTACAATTATGTCATGTCAAAAGCCCTCGAAACCGCACAAAAACCCACCGACCAAGTCGCGGTTTTGATGGTCATCAATGCACGTCAACAGGAAGAAATCTCCCATCTCAAAAGGCAACTGGAATG
>NZ_JPOQ01000445.1 GCF_000735045.1 Ferrovum myxofaciens
TGACCACACTGCGGTCAATCCCCCGACTGGGACGGACATTGATATCCTCGATGGCGGCCTGCGGATACTTGAGATGGGCTTGTTTGAGCAAGCGGACCAGCCTGCGGTCAGTCCGGTAGTGGACCTCCCGGTCAATCAGCAGTGCCAAGCGCTCTTCAAAGCTCATGCCGGCCATGCCCGACTGGGTCAGTTGTTCCTCAAGGCCGGTGGCCAATCCATTCAGTTTCAAGGTGCGCAATTGCGCCAGTGTAGT
>NZ_JPOQ01000446.1 GCF_000735045.1 Ferrovum myxofaciens
GCGAATTGTGGCGAGTAAAAGCCATATGACGCCAGAAACCCTGGCATTTGCGCAGCGCTTCAAGCCCAACGAGTTGATTCAGGCGGGGAGTTCCCTGAAGTTTTGTCGGATTGCCGAAGGCAGCGCTGACCTCTATCCCCGTTTGGGGCCTACCTGCGAATGGGATACGGCGGCGGCTCAGGCGGTGGTGGAGGGGGCCGGAGGCCATGTTTTCGATCTGGAGGGCAGGGCTCTGCGCTATGGCAAGAAAGAA
>NZ_JPOQ01000447.1 GCF_000735045.1 Ferrovum myxofaciens
ACCGGACATATAAACACTGGTCCAGTATCTTCAATAACGACAGCACCCTGACCTCCGCACTTCTGGACCGTCTCTTGCACCATGCCGAAACCATCGTCATTGATGGCAAGAGTTACCGCACAAGGGGTGACATTCATGACCACTAAATCCAAAAAAACCCGTCAGGTCACTCCTCCCATGATCGCGGACGACCCTCCGGCTCTTCTGCTCCATGCCCCCATGTCTGATGAGGCCTGCGCTCACATCTGGGAATTCCTCAGTGATCTGGCCTTCTTCTTCTTCGAGAGCGCACGCTTCGCCCAGATTCGCCGCTCACATTGTGCGCAAGGCGACCACAGAGCCAAAACCCCAGACTCCCCACTTCACGATCCAGACCAACTCGAACTCTTTCCCGATAA
>NZ_JPOQ01000448.1 GCF_000735045.1 Ferrovum myxofaciens
CGCCGCTGGTTTGTGCAACTCATGCAGGAAGGCATCGCCCCGGCAAAGCACGAGCAGGCTTGTGGCGAAATCGTTGGTCTGGACATCGGTCCGAGCACGGTTGCTGTGGTCGGCGACAACTCCGCAGCGCTGGTGAAATTCTGCGACACCGTGGTTCAGCCATGGAAAGAAACCCGCCGCTTGCAACGTGCCATGGACAGGTCTAAACGTGCCACGAACCCGCTCTGTTTTAACGCGAACGGGACGTGGAAAA
>NZ_JPOQ01000449.1 GCF_000735045.1 Ferrovum myxofaciens
TGCGGGCATCTACGGGTTGGCCATAGATGAAGACCCGGACCCTGGCTTCGGCAAAGAACATCAGTTTCTGGTGAGGGTCAGTACCACCCCACCACCCAGATCGAGTTTGAGTTCAAGGATTCCTGTTTGGGGTTGAGGTTCAGGGGCAGGCAGAGTACCCAGATCCAAAAACCCTACGGGTTGCATCTGGCTGATGGCAGGGGAAATCCCATTGCGAAATACCCCTTGCCAACGTATCAATCGGGATGGATTTAATCCCTTATCCCGACAGAAACTCTTG
>NZ_JPOQ01000450.1 GCF_000735045.1 Ferrovum myxofaciens
GTCGAAGTACAATTTTCCTGGGGATGACACGCCGATTGTGATTGGAAGCGCGTTGAAGGCGCTGGAAGGGGATCAGTCGGAGATTGGAGAGCCCTCGATCTGGAAGTTGGCGGAAGCGTTGGACACTTACATTCCTGAGCCGAAGCGTGCGATTGATGGACCGTTTTTGATGCCTGTGGAAGATGTATTTTCCATTTCAGGGCGCGGGACGGTGGTGACGGGTCGGATTGAGCGCGGGATAGTGAAGGTTGGGGATGACATCGAGATTGTGGGG
>NZ_JPOQ01000451.1 GCF_000735045.1 Ferrovum myxofaciens
CCTTGGCTTCATCACTTAAATCGACCATACCTGGGATAATTCCTTTGACGATCCCGCGCTGTCTTTGGAGTAGTTCGGTCATACGCTCGTGATACCGGGCCAACGCTGGCCATGTCGCCGGGGCCTCCTTGAATGTTCGCGTCCCTTGGGTTGATCCCGGCCAACAAACCAAAAACCGCGCCATGAACCCCGAACCTCGGGCAAGCGTTCCGGTCTTTTCGAGGAACGATCTGAAAGCGGCCTCCTGTACCTGCAAGCCAACCGTCAAACGCACATCCTT
>NZ_JPOQ01000452.1 GCF_000735045.1 Ferrovum myxofaciens
TCCCGGCCAACAAACCAAAAACCGCGCCATGAACCCCGAACCTCGGGCAAGCGTTCCGGTCTTTTCGAGGAACGATCTGAAAGCGGCCTCCTGTACCTGCAAGCCAACCGTCAAACGCACATCCTTGAGGATATATGATGGGGCAGTGCGCCGGTCAATCCGCACTGTTTCGGCTCCCCACAACTGATTCAGCAACGCAAGGTTTCTCAGTACCGAATCCCCGCCCATGCTGTGCCCTCCGAAGACGGTACCGGCCTCTGAGGACAGCAAACCGGCGGTAGGCCATGCGTCATGCAGTCCCCAAGCCAATGCCTCGCTGGTCGCGTCTGAATAAGTC
>NZ_JPOQ01000453.1 GCF_000735045.1 Ferrovum myxofaciens
TGTTTCAGGGTCTTTGGGTGCATGGGACGGCGCAAGGCATGGCGATAGGGATGGCTCAAGTGATACGCTGGTTGGGTGATGCGTTCGTTATGAATATCTAACATGAGACTTCTCCTGATCCAGTGTTGTCATTGCACCATAAATCCTACAGGGTGTAAAGTTTTTTGGAGAAAATTTTCTGAAAGAGGGTGACGACCGAGGCTTGTCGCGCAAGCGGTCAGTGGCGGCTCCTAATGCAGCGTCGGTGGATGGGCCACGCCGAAGCGCCCAGCCAAGTCCGCAAGGCGCTTGTCAAGAGTCCACAACTCAGCACCTGGTGTAATGAGTGTGGATGCCAGTAGTGTCATGTCCACCAACCCACACCCAAGCCCATACAGTTTTTCCCGCTCGATGAATTCCATTACCTCACGCATGCTCGCCTGGTTACAAGGTTGCAAAAGGCCAAGGTTATCCAGTGTCTGGATGCGTGGCGCTGGGGGGGTCCCGCACGCAATTTCGAGTATGACCATTGGGTGAGTCAGCGCGAGGTCTAGCCCGATCAAGTCAATCAACGCATCATTTCCGTTGCGGAAGTGGTCTATCCACACCGAGGTGTCGATGAGTACGCTCATTGCACGACTGGCTCCTCACGGCGACGCGGTACATCCTGAATCTTGGGTATCATGCCGCCTAGAGTTGCAAGACGCTTGGCTGCCTGCACGCGCACGAATGTCTTGATTGCTTCTCGGAAAATATCCGATTTGTCCATATTTGGGTCGGCCATTTCCAGGGCCTTTTCGTAGAGTGCATCGTCGATAGTGACAGTGGTACGCATGAGATAGTCCTCGCTTTCATCAAATATGATGTTAATTTACATTAATAATAGCATCATCGCAAGTTGGGTTGAAAACGTCCCACTGCTGGCGGGGATGAGTCCAGATCGTTAAGAGAAGTCGAGCAACCGATTCCGCAGGGTGATTTTGTCAGCATCGACATGGGGGTAGCACGGTGCGTATTCTGGTGAAGATGACCGGTGATTTCCTTTTATCGTCCTCTCCGTAAAACTTCGGCGTTTACGCCGGAGATATAAGGAGAAAGTTCTTGACTTACGCCTTAAATTCACTGTATAATGACGGTCATGTTGATTCAACGCGCCTATCGTTACCGATT
>NZ_JPOQ01000454.1 GCF_000735045.1 Ferrovum myxofaciens
GCTCCGATCTGTATCGTTTCACCCAGCACAGCCATTCGTAACCCCCTCCCGATCATCTATCCTTGATGATCGGAGTATGCCGGGGTCAATCCTCCCTGAATACAACGCCGCTCAGTTACCGCGTACATACCAACACCATTCGCGACCCAACTCGTTGAAAGTTGGAACAGGGAGTGAATCTGGTCATGCCTCGTCATGATCAAGCCGCCAACCCATCATCCATCCTGAAAATCAGACCATCAAATCCGGTGATCACACTCAACAACCAGTGGACAATCATTGATGGAGTGATTTCTTCCATATTGGATTCGGACGCGATTTGGCGAAGTATTCCGATTGTCCGTTTTTTGTATTGCTCGATGGTGGCGTCTGTTTTTTCGATTTTAGGGTTTTGTGTGCCATGACGGATTTTGTCATCCGCATCGTTTTTTCTTTCTGTGCGGGTTATGACGGGGACGGCGGGTTGTGCCAAATCCAGTGAAGGAAGGTGTTCTCCACCCGTCATTTCGTTGGGCTGGTTTTTTTGCACAAATTGGTTTTCCGTTTCCGTTTGCAATTCTTTTCCCTCTTAGCCTATGTTACTGACGCTTATTTTGGCATTTTTCCCAACCGCCAAACCGTCAGTAACAACTTCATGTAACACTTTCTTGTTACGAAGTATTGCATAAACCGAAATTCAACGCAGTGCTGTCTTCAACAAAACAGCCGTTACTGACGAATTTATTTTTAATGGCGTTTAGGCGATTGAATACTTTGGGAGAACAAGCATGAAGTTGAGTGGTTTGGGTGTTTTGGGAACCTTGTTGCTACTGAGCGGATGTTCAATATTTCAGAAAAATGACATACCGGACCCGAACGTCAGTAACACCGCATCAACGAATCTTAAGGATGTGGCGGATGCTGTTTATAACGAGTTGCGA
>NZ_JPOQ01000455.1 GCF_000735045.1 Ferrovum myxofaciens
AGGATAGACTGCGGAAGCCGCATGCTCGTAGTGGAGCTGGTGCGGCATGCAACGGGGCGCTGCGATTTTATCGCTTCGACTCCATTCCGGCCTTGAACAGGCTTGGGCGACACAGACAGGGCCTCATGGGGGATTTCCAGACTATCGGGAGAAACCAGAAAGGTTCGTTATTAAAGGATCGGGAGACAGGGCAGTTGGCCTGTCGTCATTACCGACCAGGGGCAGCGGATGACCGTTGAACCTGTGACCCACA
>NZ_JPOQ01000456.1 GCF_000735045.1 Ferrovum myxofaciens
CACAAGACCCGTATTTGCACCAAGCGCTCACCAATAAAACAAAGTATTGCCGCGTGCTGTGGCGCGTTGTTTCCGGCTCACGCCGCTGGTTTGTGCAACTCATGCAGGAAGGCATCGCCCCGGCAATGCACGAGCAGGCTTGTGGCGAAATCGTTGGTCTGGACATCGGTCCGAGCACGGTTGCTGTGGTCGGCGACAACTCCGCAGCGCTGGTGAAATTCTGCGATACCGTGGTTCAGCCATGGAAAGAAACCCGCCGCTTGCAACGTGCCATGGACAGGTCTAAGCGAGCCACGAACCCGCATTGCTTTAATGCGAACGGCACATGGAAAAAAGGCCAGAAGTTCGCGCCGAGCAAACGCTATACAGCAATCCGCACCGAATATGCGGAAGTAGAACGCAAGCTGGCGGCTGAGCGCAAACGCGCCCACGGCGAGCTTGCCAACCAGATTCTCGG
>NZ_JPOQ01000457.1 GCF_000735045.1 Ferrovum myxofaciens
TCATCTGATGATCCGGGTTCCTTGACGGCAGAACACTTTGCGGGTCGTGGTGGAACAGAGGTGTCCCCCTCAAGGCCACTGAATTTATCTACGATCACCGCCCCACCACCCTTCGCGGTTCGGTATGCGATATCAGGCGTCCTGTTTCCCAACGATTGGTGCGGTCGCTCACTGTTGTAGAAGGCAAAGTACTCGGTCAGGCCCACCATCAACTCGCCCATCGAGGCATAGCCCTTCAGGTACACATCCTCAT
>NZ_JPOQ01000458.1 GCF_000735045.1 Ferrovum myxofaciens
TATGCAAGGCGTGGTGGACATTCTGGAGTCTCACCAGATCAGCAAGGAAGCCGATACCCTGCAAAAGTTCTACGATAGCGTGAAGATGCGGGCTGAAGACATCGACAACGCCGCCGGAAAGCAGAAGATCGTGGTGGAACTCTACGACAAGTTCTTCCGCAACGCATTCCCCAGGATGTCCGAACGACTGGGCATCGTCTATACCCCGGTGGAAGTGGTGGACTTCATCATCCACAGCGTGAACCACATCCTCAAGGTGGAGTTCGATCAGACCCTGGGCAGTCCGGGGGTGCATATTCTGGACCCGTTCACGGGAACCGGGACCTTCATCACCCGGTTGCTCCAGAGTGGCCTGATTACCCCAGAAGAACTGCCCTACAAGTACCAGAATGAGATCCACGCCAACGAGATCGTGCTGCTGGCCTACTACATTGCGGCCATCAACATTGAGGCGACTTACCACGGGATCGTGGGGGGGGAGTACAAACCCTTCGAGGGCATTTGTCTGACGGACACTTTCCAGCTCTACGAGAAGGAAGACCTAGGGGATGCCATGCTGGTCCAGAACAGCAACCGAAGAAGAAAACAGAGG
>NZ_JPOQ01000459.1 GCF_000735045.1 Ferrovum myxofaciens
ATGCGTGGACTTGCGGCGGTTGAACCGAAACGCGAATTCGTCGAGATAGGCCTGCAGGTGTTCCTCCTCGAAGGATCCTTGGTGCGTGCCCATCAGCCAGCGCTTAACCAGCGCGGCGACGCGGTGCACACCCGGCAAGACCTCGTTGGCATCTTTGCCGGAGCCTTTGACGGAGGTTCCATGGTGGGGGTATTCGTCTTTGGTTGCGCCTGGGTAGGATGTCAGCCCGTCGGTGTAGATGGTCGAGCCCGGTTTGATATGCTTCTGAATAAACGTCTTGAGCGCTTCGGTTTCGGCGTTGGGGATGATTTGCA
>NZ_JPOQ01000460.1 GCF_000735045.1 Ferrovum myxofaciens
GAGTTCCGGTCATAGCATTTTGATCACCGGGGCCACCGGGTCAGGTAAATCCTGGTTGGCTTGTGCACTGGCCCAGTATGCTTGTCGGCGTGGATTCTCTGCCACTTATCTGAGGGTCCCACGCCTACAGGAAGAACTGCGTGTCATGCATGGCAGCGGCACCTTTGTGAAGTGGTTGATGCAACTTGCCAAAACAGATGTACTGGTATTGGACGATTGGGAGCCATTGACAGTGCCACTCGTTCGGATTTGCTGGAAATCATTGATGACCGTTCGGCTACCCGTGCCACCATTCTCACCAGCCAATTATAATGCTGTGCACAGCATTATAATTGTAATGCGG
>NZ_JPOQ01000461.1 GCF_000735045.1 Ferrovum myxofaciens
CTGGTCCCAGCCATTGTTGACCCCCATGGTTACAGTAGTGGCATCCGTCAAAGCGTTCACGGCACGCACCCCCGTATGGGTAAAGGGGCTGTGGCCATAGAGGATGGAACGGGTAATGTTGGTATCTGCCACGCTGTTGGGGACTTCAACCCCCGACATGGAATTGAACTTCCCGCCGATCAGGGTCCAGGGTCCAGTGGCATATTGCATGTACGCCTGGGTGGGATCGAAGTTCCCCCCTGAACCCATGGTGGAATTGTATTGGTTGAGATTATTTCCGGAACAGGCCCCGTAGGAACACAGATACCCCGCATTACTCCCGGCAATTAAATCCACCAGCCAGCCCATCCCCTCCTTGGGAGTTTGAGACATGGTGATGGAGGCCTGGTTAAGGCTGAAGGAATTTTTACTGGTATCAAACACCTGAACATTGGGATCAGGCATCTGGTTGTGGCCGATGTACCCGGCATCCAGATAGCCGGAGACATCGATGCTGGAGGCCTTGAACAACTTGGCA
>NZ_JPOQ01000462.1 GCF_000735045.1 Ferrovum myxofaciens
TTGGAGTAAACGCCTGGAGCAGGGAAGATTCTTCTCGGACTGGAGCCAGATTCGCTCCTGTGAAACCGATTGGACCCATCTCAAACTTCTGCTGGAGGGCGTGGAACCGAAGTCCTTCAGGAAACGCTATTCCCGTCTGCCAGCCACCTGAAATCAGGGTGAAAATAGTTCATAAATATGCCCGAAAAATCAACATAACCGATTGATTAGTGGTACAATTATGTCATGTCAAAAGCCCTCGAAACCGCACAAAAACCCACCGACCAAGTCGCGGTTTTGATGGTCATCAATGCACGCCAACAGGAAGAAATCTCCCAGCTCAAAAGGCAACTGGAATGGTTTAGACGCCATCTTTTCGGTCAGAAGTCGGAACGCCGCAACCCCGACCTATACAGCCTCCAACTGGCCTTCA
>NZ_JPOQ01000463.1 GCF_000735045.1 Ferrovum myxofaciens
CAATTGTTCGACGAACATTCCGGGTGCTCTGACTTTCACGCTCTTGCCATAATTCTTCTGGAAGGCGAGGTAAGACAGGGTTTCGGACTGGACAACATTACCCAGCCCGAGAATCTGGTTGGCAAGTTCACCATGGGCGCGTTTGCGCTCAGCCGCCAGCTTGCGTTCCACTTCCGCATACTCAGTGCGGATTGCCGTGTAACGTTTCGATGGTGTGAACTTCTGGCCTTTTTTCCACGTCCCGTTCGCGTTAAAACAGAGCGGGTTCGTGGCACGTTTAGACCTGTCCATGGCACGTTGCAAGCGGCGG
>NZ_JPOQ01000464.1 GCF_000735045.1 Ferrovum myxofaciens
GCAACGGGTGGCCAGTCATGCTCGCTCCGATCAACGCGGTGGATTCACCACCCTCGCCGAGCATATGCCCGCGGCCCACCGGGCCCATAGGGAATGGACACCCCAGCGTCTGATTCACTGGGGTGAGAGCATTGGCCCGGCCACCGGGGTCACAGTGACCCGCCTGATCGAGGAGCACAAGCATCCAGAACACGGTTATCGGGCCTGCCTGGGGTTACTGTCTCTGGCCAAACGCTATGGCAAATTACGACTGGAAGCCGCCTGTG
>NZ_JPOQ01000465.1 GCF_000735045.1 Ferrovum myxofaciens
GTCAGGTCATACAGGGTTACCGTCTCATCCAGACCAAAAAGCGTCTGGACAGCAGAAAAGATATGGTCTTCAATGACCTGGCGGTGCTTCATCAATACATCAGAAGCGTGGTACAGGCGTGTGTGTAGCATGGCTTCAAAATCGAAGTCGATCAACTCGCCCAGCGCACTGTGCTGTTGCAGCCAGTTCCATGTCGCCAACTCCGATGCCGGTTTGGTCATGCGTCCGATTACATTGCCCAGAATCGCCGCGC
>NZ_JPOQ01000466.1 GCF_000735045.1 Ferrovum myxofaciens
GCACGGTGGGTGCGAGGGCGAGAGTACCGGGTAATCCTGCGCGAGCAGAGTAAACCGTTGCTTTCAGCCCCTGTCTTCTCCGTTCTTATCGAACGGAAGGAGGTGTGCGGTAGGGAAACGGGACCACGGAGGAAATGCCGTGAAACCCTGGTTGTGGAATACCCGGTATAAGTCCGGGTCTGGGGATGCGTGGAAACCGCATAACCAGTACGCACTGGGATGGCTATGAGGCTGGATAAAAGCCAGCGTCGGTTCGATGAGGCAAGTGCCT
>NZ_JPOQ01000467.1 GCF_000735045.1 Ferrovum myxofaciens
CCCTGGTTGTGGAATACCCGGTATAAGTCCGGGTCTGGGGATGCGTGGAAACCGCATAACCAGTACGCACTGGGATGGCTATGAGGCTGGATAAAAGCCAGCGTCGGTTCGATGAGGCAAGTGCCTCAGAACGGATCGGGCCAGCAGGAGGTGAACAGGGTCGCGCCTGGAAGCCCACCTGCGGCATTGATAGCTTAAACCGACAACGCACCTGTCAAATGGTGCTATGTGCGAGACGATGAATTGGGTCTAGGGCTGAAATGCCTGCGAATCACCATATAACGGAAACAAAGACGTACAGGAACCGCTTTACCACCTTCGGGTCCTGGAAATTCTGGAGATGCGCCAGAAAATTGTTCTTTGACCATCCGGGTGAACTCTGGTCGTCGCGATACA
>NZ_JPOQ01000468.1 GCF_000735045.1 Ferrovum myxofaciens
TTCATTTCAACCACGAAGCCGCCGGACATACCGGAGTTTTGCTGGCAAGGTTGGAGCAGTTTTCAGAGAAGCTCTGACGACTTCGGCACGGTACAACGAGGCCAGCTTCCCGATCTGCGATCTGGCGCCGTAAAAACCGCAGCCCTGACCAAAAAACGCAAGGGCGATGGTTCGACTCATTGACGCAGGGCTCCTTGACCGCACGGCTGCTATGATGGCTTCTCGATGCTCGTTGTACTTGGTCGAGGTGTAG
>NZ_JPOQ01000469.1 GCF_000735045.1 Ferrovum myxofaciens
CAAGCATGAAACTCCTTTGGATATTTGCTGGAGTCGTCCGTTTCCCAAAGGGGCGACGCCTTCTTCGGTTACTGTCACAAGGACTACGGGTGGCAAATTCTACATTTCGCTCCTGACCGAAGAAGATGTCTCGCCCTTGCCAAAAGTGAAAGGCGAGGTAGGCGTTGATCTGAATACTTCCGAGATTGTCTGTTCAAACGGAAAGCGCTATGCAACCCCGCTCAAACTACAGGTATTGGAGCAACGCAAGCGCCGTTACCAACGCGCTTGCCGCCGAAAGGTTGCGGCGGCCAAAGTGTCGATGGGATTGAGCCGG
>NZ_JPOQ01000470.1 GCF_000735045.1 Ferrovum myxofaciens
TTGACCTGGTTGGCACGCCGATTGATGAAGCAGAACAGGTGTCCGCTCAGGGGATCCTGCTTCATCTCGTTGCGTGCCAGGGCATAGAGTCCGTCATAGGACTTGCGGGCATCTACAGGTTGACCGCAGATGAAGACCCGGACCCTGGCTTCGGCAAAGAACATCAGTTTCTGGTGAGGGTCAGTACCACCCCACCACCCAGATCGAGTTTGAGTTCAAGGATTCCTGTCCGGGGTTGAGGTTCAGGGGCAGG
>NZ_JPOQ01000471.1 GCF_000735045.1 Ferrovum myxofaciens
CTATCCTGCCGAGTGGGTTGTCGACTGCAAGGCGGTGGGAACAGGGCAGAAGGCCCTGGTGTATCTGGGGCGCTATTTATATCGGGGCGTGCTGCCCGAAAAAAATATCGTGTCGGATCAGAACGGAAAAGTCACATTCCGCTACCAGAATAGCAAAACCAAACAGTGGGAATCCCGCACCCTGAGCGGTGTGGAATTTCTGCACAAAATCCTGCTGCATATTCTCCCGAAGGGATTCAGACGGGCGCGCAAC
>NZ_JPOQ01000472.1 GCF_000735045.1 Ferrovum myxofaciens
CCAGCATCGGGGTAATCTTGCTACTCATACTAATTGGATGGCCCATCCTGATTGCTACTGGATTCTGGGTAATCTACAGGATCACCAAAGGTTGGTTGAGGTTATTCGACCGAAGGGCGATGTATGACTAATCTAACATATTTGGCTGGAAACCCCGCTATGCAGCAGGGCTCTGATTACGGCGATCAGTACCGAAAACTTACAGTCAGTTTTAGTGTGATGCCCTGAAAGACGCAGGGATGATAGGAGTGATTTTTACATGAAAAATCACTAGTGTCCGGTTAAATTCCTTCTAAAATCAACTGATTATTGATAGGACATGCATCTGAAGTGTTTTCCGTATTTGTAAGTGCTTGTTGTAGCGTAATTTTTTCGAAAAGTGTGAGAGATAAAATCTGTAGCAAAGTGTAGAGCGAAGCGTCCAAATTGAGACGTTTTTTGACAATGGCAACGAGAACATAAACCGACACGGCGATCCAGATTTGGGTCTTGACCGCATTCTCTGATGTACCGAAGAAACATTTGATCCGAAGATGCTGCTTGATCCATTTGAAAAACAATTCCACCTGCCATCGGCTCTTGTACAGTGCGCAAATTGTCGCGGCTGGCAAGACCATCTGATTGGTGAGGAAGACCAGCGTCCTGCCTGTCTCGGGATCCTTGAATCGAATGCGGCGCAGATGCACGGAGTAGTGCTGCTTGGTGTAAACGCCATCCAGCGCAATCGTCTGGTCGCAAATAACGCCTGTCGATCTATCCGTTTTCTCCGAATAAACCCGGTGCGCTTTCATATTGGACTTGGCGCGCGTAACAAAAAATGCACCAGCCAAGTGCAAGGCATGAAGCCGACTGAAATCCACGTAGCCCCGATCCATGACATAGATTGCGCCGGGTTCCGGTTGCAGCAGGTCGAGGGCATGCACGTCAGCCATCTTGCCATCGGAGATGTGGATGAAACTCGGAATATTGCCCCTCAGGTCGAGCAGTGTATGCATCTTGACGGCGGCTTTAGTGGTGCGAAAATGCGCCCATGGAAATACCGACAGGCACAGGTCGATGGTGGTCGAATCGAGCGCATAAACCGTGTTCGACAAATCCAGTCCAAGATCGTCCTTGATGTAAAGGTCGCGCGCCTGAACAATCAGGCGCTGCCCGAAATCAGCGTAAATTCGCCAGTCGCGAGATTCATTGGCATCGGCCAGCATCGAACGTTTTACCTGTCCGCGAAACCCCATGTGGTAAAGCTTTCCGGCTTGAGCACCAAGGCAGACTTCGATGTCCCGCAGACTTTCGCGGTAGGTCAATTGAGCAAAGGCCATGATGCGATATTGCTCGGCGCAAGTCATGGTGCGAACGCCACGGTTGCCGCCATACCGAT
>NZ_JPOQ01000473.1 GCF_000735045.1 Ferrovum myxofaciens
GATGAGTTGGGTGACCCCACCATAGAATTCCAGTGCCCGGATCGTTCCATTTATCCAGTCCTCCGTCGTCTCGCGGGGCGTGGCACAGGCGAAGGTATAGCCGGATGCCCCCAGGGCCGCCACGAAGATATGGGCACGATCTCCTCCAACCAAGGGGATAGTCGGACCGGCAAAGTCAATGAACAGTTTCTCCCCCGCGCGGTGAACCTGGCGCATGGAGCGCTTGAGGGTTCGGGCAAAACGCTGGTAGCAATCACAGAATTGAGAATAACTGTAGGTCTGGCTGTCTGCATATTCAGCCCGGTATTCTTCCCACAGCAACATCAAGGTCATGCCCTTGCGGCGCAGTTCCTGAT
>NZ_JPOQ01000474.1 GCF_000735045.1 Ferrovum myxofaciens
TCGCCTCTACTTTTTTTCCTAATACCAGCAATGCCGCGGCTTCCGCCAACGCCTTCTCTTTTCGATTCAGTTCCCGTTCCAGTTGCTTGATCCGCTTCTGGTCCTCTCTCGACTGCTGTCGCTCTGTAAGCGGTAACTGAGCGGCGTTGTATTCAGGGAGGATTGACCCCGGCATACTCCGATCATCAAGGATAGATGATCGGGAGGGGGTTACGAATGGCTGTGCTGGGTGAAACGATACAGATCGGAGCGCAG
>NZ_JPOQ01000475.1 GCF_000735045.1 Ferrovum myxofaciens
GCAAGGGGGGCGCTTACCACGGTATGATTCATGACTGGGGTGAAGTCGTAACAAGGTAGCCGTAGGGGAACCTGCGGCTGGATCACCTCCTTTAAGATCCCTTAGTTAGTACCCACACCTATCGGTAGTATGAATGCCAACGCGGGTCTGTAGCTCAGTTGGTTAGAGCACACGCTTGATAAGCGTGGGGTCGGTGGTTCAAATCCACCCAGACCCACCAATCTGTGGGCATTCTACGTTCTTTAACAAACTGGATGAAGTAAAGGATTTGACTGCTACGAAAGGAAGAGGGCTGGTCGCGAGACTGGTTTAATTTCAAGAAAGCGTAGTGGTCAGATACTGGGTTAGATTGTATTGACACCTTCTTTGAGAGAGGGAGGTGAGATAAACACGAGCTTATAGCATTTGG
>NZ_JPOQ01000476.1 GCF_000735045.1 Ferrovum myxofaciens
CATGTCGTGGACGCCACTGCCTTTGCCGCGCGTCCTGCCGCCGACATAGGTTTCGTCGACCTCTACGTGTTCATGGGCCTTGCCGCCGATCCTGTCCTGGTCGGGGCGCACCATGCCTGCCCGGAGCTTGTGGAGAATCTGGAATGCCGTCTCATACCTGGGCAGCCCAGGTTGCCGCTGGAACTGCACGGCAGACATGCCGGGCGTCTGGCTGGTAACCAGATAGGCAGCCCAGAACCAGATGTTAAGCGGCGTATGCGACCCCTCCATCACGGTTCCGGCTTTCAAGCTGGTATCTGTGCGACACTCGCGGCACCGAAACACGTTTGGACGGTTCGCAAACCGAAGTGGCTCACCGCCTGCCTCGCAATGCGGGCAAACAAAACCGTCCGGCCAACGCAACTTCTCCAGGTAAGCAGCACACGCCCCAACATCTGGAAAAAGCCGCTGGAATTCCGGCAGCGAGTGCGGGAACGGCAGATCGTCACGTTGATGGATG
>NZ_JPOQ01000477.1 GCF_000735045.1 Ferrovum myxofaciens
CAGTCGGGGGATTGACCGCAGTGTGGTCATGAGCCTGGCTCTGGGAGATTGGGTGAGTTCCGGTCATAGCATTTTGATCACCGGGGCCACCGGGTCAGGTAAATCCTGGTTGGCTTGTGCACTGGCTCAGTATGCTTGTCGGCGTGGATTCTCTGCCACTTATCTGAGGGTCCCACGCCTGCAGGAAGAACTGCGTGTCATGCATGGCAGCGGCACCTTTGTGAAGTGGTTGATGCAACTTGCCAAAACAGATGTACTGGTATTGGATGATTGGGGAATGGGAGCCATTGACAGTGCCACTCGTTCGGATTTGCTGGAAATCATTGATGACCGTTCGGCTACCCGTGCCACCATTCTCACCAGCCAATTACCCATCGAACACTGGCATGCGTGGATCGGGGATGCCACCATTGCTGACGCCCTGCTGGATCGGGTTATGCAACGGCATCACCGTTTCACGCTGACCGGAGAATCCTTACGGAGAGGAAAA
>NZ_JPOQ01000478.1 GCF_000735045.1 Ferrovum myxofaciens
CGAAATCCTCAGAAATCAGCAAGGGTTGCATGATATTCTGGTATTCCCATCCATACGCAAAGGAACTCAACTCTCTGATATGGTCATTACGGCATTTCTGCGTCGCGTTCAGGCACCAAGCGATGTGGCGAATCGGGTTGCAACAGCGCATGGCTTTCGTTCCAGTTTCAGAGACTGGTGCAGCGAACAAGGCTGTTCTCGGGATTTGGCCGAGCGATCCTTGGCACACACTGTTAAAAACAAGGTTGAAGCA
>NZ_JPOQ01000479.1 GCF_000735045.1 Ferrovum myxofaciens
ATATGGGATGGGTGGTGCGTGTTGCTCATAACGCAGCGTGCGAGGAATGCGGAATACACATCCCGTTGCACAACTCCCGATCCATCCCCCAGCACATGCCACCGCTGACTGAGCGGCTTCTTTGTGCAAACTCCGGTGGTGTGGTCGTACTGCGACATTTTCAGCGACCAGGTGTGCAAATCAATCAACTTGCCGCCAGCACTTTCAGCCTTGCGACGCAATTGTTCGACGAACATTCCGGGTGCTCTGACTT
>NZ_JPOQ01000480.1 GCF_000735045.1 Ferrovum myxofaciens
GCAAAAATCAACGAGTTAAATCCAATCGCGTGGTTATGAGCGAAAATCTGCCCAGGCCGGTTTTGGAGGTCTATACGCGCCGCCCGACCATGGCCGGGTACACACGGCTCAGAACCTGGACAAGCGCTAATACGCGGACTGACAAGGCGGCAACACTTGGTTTGGGTTTGACCAGACCAGCGCGGCTAATCTGAACGCAAAAGCTTGCGTCGAACCAGGACGCAACTTTTCCGCCTTCAGGCGTTCTGCGTACCTGATATTCGATGCCGTCGGGGGGATTTTGATTGTTGGCCGGTAGCGTTCGCCGTTCCAATAGAAGGTGATTTGTAACCCTTTGCCGTGTGACTTGACCCCACCCATTGTAAATACGCCTCAACGATAAAATGTATACGTCCGTCAGGTGACTTGATGTAATGGACGCCTTCGGCAAACTCGCCGCGAGCTATTTTAGACCGCAATGCGTCCTCAGTATAGCCGG
>NZ_JPOQ01000481.1 GCF_000735045.1 Ferrovum myxofaciens
CAAATTGATATCATGACGGGTTTGCACAAAGTGGGCAGCGTGTTGCTGCGTTCGTTACGCGTTGATATTTCAGTGTTTTCGCACCCATGGAGAGGCTAAACACCGCATTTATATGGATACCCCACAAACGAAATATCGTCCACTTGCCAAGGCGATTGCAGGCCAAGCGCCATGCTAAATAAAGTTGTACTATTCATGACGGAATTATCGCACCACCCACTACAAATCACATAGAGCCACTTTTTTATACGCAGTCTCGAGCGAGCCCATGTCAAACACAGGAATCAATCGCGGTGACAAATTCGTAGCCCGTTTTTTAGTTTCCACCTGTGCCCTGGCGCCAGCAACTTTGAATTTATTTTTC
>NZ_JPOQ01000482.1 GCF_000735045.1 Ferrovum myxofaciens
AAATCTCATGGGCCGGGAATCGTGGCGTTCGTCCTCTGGAAAATTCCAGCTTTTCAGGGAACAAATCGGATAGTTCGAGACCCACCGCGGTAACGATCTCATGGGCACCACATCCCGCAAAACAATGGAGCAGGATTTTCCCGTCTTTTTCGGTTACGCTTAACGAAGGGCTGTTATCGTTGTGAGACGGACACTTGGCTGTCCATCCATGGTCAGTCTTGCGAACGCCCTGAAGCCTTTCCAGCAGTTCCACAACAGTCATGATGGGCTCCCTTTTCTTGGGCGACCACGACCTCGGCTTTCCTCCTGGATAATTTTTGGCTCAATAGTTCTGGTGTCAACTGTGCCAGTAATCTTTGCGATGTCCACCATCAACAC
>NZ_JPOQ01000483.1 GCF_000735045.1 Ferrovum myxofaciens
GCAACCTGTAAACTTGTGCTGGTTACGCGCAATGTGAATGACTTTACAATTTATGATGAACTGCTAGTGCAGAACTGGTTTGTGGCTTAGAGATGGTTGAGGCGACAGATTCTCTGACACCGGGGGCGGATTACCTGCTTGTTGAAATCCGCGCACTCATCGAAGATGCGCGCCGGCAGGTTGCACGTGCTGCCAATGGTGCCCTGACACTGACCTACTGGCGCATCGGCAAACGACTGTTGGCCGAAAACCTGACGGATGGCCGCGCCGAATACGGACAGCGGATCCTTGTATCGCTGGCGCAAGAATTGGAACGGGAGTTTGGCAAGGGGTTCAGCTATTCCGCCCTGACCCGCATGGCCCGGTTTGCCGAGCAATTCCCTGATGAGCGAATTCTTGTATCACTGATACAAGAATTGACTTGGACTCACTTTCTGGCGTTACTGCCACTGAAGGATGCCCTGACTCGCGAGTTCTACGCCGAAATGTGCCGGGTGGAACGTTGGAGTGTCCGTGCCCTGCGGCAGAAAATCGACGGCATGCTGTTCGAGCGCACAGCGCTGTCTAAGAACAGCGAAGAGGTGATTCGGCAGGAGCTTGCCACCTTGCGGGATGGGCGCATGACGCCCGATCTGGTGTTCCGCGATCCCTACCTGCTCGACTTTCTGGGCCTCGCCGGTGCTTACAGCGAGAAAGACCTGGAGTTGGCCATCCTGCGCGAAATGGAATCGGTGCTGCTGGAACTGGGCAGCGGCTTCTGCTTCGTCGCCCGACAAAAGCGCATGAGCGTCGGCAAAGACGAT
>NZ_JPOQ01000484.1 GCF_000735045.1 Ferrovum myxofaciens
TCTTCAGCGGGAGGGGTGGGCTTGGCGGGTTTGTTCCGGGAATGGGCAGCGACGGTCTGGGTGTCCGGGGCAGGAAGCGGAGTATTGCCTTCCCCACCCAAGTCACTGAAGGCCAGTTGGAGGCTGTATAGGCGGGGTTGCGGCGTTCCGACTTCTGACCGAAAAGATGGCGTCTAAACCATTCCAGTTGCCTTTTGAGCAGGGAGATTTCTTCCTGTTGGCGTGCATTGACGGCCATCAAAACCACGTTTTGTTCAATGATATTGGCGGCGGTTTTGAGGGCGTTTGACATGACAGAATTGTACCACGAATCAATCGGTTGTGATCGATTT
>NZ_JPOQ01000485.1 GCF_000735045.1 Ferrovum myxofaciens
CCGCGAGGCGCACTGGACCACCTACTACAAACTGATCGAGCGGGCGAATGTCTCGGTCGCCGACTTGTCCATTCAATTGCTGCAATTGACGCAAAGAGTTTTTCCAAACGAGCTGGTCAACCTGATCATCGACGATACGCTGGTTCCTCGTTGCGCGAAGAAAGGGCCGGGGATCAGCGTCAAACACGATCACAGCCACAAGGCCAACCGGCCCACCTTTTTGAACAGTCAAGGTTGGGTCACACTGGCCCTG
>NZ_JPOQ01000486.1 GCF_000735045.1 Ferrovum myxofaciens
TATGCTCAAATTCATCGTGCCGATGCTGATCCTGACCGGTGCCAGAAAACGCGAGGTGCTGGATGCAAAGTGGGAAGACTTTGATATAGTACGGAAGCAATGGCGGATACCGGTAACGAAAACAGGTAGGCCACGGCATGTACCATTGTCGGAAGGGGTACTGCAGTTACTGGATTCCATACCGCACGATGAATGCCCCTGGGTATTTGCCAACCCAAAGACCCACAAGCCTTTTGTATCGATTTTTACCGGGTGGAATTCTGCTCGCAAACGTGCCGGACTGGCTGAAGTTC
>NZ_JPOQ01000487.1 GCF_000735045.1 Ferrovum myxofaciens
TCGCTCATTGAAAATCTCCATGGATTTTGGCCATCATCTCTGCGAGGTAAGCAGTTTTGCGCAGGGCCACAGCGATTTCTTTCAGGTTGTGACCCTGGTCCAGAAGTGGCTGAATGATTACGGTAAGGTCCAGTTCGACCGGAAAGAATTCTTCCGTGCCTGGTTCGTCCTTATTTCCTTGAGTGACCATCAATAGATCAGTGCGCCGGTCAGACCCATGGCTGCAAGGAATTTGTCACCAAGGACAATGAAGGCGACCCCAAGCACCACAAAGAGCGCTTTCTTGGCGATGCCACCCAGTTCTTCCCCGAACACCAGAGCAGCGCCTGCGGCGAGAAAGGCAATGACACTGATTGCGGTGGCCACTGGCCCGGTGAGGTCACTTTGCAACTGGATGATCGCGCTGTCCCAAGGGAGTCCCCCGGCCCCGGTGGCAAACGCATTGGAAATGGTGGCCATAAAAACTGCCCCGGTCATTCCAGCGCGGCGTGCAACTTTGGATCGAATTGCATTCACGATTGATTGGTTCATTTTCGTACCTTCCCTATCAGTAATGGCCCTCGACATGAGGGTCCTATTCAGACTCGGTGGGGAGGGAATGTGGGAGGAGAAAATACGGATGTTATGAAGTCGTTGAGTCCCTTGCCATCCGGATCCACGATCATGGTGGCGATGTTCTGGACACCCTTGATCAGGTTGGCATCAAGCCGGATTTCCTGTAACGGGCTAAACCTCCCCATGCCTAAAGGCAGGGGGTTCTAAGGGCGAACCCGCTGGGGTCTCCTGGCTCTCGTCTTGCGACTACAGCATCCAGGCCATGACCAGCGGCAAACCCTCTATTACAAACGACC
>NZ_JPOQ01000488.1 GCF_000735045.1 Ferrovum myxofaciens
AACCACCACGAAATCAGAAAACTCCGGCAACCGGGTGAGCCACTTCTCCCGCGCCCAATCCGATGCCTTGGGCATGGTCAGAGCGTGTTCTGTCGCCATCAGAATCACCTGCCTCATCCCAGGTCGAGAGATCACAGGCGCAGCCAAGGCAACCGCTGTGGCCAGGTTCTTCCCCTTCCGATCCTGGCGCTTCCATGCCGGAAGTTGAGTTCCATAGGCTTCGGCCCATTTCTCCGCGATGCCACCCACCTTC
>NZ_JPOQ01000489.1 GCF_000735045.1 Ferrovum myxofaciens
GACTTATTCAGACGCGACCAGCGAGGCATTGGCTTGGGGACTGCATGACGCATGGCCTACCGCCGGTTTGCTGTCCTCAGAGGCCGGTACCGTCTTCGGAGGGCACAGCATGGGCGGGGATTCGGTGCTGAGAAACCTTGCGTTGCTGAATCAGTTGTGGGGAGCCGAAACAGTGCGGATTGACCGGCGCACTGCCCCCTCATATATCCTGAAGGATGTGCGTTTGACGGTTGGCTTGCAGGTACAGGAGGCCGCTTTCAGATCGTTCCTCGAAAAGACCGGAACGCTTGCCCGAGGTTCGGGGTTCATGGCGCGGTTTTTGGTTTGTTGGCCGGGA
>NZ_JPOQ01000490.1 GCF_000735045.1 Ferrovum myxofaciens
CGAAGGCGTCCTCCATACCCGCGGCCGCATCGCCGCACTGCTCGAACTCGGCACCGGCTTCAACCCCGAATTCACCGGCCGCGAAAACATCCGCCTCGGCGCCTCCCTCCTCGGCCTCGACCCCGATACCATCGAAGCACGCATCCCCGACATCGCCCACTTCGCCGACATCGGTCATTTCTTCGATTATCCCGTCAAACTCTATTCCTCAGGCATGCATGCCCGCCTCGCCTTCGCCCTCGTCGCCCACGTCGATGCCGATCTCCTCATCGTCGATGAAGCCCTCGCCGTCGGTGATGCCGCT
>NZ_JPOQ01000491.1 GCF_000735045.1 Ferrovum myxofaciens
TTGTAAATGCCTTGCAAACCATAGGTCACCATGCTCTGATACAGGGTCCCATTGGAAGAAGCAAAGATTCCTTGACTCGCACGGTCTCCCCGCAGTTCGGCACGCAGTTCGAAGTCTTTGACCGGTGCGTACCCCAGAGTCAAGGTTGCTTCCCGCACGGTATTGGGACCAGGCAGCGTTCCTGGGGCCGCCACCGCCACCCCCGATTCATCCTTCAATTGTTCCGTCCGGAATGATACCCGGTATTGATCGTTGATCTGATAATTCAGATAGGCTGCCAACCCCCAGTAAACCTCTGTCCCCACCTGATTGGGCGTGGCACCGATCACCACATTCTGCTGGCTGGAATGATCCGCATTCAGAATGAAAGTCAGGGACTGCGTCAGATTGGACGTAAAGACCATATCCAGCAAGGTTCGATTGCCACTTCTGATTCCGGAAAAAGGAGTCCCTGCATTGGCCGTATACATGTTGGTAATGGTCCCCGCCGGAATGATCCCCGCCCAGTCGAGGGAAGT
>NZ_JPOQ01000492.1 GCF_000735045.1 Ferrovum myxofaciens
AACCACCACGAAATCAGAAAACTCCGGCAACCGGGTGAGCCACTTCTCCCGCGCCCAATCCGATGCCTTGGGCATGGTCAGAGCGTGTTCTGTCGCCATCAGAATCACCTGCCTCATCCCAGGTCGGGAGATCACAGGCGCAGCCAAGGCAACCGCTGTGGCCAGGTTCTTCCCCTTCCGATCCTGGCGCTTCCATGCCGGAAGTTGAGTTCCATAGGCTTCGGCCCATTTCTCCGCGATGCCACCCACCTTC
>NZ_JPOQ01000493.1 GCF_000735045.1 Ferrovum myxofaciens
CACAGGCGCAGCCAAGGCAACCGCTGTGGCCAGGTTCTTCCCCTTCCGATCCTGGCGCTTCCATGCCGGAAGTTGAGTTCCATAGGCTTCGGCCCATTTCTCCGCGATGCCACCCACCTTCTCGGCGGGGACGATGAAACTGGTCCAAACGGTATAGCCTCGAATGTGGTGAAACAAAACAGCCTTCAGCGCCGGAGTGATGTCATCGTAGATCTTCATGGGTGTTCCCCAAAATAAATCAGATACCTACTTAACGTATCAAGAGCCCATACGATGACAACAATTCAAATTTAT
>NZ_JPOQ01000494.1 GCF_000735045.1 Ferrovum myxofaciens
AAAGCAACTCCACGGCGATGGCGACCAGCACCTTGCCTCCGGCACCGCGCCCGCGCTTGCCGTGCCTGACGCCACCAAAGACAGTCTCATCCACTTCGACATGTCCGGACAGCATGTCGTGCCCCGCATGGCTGATTGCGCACCGGAAACGGTGCAGCATCGCCCAAGCGGTAGGGTAGGAGCCGAAACCAAGGATCCGATGCAGTGTCATGGCGGAAACGCCATTCTTGGCGAAGGTAAAATGCCAGGCAGC
>NZ_JPOQ01000495.1 GCF_000735045.1 Ferrovum myxofaciens
CGTAAGATCAAGGATGTTCTTCGATTAAAACTCGATGCTGGGCTCAGTCATGAGCAAATTGCGATGGCTCTCAAGATCTCCAAGGGGGTAGTCGCCAAGTATGTTGGACTGGCCACGGCGGCAGGTGAGGAGATCGTGCTCAGCTGTCGTCACCAGACTTGGTGAATTCAACCTGGAGGCAGCCACTGAGAAATTGCTCAATCTGCTCAATCGTGCAAAGCCGTGTTTCGTTCATGTTGATCATCATCCTTGCAATGATCAACCCACTTCTTCAATCGACCTCAGATTATTCGCTTCAGGCTCATTCCTCGTTGGAAATACAGCCATCCTTCAGGCTCA
>NZ_JPOQ01000496.1 GCF_000735045.1 Ferrovum myxofaciens
TGCGCCGGGTTGAGTGGGTGGTGGAATTGGGGGAGGCAAACACCTCCAGGTAGAGTTTGTCATCCAGTACGGGTAGTTGGCGTTGTGCGGCCACAGCCAGGAGTTGTGCAGCCAGGTTGGTCAGGAGCCGATAGTTTCCCCCGGCTCGTTCGCACAAGGTATGTTTGAGGCTCGGGCTCATCAGAGTGGGAGCTCCGGCGCTGTCGAGCAGGTGATCCAGGCAAGCGGCCAATTCTTCCCGCGTGGCGTAGTC
>NZ_JPOQ01000497.1 GCF_000735045.1 Ferrovum myxofaciens
TCTAAAACTCCCATTGAACAGTTGCACTTGGTACGAAGGTACAAATAGGCGATATAAAATAACTCGGGCAGTATATGTCGGTTGCAGGCGTCTGAGTTGATGGCAAGGCGTCCAAATTCGCTGAGCCTGTTTCCTTGGTGACGCAGTTCATTGAGGTGATCTTGGTAAGTTTCGTCAGCAAATAAACCATGGATGTTGTCGGGTCTCACGGAAATGGTTCCAATCACCTGCCCCGAGTTTCCGGCGGCAAAAAAGGTAATCCATTGGTCATGATCTTTCAGAGTTAGGGCGGTTTTATATCCGCGTTTGGAATATTGCTTATGAATGAGGTCAAGAGAGGCGGATTTCTGTTCTTTG
>NZ_JPOQ01000498.1 GCF_000735045.1 Ferrovum myxofaciens
ACCTGAGTCAGGACACGCTCCTTGATGCCGCCAATGAAGTGTCCAAGGCAGTGCCGCTGACACTGCCATGCCAAAGACCTTCGATCAGGTAGCGTTGGGCGGGTGTGAGTCTGTTCACCCTCCCAGACCTGATCTGGAGTGGCCTGTCTCTTGAAGGTCAGTGCGTGGTTGGGCCGAAGACTTCAGCATAGCCGCTGGCATCTATGGCCTGGTCGAACCAGTTCTCGATTTGTTCCTGTGAGGCCGATGCAAT
>NZ_JPOQ01000499.1 GCF_000735045.1 Ferrovum myxofaciens
AGGCCCCGGCGACATGGCCAGCGTTGGCCCGGTATCACGAGCGTATGACCGAACTACTCCAAAGACAGCGCGGGATCGTCAAAGGAATTATCCCAGGTATGGTCGATTTAAGTGATGAAGCCAAGGTGCTATGGATCAAGTTCCATGACACGATTGAAACAGAACTAGCCAGCAAGGGAACACTGTTTGATGTTCGGGATGTTGCGTCAAAAGTTGCCGACAACGCAGCCCGTCTTGCGGTGATCTTCCACGT
>NZ_JPOQ01000500.1 GCF_000735045.1 Ferrovum myxofaciens
TCCGATCATCAAGGATAGATGATCGGGAGGGGGTTACGAATGGCTGTGCTGGGTGAAACGATACAGATCGGAGCGCAGGGGGTTGTCTGCGAAGTGCGCTTTCCAGCAGCGTGGGGTCAATTGCCCAATATCCCTGGCCGGATGCTGTCCCACCCGTTGCAACACATCCACCAGGTAGTCATAGGGATTGATGTCGTGCAGCCGACAGGTGGTGATCAGGGACTGGGCCACTCCGGTCAGTTCGGCACCCACT
>NZ_JPOQ01000501.1 GCF_000735045.1 Ferrovum myxofaciens
CGGTACCTTGTAGCGTAAGCTATGGGGATCGTTGATAGCTTTGGTGTAATGAAACAGAGGCATCCCAGCAGAGAAATCTGACTGATGCGATGCGTTGGGTGACTGGATTATGCCTGTACCACCCCGCAGGGGTGGCAAGCAAGTTGGTGACGAAGGTTGCATGGAGTAAGCGAACCGTCTTGGAATCCTGGGTCGCTGAAAACCTGACCGTTGCAGTTCGACGGTGGGCGAATGGGAAGATCCCATAGAAAATCTTGTAACTGGAGCCAGCAGGCTAAGGTCGTGAC
>NZ_JPOQ01000502.1 GCF_000735045.1 Ferrovum myxofaciens
ACCGGGATTCTGGAGAGCCCGGACTACCCCTTGGAACGGGAAGCCTTTGCGTCCTTTGCCCGTGAGTTGCGCTCGAATCTGAACGACAGCATCAGCGATGGTGAGATCACTGAAATGCTGGCCCAGCACCTGATCACCCGACCTGTCTTTGATTCCTTGTTCGAGGGGTACAGTTTTGCCCAGCACAACCCCATTTCCCAGGCTATGCAAGGCGTGGTGGACATTCTGGAGTCTCACCAGATCAGCAAGGAAG
>NZ_JPOQ01000503.1 GCF_000735045.1 Ferrovum myxofaciens
CCTGCGGGAATCACCACGGGAAGGATCACATAACCCCGTTTCTTGCCGGGGGCATTACGCATCACCCGGCCCACCGACTGCACTACATCTACCTGAGAATTCCGGGGAGTCAGAAACAACACGGCGTCCAGGGCGGGAACATCCACCCCTTCGGACAGGCAGCGCACATTACTCAGAATCCGGCAGGTGTTGTCCGGGGACTCTGCCTTGAGCCAGGAGAGTTTTTCATCCTTCTCGCTGGCATTCATGCTCCCGTCCACATGCTCCGCTTCGCAGGCCAGTGGAGAAATCACCTGTTCAAAAGTTTCTTCGCT
>NZ_JPOQ01000504.1 GCF_000735045.1 Ferrovum myxofaciens
GTTGTCCGGGGACTCTGCCTTGAGCCAGGAGAGTTTTTCATCCTTCTCGCTGGCATTCATGCTCCCGTCCACATGCTCCGCTTCGCAGGCCAGTGGAGAAATCACCTGTTCAAAAGTTTCTTCGCTTTCTTGATAGGCATCCACCACGGCCTTGAACATCGTGGCGATCTGCTTTGAACTGACCTTGTGGGTCTTGGCTCCTTTCTGGATTTCAATCACCTGGCAGAAAGCCACGGCCCGGCGCATGGCTTCCCCATCGTCACCCTGATCCATCAGGCCCTGCTTGGACAGGGCTTTCCAGCAGCCGATGATCTTGGCAGCGTCGTCCACCTTGAGTTGATTATTCTCGTCTTTC
>NZ_JPOQ01000505.1 GCF_000735045.1 Ferrovum myxofaciens
GATTGCAGTGCTGAGGCGCGCAACCCCCTGTCCATCATTGTCGAATCGCCCTGTTTTTGTGTTTTCCCCACCTCACCACCAAGGAAAATCCTGGGTGGCTGGGAGAGGCGAATGTCTAAAGTTCAGATTCAGTTACCCACTGTATTTCACATAGAGCCAAAATTATTTGCCTGAATGCCGTCAACTGCCAAGGCAGCAGCGCTCCAATTGGTAAAACTGTTGGATTTGTCGCCCGAAAGGTTCAGAAAACTGTAGACATCCGAGGAAGTCATGGCACCAGCATAGTTGTCAAAGGCTGTGGAAACGGCAGTCGACTGCCCTGAGGTATTGATAAGCGAGGCATTCAGCACGGAATGTTCAATCACGGAACTTGCCGAAGGGGTATTGGCTACTCCCAGAATCAGGTAGACGGGACTGTTGAGTGCCGGCGCATTGGAAGCGTTCTGATAGATGTCGATCACGGCATTGATGTTGTTGACTTCGGTGCCGTAAATCGGACAGCCCCCGGTGGCCCCGGTGGCACAGGCCGTGCCATAGCCACTGCCGATATGGAGGGTGGCACCGGCGTTGGTAAGGGTTGAGGCCAGGGAGAGAAGGAGAAGCGTCAGGGCAGAGGCAATCTTGATCATGGGATACTCCCCGGTGATGTGTTGAGGTGCCTGCCTATTAAGCAATAATTGTGCCAACAAAATAATTATCACATTATTTCATATTGATATGTAAAACGACAGGAAGTATCCCGACCAAATATGACACGAAGTGTAAAGAAACTTGACACAGAGCCTCTGGGCCTTCTTTACCCGGACTGCGCGAAAAGCCCCGTCGTTCAGGGCGGGGATGAATAGCGCGGATGCCGAAGGCATCCATCTTCGTTTCCTATAGTGGCGTTTGCTGTTGCTCGATATATTGTTTGATGATGCC
>NZ_JPOQ01000506.1 GCF_000735045.1 Ferrovum myxofaciens
TCGGGAGGGGGTTACGAATGGCTGTGCTGGGTGAAACGATACAGATCGGAGCGCAGGGGGTTGTCTGCGTAGTGCGCTTTTCAGCAGCGTGGGGTCAATTGCCCGATATCCCTGGCCGGATGCTGTCCCACCCGTTGCAACACATCCACTAGGTAGTCATAGGGATTGATGTCGTGCAGCCGACAGGTGGTGATCAGGGACTGGGCCACTCCGGTCAGTTCGGCACCCACTTCGGTCCAACAGAAATTCCAATTCTTTTTC
>NZ_JPOQ01000507.1 GCF_000735045.1 Ferrovum myxofaciens
GTTTTAGAGCGAGGGCATCGCTTGTTAGCCTGTGGAGAATTGGCGCAATCAGGCCGTTCCGTGAAGCAGGAACCCGCCGAAGCGACTACACAGGGGCTTGCCCTTGTGTAGCGCCGTAGGAATCTCAGGCATTCATGCCGGGGAGGATGTCAAAGAATTGATCGTATAACTGGTTGATTTTAAGTGTTCTGATTCAGGATTCTGGAACAGACTTTTTCAGTGTGCTGATATTCATGCTGACATATAAAATGGTGGGCGCTGATT
>NZ_JPOQ01000508.1 GCF_000735045.1 Ferrovum myxofaciens
CGATACAGCCCGTTTCAGGCTTCCAGATGATGTTGGCCGCATTGGTGGTTGCCTCAAGCGAATGCAGGGGGCGGGAAGCACCTTTAAAACGTGGGCGACCGCGTTTGCCGAAGGCGTATTGCTGCATGGCCGCGAACACCTGCTCCGCGATGCGCTGGGTTACGTTAGAACCAAGCCGGTCTTTCCATCCCGCTTCATTTTTGCAGGTACGGGCAAAGGTGATGATGGCCGCAGGCGTGAACCCTGCTTCTTTCGAG
>NZ_JPOQ01000509.1 GCF_000735045.1 Ferrovum myxofaciens
CATCAGATGAAATAGTGAAAACCAAACCAGATGCAAAATCGGGGCAGCGCCGTCCAGCTGCGAGTGAAGTCGAATGCACAACTTAAACTCAAGGCATTATTGTCTTGACACAGGGGTCCACTTCAGTATGCTGACCAGTTTTTGGAGCCAGCATGCCCGCACCAAGGATTGCTATGCGTAAGATCAAGGATATTCTTCGATTAAAACTCGATGCTGGGAACAGTCAGCAACATCACCGTGTCGGCCAACGGCGGCAAGTGGTTCGTGAGCATCCAGACCGAGCGCGAGGTTGAGCAGCCGGTGCATCCGGCCACAAGCATCGTCGGCATCGACGTGG
>NZ_JPOQ01000510.1 GCF_000735045.1 Ferrovum myxofaciens
GGATAATTTTTCTGCATACTCCTCTTCAGATTGTGACACAGGAGAGCAGGTATGGAAACCAAGCGTAGCAGGAGAATTCGCCACAGCAGGCAGGACTGGCAGGGGTTCGTGTCCGAGTTTCTGACCGGTGGTCAGGACTGCAAGAGTTTCTGTCGGGATAAGGGATTAAATCCATCCCGATTGATACGTTGGCAAGGGGTATTTCGCAATGAGATTTCCCCTGCCATCAGCCAGATGCAACCCGTAGGGTTTT
>NZ_JPOQ01000511.1 GCF_000735045.1 Ferrovum myxofaciens
GAGCATCCTGCCGACCCGGAAACTATTCAGGTATTATTGCGTCTACTGGAAGAGTGGCTGGTAGACCGGCCTGACCTGCGCAGAATGATAGCCAGATGGATACGGGCCACATTAATGCGTAAACCGGAGTACCGTATACTTCTACCAGAAGTGGATGATTTACAGGAGTTGAGAATCATGCTATCCGAACGAATGAAAGAATGGGCGCATCAGTACGAGGCTGAAGGTGTGCAAAAAGGAATGCAGCAGGGAATGCAGCAGGGAATGCAGCAGGG
>NZ_JPOQ01000512.1 GCF_000735045.1 Ferrovum myxofaciens
CAACTCCGCATCGCTGGTGAAATTCTGCGACACCGTGGTTCAGCCATGGAAAGAAACCCGCCGCTTGCAACGTGCCATGGACAGGTCTAAACGTGCCACGAACCCGCTCTGTTTTAACGCGAACGGCACATGGAAAAAAGGCCAGAAGTTCGCGCCGAGCAAACACTACACGGCAATCCGCACTGAGTATGCGGAAGTGGAGCGCAAACTGGCGGCTGAGCGCAAACGCGCCCATGGTGAACTTGCCAACCAGATTCTCGGGCTGGGTAATGTCATCCAGTCCGAAACCCTGTCTTATATCGTCTTCCAGAAGAATTATGGCAAGAGCGTGAAAGTCAGAGCACCCGGAATGTTCGTCGAACAATTGCGTCGCAAGGCTGAAAGTGCTGGCGGCAAGTTGATTGATTTGCACACCTGGTCGCTGAAAAT
>NZ_JPOQ01000513.1 GCF_000735045.1 Ferrovum myxofaciens
CATTTTTGATCAGGAGGATGAAAGCGCTTTCGTCAAAATTCATGACGGGGAGTACATAAAAGGGGCCAAACGTATCTACATGACTGCCACCCCGCGTATTTATGGGGAAATAGCCAAGAGCAAAGCTGAGACGGAGAATGTAGCCCTCTGTTCCATGGATGATGAAGCCCTGTACGGAAAGGAACTGTTCGTCATCACCTTCTCCGAAGCGGTACAACGGGGCCTCCTGGTAGATTACAAGGTGATCGTGCTG
>NZ_JPOQ01000514.1 GCF_000735045.1 Ferrovum myxofaciens
CCAGACCAACTCGAACTCTTTCCCGATAATCCACCGTCCTGATCAAAAAATGATCCAAAACCCCAAACTTACCCTCGGGAATTTCATCCTGCTGTTTTATGGGAAATTCAGACTGCTGGTGACACTCATGGTGATGTTCATCGCTTGTGTTGCGGTTTGGGGTGTCTGGGCGGCACTTCTGGGCTTTATCCTCTCTGGCTTGATCGAGAACTCCTACGACGCAATGGTTTTCGGAGCCGCGCTTGCCATCCCGGCAGCGTTACTGACATTTGCTTGGTTCAATAGGGGGAAACATGCCGGTGGAACTAAATACAGCGACAAGACGGCAAGACACTAGAAGTAGCCCACGCGCCCGGAGTTTTATAGCCCGACCGCCAGTCCACCGTCATGCTGGGGCACCTGCACCATTTCTTCGTCAAGCACTGCTTCAATCGACGTGCTGCTTGCGGCGCGTTTTTGCTGATCACGAGCGCCCGCTTTCCTACAGGATATTTTACACCTCGAACGTCAGCGACTGGCACTCAACGGCTGTAGCGCCATGCGTACGCGGTAACTGAGCGGCGTTGTATTCAGGGAGGATTGACCCCGGCATACTCCGATCATCAAGGATAGATGATCGGGAGGGGGTTACGAATGGCTGTGCTGGGTGAAACGATACAGATCGGAG
>NZ_JPOQ01000515.1 GCF_000735045.1 Ferrovum myxofaciens
TGGCCCAGTTGTCGCGGATGTCTGCTTTCTTCAGTTTCGCTCGTAGCACCTGTACGGCCTGATAGGCCAGCACGGTGATGAAGAGATGTCCATCTGCGCGCTCCTCTTTCGAATGATAGACCGGACACAAACCCAACTCGCTCTTCAGGCTGCGGAATACGCTCTCCAGATCCGTCAGCATCGTATAGGTACGCCACAGTTTTTCTTCGTCCCAAGTGGTCTCGTTGCTGCGCAGGCAATAGATGCCGGGATG
>NZ_JPOQ01000516.1 GCF_000735045.1 Ferrovum myxofaciens
CCAAATGCTATAAGCTCGTGTTTATCTCACCTCCCTCTCTCAAAGAAGGTGTCAATACAATCTAACCCAGTATCTGACCACTACGCTTTCTTGAAATTAAACCAGTCTCGCGACCAGCCCTCTTCCCTTCGTAGCAGTCAAATCCTTTACTTCATCCAGTTTGTTAAAGAGCATACCGATACAACAGGTTGGTCAAAAGACCAAAATCAAATTGATTAACTTGATTTTATTCTCTTGGCCCCACAGTGAGACAACAGTCTGTGGTGGAGGTGAACGGGATCGAACCGATGACCCCCTGCTTGCAAAGCAGGTGCTCTCCCAGCTGAGCTACACCCCCGTAACGGGCTCGCACATGACACCGATAGGTGTGGGTACTAACTAAGGGATCTTAAAGGAGGTGATCCAGCCGCAGGTTCCCCTACGGCTACCTTGTTACGACTTCACCCCAGTCATGAATCATACCGTGGTAAGCGCCCCCCTTGC
>NZ_JPOQ01000517.1 GCF_000735045.1 Ferrovum myxofaciens
ACATCTCTTCATCACCGTGCTGGCCTATCAGGCCGTACAGGTGCTACGAGCGAAACTGAAGAAAGCAGACATCCGCGACAACTGGGCCAGCCTACGCGAAACGATGAGCGTGCAGCGGCGCGTCACTGCCTCATTCCAACAACGTGATGGGCGCACATTGAATGTGCGAAAATGCACCGTAGCCGAACCAGACTTGATGAAAATTTACAGGGCACTGGGAGTTTCCCCGGCTCCAGGAGGAACGAAAAAACTG
>NZ_JPOQ01000518.1 GCF_000735045.1 Ferrovum myxofaciens
AGGCCCCGGCGACATGGCCAGCGTTGGCCCGGTATCACGAGCGTATGACCGAACTACTCCAAAGACAGCGCGGGATCGTCAAAGGAATTATCCCAGGTATGGTCGATTTAAGTGATGAAGCCAAGGCGCTATGGATCAAGTTCCATGACACGATTGAAACAGAACTAGCCAGCAAGGGAACACTGTTTGATGTTCGGGATGTTGCGTCAAAAGTTGCCGACAACGCAGCCCGTCTTGCGGTGATCTTCCACGT
>NZ_JPOQ01000519.1 GCF_000735045.1 Ferrovum myxofaciens
CCCGATATCCCTGGCCGGATGCTGTCCCACCCGTTGCAACACATCCACCAGGTAGTCATAGGGATTGATGTCGTGCAGCCGACAGGTGGTGATCAGGGACTGGGCCACTCCGGTCAGTTCGGCACCTACTTCGGTCCAACAGAAATTCCAATTCTTTTTCCCCATGGGGATCACCCGCAGAGCCCTTTCCAAATGGTTGGTGTCTGGGGGAACTTCGGGGTCATTCAGAAATACCCGCAGCCCTGCCTCCCGT
>NZ_JPOQ01000520.1 GCF_000735045.1 Ferrovum myxofaciens
CTCGGGGCTTTCACATCTGACTTAACAAACCACCTGCGCACGCTTTACGCCCAGTAATTCCGATTAACGCTCGCACCCTACGTATTACCGCGGCTGCTGGCACGTAGTTAGCCGGTGCTTCTTCTTAAGGTACCGTCATCAATCCAGGTTATTCGCCTGAACCTTTTCTTCCCTCACGAAAGAGCTTTACAACCCGAAGGCCTTCTTCACTCACGCGGCATGGCTGGATCAGGGTTTCCCCCATTGTCCAAAA
>NZ_JPOQ01000521.1 GCF_000735045.1 Ferrovum myxofaciens
CTTCCGCTTTGTCTTACCCACATCACTGTCTGAGCAGACAGCAAAACTGTGCAGTGGAAGATCACTTTCCTGTGTCCATTCCGTCAGGCTCTGGGACAGCAGGGACAGACTGGGCACCAGAAACAGCACCTGTTTCCCCCGTCCAGCCAAAACCTCGGCAATTTTGAGACTGGTAAAAGTCTTGCCCGTCCCGCAGGCCATGATGAGTTTGCCCCGGTCGGCATCTGCCAGTCCTTGCTGAACGGCACGCAAG
>NZ_JPOQ01000522.1 GCF_000735045.1 Ferrovum myxofaciens
CCAGCATCGGGGTAATCTTGCTACTCATACTAATTGGATGGCCCATCCTGATTGCTACTGGATTCTGGGTAATCTACAGGATCACCAAAGGTTGGTTGAGGTTATTCGACCGAAGGGCGATGTATGGTTAGAAAGTGTAAACAAATTACATTGATTTTTGGTTTGGTGAAATGACATAGTTTCACTGTATCAATTCGTTAGTTTTACTTTTCCAATACTGAAGGGAATATGCAATGACACCCACCAAAGCCGGCACAGCACATCTACTGACACTCCCCGAAATTGCCGCATGGCAGATCGCTTATCCGCCGGCTAAAGTTGGTCCCATCGTCGCGACTCTCCCAGCTCTGCAGCGAGGGGCCGTTTGGAAAGTAAAGCAAATCGAGGAGTTATGGGATTCCATCCTGCGCCGGTTTCCGATCGGTGCTTTCGTGTAAGCGGTAAGCCAGCGGCGTTGTATTCAGGGAGGATTGACCCCGGCATACTCCGATCATCAAGGATAGATGATCGGGAGGGGGTTACGAATGGCTGTGCTGGGTGAAACGATACAGATCGGA
>NZ_JPOQ01000523.1 GCF_000735045.1 Ferrovum myxofaciens
CGGAGGATTTCCGGGGTTAGCCTGTGGAGCGAGCAAGGATGCGAAACGGCGTAGCCGTATCAGCAGACCTCTCGCGTTGAAGCAGGAAACATCTCTCGCAAGGGATATGCGGCTGGTCTTCGTAGACCAGGAATCCCTACCCTTCCCGTGCTTGCACGGCAGCCAAAAGCTGAGGGCGGGGAGGATGTCAATTGTCAATAATCTTTCTAAAAGTATTTTAGGTCGGTGACCTTGCCAAAATCGTCAAATGCTACCCAAAGGGAATTTTTTATTGTGAGGGGCTTTGAGCAAGAACCCGGTTCAGATCCCGGC
>NZ_JPOQ01000524.1 GCF_000735045.1 Ferrovum myxofaciens
CTTGTCGATGGTGCGCTCGATCACGCGCACATGCAAGACGAAGTCACGCTGACTCCCCTGCCAGGCACGAGTGACCGTCATCTTCATCAGGGCCACCCGCTTTCCGGGGCGTTGTTCTTCAAAGGCCCCCGCTGCTTCAGCCTTATCCACCCACTCGTCCTTGTTTTGTTTGCGGGGGTTCCACTTGGTCAGAAAGTCGAAATGCTGTCCCTTGAGTGCCCAGCGATCCTTCTCCTGCGCTTTCATAAACAACAGCCGGACCGAATCAAAACCACTGTCATCCCGCCACAGAACGCTTTCCCCGCGGCAACACAGGCGTTGAACCCGCG
>NZ_JPOQ01000525.1 GCF_000735045.1 Ferrovum myxofaciens
CTGTGGAGAATTGGCGCAATCAGGCCGTTCCGTGAAGCAGGAACCCGCCGAAGCGACTACACAGGGGCTTGCCCTTGTGTAGCGCCGTAGGAATCTCCGGCATTCATGCCGGGGAGGATGTCAAAAGCCTACCAAGACCTCCACTACGGTGAGGGTTAATTCGGACGTGATGCTGTGGCTCAAGTCGAAAGGCAAGGGCTATCAGACTCGCCTGAATGAGATTTTGCGCAAGGCGATGGTCGAGGAGATCAACGAGGCGCACGACCACTAATGTGACTGTCACGGCTATCTACAAACTGCAACACGAAATTCTGGCAGGGGTAATTATTTGTCAGCATTTTCCTTGTTCGATAGCGCGTGTTTGCACATGATTTGCTTTATGGCTATGATG
>NZ_JPOQ01000526.1 GCF_000735045.1 Ferrovum myxofaciens
CCTGTGGAGAATTGGCGCAATCAGGCCGTTCCGTGAAGCAGGAACCCGCCGAAGCGACTACACAGGGGCTTGCCCTTGTGTAGCGCCGTAGGAATCTCCGGCATTCATGCCGGGGAGGATGTCAACGATACAGGCACGATCCGTCCAATGACCACTCCGGTCTGCACTCTCCCCGCTCGTATTCCTTCACCACCCCCTACTTCTTTACGGTGGCGTATTACGAGAAAAAATAGCCGGTGGATCGCGATTTAGTGCGGGAGACAACAGGTGTGCGCAGAAGTCTATGGCTCCTCCACCAGCACCATACCGGGGTTATGTCACTGTGACGAAACTCACCCTAAGCCAAGTCTGATCCTGAAAACCGTATCATGCAATCTACCTTGATCCTGAAACCCGGTAAAAACCATGAAACTGGAACAGCTTTTCCGTACTGAGTCCGTACGGAGGAAAAACCCGTCTGATTATTTCTCTAACTACTTGATTTTATTGGCGTCCCCACGGGGATTCGAACCCCGGTTACCGCCGTGAAAGGGCGATGTCCTAGGCCTCTAGACGATGGGGACAGACACCTCGAAAGGTCAATATCTTTTGATCGATATTGTAGAGAAGCGCAATTCTATCTGACTTTTGCCGGTTTGCCAAGAGGATTGAACGGCTCTTTAAAATGACGTGCCAGACAAGCAATATACAGTTGTCCTGTTCAACCCCACACCGCGAGAATCCCCTCGCTTTCGCTGTCGCTTTGCGCACAAGGTGAGCCATGGGGAGGAAAGCGGGAAGTTGGTTTTGACTTAGATTTGTCTTGCATTATATATCTAGCATCTGTATAATTAGTACATGAGCGATTACACCATAAAATACAAGAGCAACCTGAACGTAGTT
>NZ_JPOQ01000527.1 GCF_000735045.1 Ferrovum myxofaciens
CACCACAAGGCGCATTGGTCATCATGGATCGGGGAATTGCGACTGAAGCCAATGTCGGCTGGCTGATCGAACACGGTTATCGCTATTTGGTAGTCAGTCGTGACAGGGTGAGGAAATTCGACGAAATCCAGGGCATCAGCATTGAAACTGCGGGGGGTGATCCTTTGCGCATCCAGAAAGAGATCAGCGAGGACGGCAAAGAAGTTCGTTTATATTGTCACTCCCTGGGCCGCGAGAAGAAAGAAAGCGCCAT
>NZ_JPOQ01000528.1 GCF_000735045.1 Ferrovum myxofaciens
GAAACGGAGGAATTAGCAAATGAGCGTCGCTCTGTCTCCCCTTGTTTCAGAATTCGAGAGTGTCGATCAGGAAGCCAGTTATGTCGCTTGGTTGCGCACCAAGGTCGAGTTGAGTTTGGCTGACAATCGGTCACTCATCCCGCATGACGAAGTGATGGTCGAGATGGACAGCATCATTGAGGAAGCCGAGGCCGCACTGCGGGGGACGTGATTTGTTGCTCATCGCTTGGCGGGCTACAGCCCGCGATGATTTGGCGCAAATCATCCGTTACATCGCTTTCGAGAATCCACCGGCAGCCCGGCG
>NZ_JPOQ01000529.1 GCF_000735045.1 Ferrovum myxofaciens
CCTACCTTGATCCGCCAGACGATGTCATCGGCACGACCACGAAAGTCTTCGGTGATGTAATTGCCGTCCACCTTCTTCAGCGTCGTGTAATCCAGACTGTGCAACCACTCGTCTGGCACGAACCCCATGATCAGGTCCCGGACAAACTCGGGAGCGGAAAAAAGATACTTGTAACTGCTGTCGTGTTCGTGGCTCATCCGGGCATTCTACCAGCCGGGATCTGAACCGGGTTCTTGCTCAAAGCCCCTCACAATAAAAAATTCCCTTTGGGTAGCATTTGACGATTTTGGCAAGGTCACCGACCTAAAATACTTTTAGAAAGATTATTGACAATTGAC
>NZ_JPOQ01000530.1 GCF_000735045.1 Ferrovum myxofaciens
GTTGGTGGTATCGGCGGCGGATGGACCGATGCCGCAGACCCGGGAGCACATTTTGTTGGCCCGTCAGGTGGGGGTTCCGTACATTGTGGTGTACATGAACAAGGCGGACATGGTGGACGACGCGGAATTGCTGGAGTTGGTGGAGATGGAAGTCCGGGAACTGTTGTCGAAGTACAATTTTCCTGGGGATGACACGCCGATTGTGATTGGAAGCGCGTTGAAGGCGCTGGAAGGGGATCAGTCGGAGATTGGA
>NZ_JPOQ01000531.1 GCF_000735045.1 Ferrovum myxofaciens
ACTTGATACTCGTGTTCGACCCAGGCAAAGGAGGCTTCGTTGAGTTGAGCCAGGGTCAGATTGGGAATCGCATCAAGCATGGCCATCAGACGACTTTCCACCCGATTCCAGAGGGTCTCCTGCTTGACATTCATCCAGGCGCTGCGCGGGCGCGTGTTGAGCGCCAGAATGCCCAAATGATGCAGGCCGGCAGTGAATTCGCCGGAGATCATGGCGGAGCCATTATCACTATAAATCGTTCTGGGTGAACCCC
>NZ_JPOQ01000532.1 GCF_000735045.1 Ferrovum myxofaciens
TGCGACACCGTGGTTCAGCCATGGAAAGAAACCCGCCGCTTGCAACGTGCCATGGACAGGTCTAAGCGAGCCACGAACCCTCATTGTTTTAACGCGAACGGCACATGGAAAAAAGGCCAGAAGTTCGCACCAAGCAAACGCTATACAGCAATCCGCACTGAGTATGCGGAAGTGGAGCGCAAGCTGGCGGCTGAGCGCAAACGCGCCCACGGCGAGCTTGCAAACCAGATTCTCGGACTGGGAAATGTCATCCAGTCCGAAACCCTGTCTTACCTCGCCTTCCAGAAGAATTATGGCAAGAGCGTGAAAGTCAGAGCACCCGGAATGTTCGTCGAACAATTGCGTCGC
>NZ_JPOQ01000533.1 GCF_000735045.1 Ferrovum myxofaciens
AGGGCGTTCTGGATAACAGCCGTGCCGATGTGAGTTTCCTGGCGGGCATGGTCGTGGATAAATTCCTGTACCACCAGCCCCTGTATCGCCAGCATCAGCGTCTGGGCAGTAACGGGGTCACCGTCAGTCGCCCCCTGGCTGACCCAACTCACTCACGCTACCCTGGAACTGCTGCGCCCCATTCACCAGGCTCAACTGGAATCCATTCGCACCTCTCGGGTCATCACCATGGATGAAACTCCAGTCAAAGCCGGACGCACCGATCAGGGGCAGATGAAGACGGGAT
>NZ_JPOQ01000534.1 GCF_000735045.1 Ferrovum myxofaciens
CAGGGCGAATGGATCACCCCAATCGCTCTGGGCGTGATCGACGATCATTCGCGCCTGATCTGCCACCTGCAATGGTACGCCCACGAGAACACCGAGTGCCTGGTGCACTGCGTCTCCCAAGCCCTGAAGCGACGGGGTTCACCCAGAACGATTTATAGTGATAATGGCTCCGCCATGATCTCCGGCGAATTCACTGCCGGCCTGCATCATTTGGGCATTCTGGCGCTCAACACGCGCCCGCGCAGCGCCTGGA
>NZ_JPOQ01000535.1 GCF_000735045.1 Ferrovum myxofaciens
TGACGCCGTTCTGGATTCGAGCGTTTGCAAGCATCAGGCGCTCGAAATCTTCTTGAATCCAGTCACGGTCAGGGTCAGCCCACTTGCTGAGCAGAAGAGCCACTATCTCAATCTCGTCAGACAATCTCATCAAAATCTCATGGGCCGGGAATCGTGGCGTTCGTCCTCTGGAAAATTCCAGCTTTTCAGGGAACAAATCGGATAGTTCGAGACCCACCGCGGTAACGATCTCATGGGCACCACATCCCGCAAA
>NZ_JPOQ01000536.1 GCF_000735045.1 Ferrovum myxofaciens
TCGGTGAATCTAGCATCCTCACCAAAAAAAACAAATTCTTTACTGAGGTGATTGTCGAATTCATAAATTGAGCCGACTATGTCGCCGATTATTGCGCCTAACATACTGGTCCTTAATATAATTTAACTTTGTTGGTGGAATCTGTGAGTAATTGTAGCCGGCTTTCAACCTGAATTTCCATTTTCAGACGACTTCGTGATAAATCGATAGAACTTCTTGCATGAGGTATCACCTAAGGCGTCTCGCTCCCGTGATTTGAGGCCAGATGAGTGAACCACCGTCTTCTTCGAGTAGCGTAAAGGTTACTT
>NZ_JPOQ01000537.1 GCF_000735045.1 Ferrovum myxofaciens
ATCGGCAGAAAACGAAATATCGTCCACTTGCCAAGGCGATTGCAGGCCAAGCGCCATGCTAAATAAAGTTGTACTATTCATGACGGAATTATCGCACCACCCACTACAAATCACATAGAGCCAAAAAATTGTTTGGGGACTGAAGACACACGCCCCCGCCATGGGGAGATCATTTGTTTTTTGAAATTTTTTGCGACCTTGACAATTCGCAATCGTTACGATATGACGAATCCGTCACTGTTGCGAAAAAAAAGGAGACTGACATGGATTCAGTCACTGTTACAAAAAAGAAGCCAGGGCGACCGACAAAATCAACGGATGGAGTGGCAATGCCTCCACGACTCCGCCAGAGGTTGTATCGACAA
>NZ_JPOQ01000538.1 GCF_000735045.1 Ferrovum myxofaciens
TCCTCAGCGAAGTCCGGCCGTCGTGTATCCGGCACCCAAATTTGAATCGGTCGCAGGCCAGCCATGCGCAACGTATCACGGTGTCTCTGAACTCGTGTATTCACATGTGTTGCCATTTCATCCCCACGGAGTCGTTACATGCAACATTTTAGTTGCATTCGTCGTTACATGCAACACATGTTATTCGAACGCAGCGACAGGTTCATGTCGACAATCAGTCTCATGCCATGGCTAGCATGCCCCTGGCTTCTGCTTCGCTTTCGCCACCGGACATGCAACCGGCTTCATTCCCACGGGATGGACAGTTCCATACCATTGCTTAATGTACGTGGATTGCGTATAGTTAAAGCATGAAAGCCCTGTTTGTCGAGTTGCCCTCCTTTGCCAGATTCAGGGCCGATTACCTGAGTGATGATAGTTTCCGCGCCCTTCAAAACACTCTGATGAAGAACCCGGAGGCTGGCGACATTATTGAAGGCAGCGGTGGTTTGCGCAAACTGCGTCACGCTGATGTCAAACGAGGCAAAGGAAAGCGTGGTGGGTTGCGCGTGATCTACTTCTGGTGGAATGCTGGTCGGCAATTCTGGCTTTTCACCCTATACGACAAGAATGAAATGGATGACCTGACCATGAAGGGAAAGGGGCTACTCAGGGACATGCTAAAACTTGAATTGGAGGAAAGGCGATGAAAAATCGAAATCTGTTTGCTGAGATTGCCGAGGGTTTCAATGCGTTGGCAGAGGAGCGCGCTGGAAAGCGTACGCTACGTACTCACGAGGTCGACATGATTCCGACATCAGAGGTTACTGCGGATGAATTGTTGGCTTTGCGGGAAAAGTTGAACCTATCTCGACCGGTTTTCGCACGCTATCTGCGCACTAACCCGCGTACCCTTGAAAACTGGGAACAGGGTCGCGCCCGTCCCAATGCCCAGGCTGCCTTGTTGATCCGCCTCGTCGAGCGTTATCCAGATACCATGGAACGTCTCGCAACGGTGTGACCCCTACTACCCGGAAAGGTGGGAGAGAAATTTAACAAATTTATTGACATAAATCAAATTTTCAGGCAAACTGAACATACCGAGCAACGGTGTGCTCAAGAACCCTTAAATAGGGGGTTATCATGGGATACTTCGGACATGAGATGTTGGTCTGGGTAGAAATTCTTTCGGTCTTTGGTTTTGCAGTGTTGGTTACCATATTGGACACTGTGGAGTGGGACAGTTGTATTGAACAAGACAAAGCCGACCTTGTCCATCATTGATTTACCTGTGGATGACGCAAACTATCCCTTGCCTGTCAGCGTGGGATGCGGGGGTCAAAAAGACCTCCTGTTTGACATCCTCCCCGCCCTCAGCTTTTGGCTGCCGTGCAAGCACGGGAAGGGTAGGGATTCCTGATCTACGAAGACCAGCCGCATATCCCTTGCGAGAGATGTTTCCTGCTTCAACGCGAGAGGT
>NZ_JPOQ01000539.1 GCF_000735045.1 Ferrovum myxofaciens
GAAAGACGAGAATAATCAACTCAAGGTGGACGACGCTGCCAAGATCATCGGCTGCTGGAAAGCCCTGTCCAAGCAGGGCCTGATGGATCAGGGTGACGATGGGGAAGCCATGCGCCGGGCCGTGGCCTTCTGTCAGGTGATTGAAATCCAGAAAGGGGCCAAGACCCACAAGGTCAGTTCAAAGCAGATCGCCGCAATGTTCAAGGCCGTGGTGGATGCCTATCAAGAGAGCGAAGAAACTTTTGAACAGGTGATTTCTCCACTGGCCTGCGAAGCGGAGCATGTGGACGGGAGCATGAATGCCAGCGAGAAGGATGAAAAACTCTCCTGGCTCAAGGCAGAGTCCCCGGACAAC
>NZ_JPOQ01000540.1 GCF_000735045.1 Ferrovum myxofaciens
GGCCTGACTTGGCCTTGACGTTCGATCCGGGCTTGTCAGCACTTCCTTTCGCACTAGCCGTCATGCCACGGACATACAGGGATTCCATCGCAATCGTTTGGTTCTCGCGAACGATGGAGGTGGTGAATTTATGCTGCCAGTCCTTGCGGACGTTGGCGGCATGTTCAGTGACGCGACCCACTTTCCAGTAGGCTTTGCGTAAATTATTGGAAACGGGCAACTTTACGCCCTTGGATAATTTCGCATTCCGGCT
>NZ_JPOQ01000541.1 GCF_000735045.1 Ferrovum myxofaciens
AGCGTTGAACCGGCAGGGGTTGCAATGCCGGTGCATCCAGCACTGCAAAAGTACTGGCACGGCTGCCGGGCAGTTTCTGAAACGGTTTGTGATTGAGCCGTTCCAGCAACGGGGTGATTTCCTCATCTACCTCGTTAACCGTGGTAAACCGGTGATGACGCAGACGAGCCATGATCCAACGCTCAACCACCTGCACCGCAGACTCGACTTTGGCTTTATCCTGGGGGGAGTAGGTCCGGGCAGGAAGTACCGAG
>NZ_JPOQ01000542.1 GCF_000735045.1 Ferrovum myxofaciens
ATCTGGACAAACCCATTGACGTGTCGAAAGCGAAAGACTCTTGAGGACGTATCCGCAACTCGAACACCGCTTCGAACTCGGGTACCAACGATCGATCTTGACAACCGTTCGACCGGCCCAGACAGCTTTATATTCCAGTTGTCGGGCAATCTCACCAAATCCCGCATTCAGGACCGAACGGTTCAGGCCTGACTTGGCCTTGACGTTCGATCCGGGCTTGTCAGCACTTCCTTTCGCACTAGCCGTCATGCCA
>NZ_JPOQ01000543.1 GCF_000735045.1 Ferrovum myxofaciens
CACCGCTCCATCCATCTGCGCCGCACCCGTAATCATGTTCTTCACATAATCCGCGTGCCCAGGACAGTCCACGTGTGCATAATGACGATTCACCGTCTCATACTCCACATGCGCCGTATTGATCGTGATCCCCCGCGCCTTCTCTTCCGGCGCCGAATCAATCTGAGCGTAAGACTTCGCCTCACCACCAAACTTCTTCGACAATACCACCGTCATCGCCGCCGTCAGCGTCGTCTTTCCATGATCCACGTGG
>NZ_JPOQ01000544.1 GCF_000735045.1 Ferrovum myxofaciens
CCAAAGCTGGGATGGCTCAAATACCGCAACAGCCGGGACGTGCTGGGAACAGTCAGCAACATCACCGTGTCGGCCAACGGCGGCAAGTGGTTCGTGAGCATCCAGACCGAGCGCGAGGTTGAGCAGTCGGTGCATCCGGCCACAAGCATCGTCGGCATCGACGTGGGTATCACCCGCTTTGCAACTCTGTCCGATGGTAGTCATATCGAACCGCTCAACACCTTCAGGAAGCACCAGCAAAGGCTTGCACGCT
>NZ_JPOQ01000545.1 GCF_000735045.1 Ferrovum myxofaciens
TGGTGAGTTTATGCTGCCAGTCCTTGCGGACGTTGGCGGCATGTTCAGTGACGCGACCCACTTTCCAGTAGGCTTTGCGTAAATTATTGGAAACGGGCAACTTTACGCCCTTGGACAATTTCGCATCCCGGCTCAATCCCATCGACACCTTGGCCGCCGCAACCTTTCGGCGGCAAGCGCGCTGGTAACGGCGCTTGCGTTGCTCCAGCACCTGAAGTTTGAGCGGGGTTGCATAGCGCTTTCCGTTTGAACAGACAATTGATCGCGCTCACGTGGCGGCATGATCCTGATCGATACGCAACAGAAATTTGAAAAAGGATGGATTCTGAAGGATGGTTTGGCACATAATGGGAGGGTCTTTAGTTGGGAAACCAAAGACTCGCCCTTGAGGGGCTTG
>NZ_JPOQ01000546.1 GCF_000735045.1 Ferrovum myxofaciens
TTTGGGGAGGCATTTTCCCATCCGGCAGGAAGACTGGCCTTTGCTGTGTCGGCGTATTGAAGAATTGATTGGTGGTCAGGCCGTCATGATTCAGGACACTGTTCCGGAAGCCATCGAGAAAGCCGCACAACGCTATGCTGGACGCCTGATTGAGATGCCACAGGATATAGCAAGCGAATCGGGGGCGGCCACGGATACTCCTGGGCACGATTTCCAGGAAGTGGATATCGGCTCATTGCAATTGATGAAACCG
>NZ_JPOQ01000547.1 GCF_000735045.1 Ferrovum myxofaciens
GACGGACTCTATGCCCTGGCACGCAACGAGATGAAGCAGGATCCCCTGAGCGGACACCTGTTCTGCTTCATCAATCGGCGTGCCAACCAGGTCAAAGTCTTGTATTGGGATCGCTCCGGTTTTTGTATTTGGAGCAAAAAATTGGAAGTTGGAAGGTTTGTCTCTGACTGGAGTCAGATCCGCTCTTCCGAAACCGATTGGACCCATCTCAAACTCCTGCTGGAGGGCGTGGAACCGAAGTCCTTCAGGAAACGTTTTTCCCGTGTGCCAACCGCTTGAAACGAGAGCAAAAATAACTCGAAAATATACCAGAAAATCGATCACAACCGATTGATTCGTGGT
>NZ_JPOQ01000548.1 GCF_000735045.1 Ferrovum myxofaciens
GGCCATGATGCGATATTGCTCGGCGCAAGTCATGGTGCGAACGCCACGGTTGCCGCCATACCGATCGACATATCGGTCGAAGGTTGTCCACGGCAGAAAATCCATTATTTGGGCGAAAAGCGTCTTATCAGCGTTCATGGCATCCTCCGGGGAAAATCCCAGAATTTTGCCCGAATCGGGACCGGTCCAAATTCAAATCGACACCACCCATTATCGCTCGCAATCCCGCGTCAATCGTGGCTTGCAGCGTTTCG
>NZ_JPOQ01000549.1 GCF_000735045.1 Ferrovum myxofaciens
GCTCACGGAAGGACATAGGATGCATGGAAATGCACTGTTCGATCAACCTGTAGAAGAGCATGCCCCGATGCGTGGACTTGCGGCGGTTGAACCGAAACGCGAATTCGTCGAGATAGGCCTGCAGGTATTCCTCCTCGAAGGATCCTTGGTGCGTGCCCATCAGCCAGCGCTTAACCAGCGCGGCGACGCGGTGTACACCCGGCAAGACCTCGTTGGCATCTTTGCCGGAGCCTTTGACGGACGTTCCATGGTG
>NZ_JPOQ01000550.1 GCF_000735045.1 Ferrovum myxofaciens
AATCGTTCTGGGTGAACCCCGTCGCTGCAGGGCTTGGGAGACGCAGTGCACCAGGCACTCGGTGTTCTCGTGGGCGTACCATTGCAGGTGGCAGATCAGGCGCGAATGATCGTCGATCACGCCCAGGGCGATTGGGGTGATCCATTCGCCCTGCCGGTTCAGGACCTTGAGAGACCCTTGATGCCCATCCAGATGAAACAGGGCCCCGACATGGGTGGCTTCGAAACTGCGGACTTCACGGGTCCCATCCGGG
>NZ_JPOQ01000551.1 GCF_000735045.1 Ferrovum myxofaciens
CGGGAAACTTGCCTCAAGATAAGACTTCCCTGAGGGCTTGACCCTCCTAAAGGTTCGTTCGAGACCAGGACGTTGATAGGTCGGGTGTGGAAGCGCAGTAATGCGTTAAGCTAACCGATACTAATTGACCGTGAGGCTTGATCCTATAATCGCAGGCATCTGCGAGTTCGTGAAAACAATCAATCCAGTAACTTTACTTCAATCCAGTTTGTGCGTGCCGACGCGTTTTTTGTTTGGCGGCCATAGCGTCTTG
>NZ_JPOQ01000552.1 GCF_000735045.1 Ferrovum myxofaciens
AGGATGGTGGCCTCGCTGTCCTGTATGGGAATATCGCGGAGAAAGGCTGCATCGTGAAGACGGCCGGTGTGGACGAAAGTATCCTGAAGTTCTCCGGCAAGGCGCGTGTGTTCGAAAGCCAGGACGCAGCGGTGGAAGCGATCCTCGGCAATACGGTGCATGGGGGCGACGTCGTCATCATTCTCCACCGACCGCGGCGCAGTGCGCGACCTGTCGCAACTGAAGCGTTGAGTTCGTGCCCACCTTGGGGTCACTCTTGCGACACGATGGGCGAAAAGCGTATTATCTGGGTTGGTCAGGTTCTTTCAAGCGCCTTGCTGCATGGAGACAATATCCACGGGTATCCCCAGATGAGACTCCAACGTCAACCTAAACCTCCCCATGTCTAAAGACAGGGGGTTCTAAGGGCGAATCCACCGGGGTCTCCTGGCTCTCGCGTCGCCGCTACAGCATCCAGGCCATGACCGATGGCAAACCCTCTATCACAAACGACCT
>NZ_JPOQ01000553.1 GCF_000735045.1 Ferrovum myxofaciens
TACATCCAATTCATCGCTACTTATCCCAGATAGGATCTTTTTCTCTTCTGCCACTACCAGTCGCTCAACCAATTCTCGCTTCGTTACGCAGTAACGGGACGCCAATCGCTGGACCGCCAGACTGGCTCCGGTCGATACCCACAGGTTTATACGGCGTTCACCATTCTCTCCCGCCTCACACCGACGCTTGCGGTAGGCGGCTTGCCTTTCTGCTGCAGTTGTCACATCCTTCTTCATTCTATTTCTCCTTCGT
>NZ_JPOQ01000554.1 GCF_000735045.1 Ferrovum myxofaciens
AGGGCGTTCTGGATAACAGCCGTGCCGATGTGAGTTTCCTGGCGGGCATGGTCGTGGATAAATTCCTGTACCACCAGCCCCTGTATCGCCAGCATCAGCGTCTGGGCAGTAACGGGGTCACCGTCAAGTCGCCCCCTGGCTGACCCAACTCACTCACGCTGCCCTGGAACTGCTGCGCCCCATTCACCAGGCTCAACTGGAATCCATTCGCACCTCTCGGGTCATCACCATGGATGAAACTCCAGTCAAAGCCGGACG
>NZ_JPOQ01000555.1 GCF_000735045.1 Ferrovum myxofaciens
CATTTTTGATCAGGAGGATGAAAGCGCTTTCGTCAAAATTCATGACGGGGAGTACATAAAAGGGGCCAAACGTATCTACATGACTGCCACCCCGCGTATTTATGGGGAAATAGCCAAGAGCAAAGCCGAGACGGAGAATGTAGCCCTCTGTTCCATGGATGATGAAGCCCTGTACGGAAAGGAACTGTTCGTCATCACCTTCTCCGAAGCGGTACAACGGGGCCTCCTGGTAGATTACAAGGTGATCGTGCTG
>NZ_JPOQ01000556.1 GCF_000735045.1 Ferrovum myxofaciens
CCCCTGCCTTCTACGAAGGATTACAGCACAAACAACTCAATACCCGTCACCACCTGCGTCTCATTCTGGCTCTCGCGGAAATCTATCCCAGTGCCGAAATGGATCGAGCCATCCAGGACGGGCTGACCTTCCAAGCCTTCAGTGCCGATTACCTCACCAATATCCTGGAAATGCGCGCCCGTGCTCTGCCAGAACCTGGCCCCTTGCACCTCACTCGCCATCAGGATCTGCTTGAGATCGATATCTCTCCCCCAGACCTTT
>NZ_JPOQ01000557.1 GCF_000735045.1 Ferrovum myxofaciens
CCGCTTGCAACGTGCCATGGACAGGTCTAAGCGAGCCACGAACCCTCATTGTTTTAACGCGAACGGCACATGGAAAAAAGGCCAGAAGTTCACACCATCGAAACGTTACACGGCAATCCGCACCGAATATGCGGAAGTAGAACGCAAGCTGGCGGCTGAGCGCAAACGCGCCCACGGCGAGCTTGCAAACCAGATTCTCGGACTGGGAAATGTCATCCAGTCCGAAACCCTGTCTTATATCGCCTTCCAGAAGAATTATGGCAAGAGCGTGAAAGTCAGAGCACCCGGAATGTTCGTCGAACAATTGCGTCGCAAGGCTGAAAGTGCTGGCGGCAAGTTGA
>NZ_JPOQ01000558.1 GCF_000735045.1 Ferrovum myxofaciens
CGACCTGGGATGAGGCAGGTGATTCTGATGGCGACAGAACACGCTCTGACCATGCCCAAGGCATCGGATTGGGCGCGGGAGAAGTGGCTCACCCGGTTGCCGGAGTTTTCTGATTTCGTGGTGGTTCACGAGCCACGGGAAGGGTAAGCGGTAAGCCAGCGGCGTTGTATTTTCCCGGATAATTTTTCCGCATACTTCTCTCCAGATTATGACACAGGAGAGCAGGTATGGAAACCAAGCGTAGCAGGAGAATTCGCCACAGCAGGCAG
>NZ_JPOQ01000559.1 GCF_000735045.1 Ferrovum myxofaciens
CGAAAGCGAAAGACTCTTGAGGACGTATCCGCAACTCGAACACCGCTTCGAACTCGGGTACCAACGATCGATCTTGACAACCGTTCGACCGGCCCAGACAGCCTTATATTCCAGTTGTCGGGCAATTTCACCAAATCCCGCATTCAGAACCGAACGGTTCAGGCCTGACTTGGCCTTGACGTTCGATCCGGGCTTGTCAGCACTTCCTTTCGCACTAGCCGCCATGCCACGGACATACAGGGATTCCATCGAAATCGTTTGGTTCTCGCGAACGATGGAGGTGGTGAGTTTATGCTGCCAGTCCTTGCGGACGTTGGCGGCATGTTCAGTGACGCGACCCACTTTCCA
>NZ_JPOQ01000560.1 GCF_000735045.1 Ferrovum myxofaciens
ATTTCCGGAAATACAACAATTCGATCTGGCAGCGATGGTGCCAAGACTTGCCGTGGCGCTCATATGTGCAACTCCTTGTTCTGGAAAGAAACTGATGGCGCGCACTGAGATAGAGACATAATCAGGAACGATGTTGACGCCGTTGAGTTTGCCAAATATCTCGATGCAAGGCTGGTGGAAATATCGAGGCAACGCGATATTCCAATATCGGAACTTCGACAGGAATACGCCCAAGCTTTGGCTGTGCTGAATATGGAAGATATTGAAAAACGATTTTCAGTGAAGGAATGGCTATCTCGGTTGCTATCGTGGTCTGGACGAAGCTTAAGATGCGCCTATTTTGATGCCAAGATGTGGTTTAAGATAAAGATTACTGGTTGCCTGTAATCCCCAATGAAATTTATCCTCATCCTTCTCATTATAGTGGACCCTGAAATCAAGACAGTAGTTTATGCTGTGCGCTGTCATAAGGGATGAGCGAAATGAGCGAAGCGAAGAAGAGGAAAGTTCACACCCCCGAGTTCAAGGCGAAGGTAGGCCTTGAT
>NZ_JPOQ01000561.1 GCF_000735045.1 Ferrovum myxofaciens
TCATTCAGAAATACCCGCAGCCCTGCCTCCCGTTCCCGCGCGTAGCCCATGGCCTCCGTCAGGGGACTGCATCTGCTGGGGCATGCTCACTCTGGAGGGCCTGGGCCACCCGCTTATGCTGGCGATACAGGGGCTGGGTGATACAGGAATTTATCCACGACCATGCCCGCCAGGAAACTCACATCGGCACGGCTGTTATCCAGAACGCCCTGGGGGGCCGGAGCGATCCCAATACAAGACTTTGACCTGGTTGGCACGCCGATTGAT
>NZ_JPOQ01000562.1 GCF_000735045.1 Ferrovum myxofaciens
AAAACCAGCATCCTGAGCCGGTTTTCTTTCTTGTATCTCTTTGCTCTGGGCGCGCTGTTTTATCTGATGCATACCCTGAACACAACCATGTGATGCAATAACGCTACCCAATCAGGGGAATCCCGTGCCAGATATTCATAATGAACGAATCACCCGACCCACGTATTATTTAAGCCGTTCCTACCGTCTTTACTTGCGCTGCCCCCATCACACAAAATCCGTACAGAATTTTCTGAAAGATCAGGGAAACCGCGCTTCCCTCTGTTTTTTCTCACCCTCGGTTGCATCTACTTGCTGAACATGCCCATGATAACCACTTATCTTTCAAAAAAACCTGTCCAATCAAGTCAGACCACCTCAGAAGCCAGACTCTTTTCACAGGATCACAAGACTATTTACTTAGCCCTTGCCGTCACCAAAGAACAGAAATCCGCCTC
>NZ_JPOQ01000563.1 GCF_000735045.1 Ferrovum myxofaciens
CACATCGTTTCGATATGGGATGGGTGGTGCGTGTTGCTCATAACGCAGCGTGCGAGGAATGCGGAATACACATCCCGTTGCACAACTCCCGATCCATCCCCCAGCACATGCCACCGCTGACTGAGCAGCTTCTTTGTGCAAACTTCGGTGGTGTGGTCGTACTGCGACATTTTCAGCGACCAGGTGTGCAAATCAATCAACTTGCCGCCAGCACTTTCAGCCTTGCGACGCAATTGTTCGACGAACATTCCGGGTGCTCTGACTT
>NZ_JPOQ01000564.1 GCF_000735045.1 Ferrovum myxofaciens
CCAGAGAAACATCTGTACTCAAGCGGAAGGTCATCGAAGTGAACCCGGCTTTACTTGGTGGGGAGGTGGCATGAGGCTTGACGACATTATCAAGGGTGTTGGTTTTGGTGGGAACGCTAGCGCTACACCTGCTACTTTTGCTACGCTTCAGGGTGGAAAAGGGGTAAATGTAGCAAAAGTAGCAGGTGTAGCAGTAGCAAACCTTCAGAAACAAGCGCGCTGCTGGTTTGTGACCGAACCCGGCCGGAAATCATTCGAGGTTTACTGTT
>NZ_JPOQ01000565.1 GCF_000735045.1 Ferrovum myxofaciens
CGGATCGTGGCGGCATGATCCTGATCGATACGCAACAGAAATTTGAAAAAGGATGGATTCTGAAGGATGGTTTGGCACATAATGGGAGGGTCTTTAGTTGGGAAACCAAAGACTCGCCCTTGAGGGACTTGCCAGTCAAGTTCTTTGAGGGCGCTCAACCCCCATACCCTCATCTATTTTGCAAAAAACCGCCCAAACCACCCTCAAATAGATTGATCGCGCTCACTAGGGACGCTTCCATGTCTTCGCAGACCTTGCCGAACATCCGGCGCATCCGGTCGATGGCATCGCCGTCAAACACTTTGCGGCGATATTTCGCCACAAAGACCAAATGGACGTGCATCTTGAA
>NZ_JPOQ01000566.1 GCF_000735045.1 Ferrovum myxofaciens
GCCCCGATTTTGCATCTGGTTTGGTTTTCACTATTTCATCTGATGATCCGGGTTCCTTGACGGCAGAACACTTTGCGGGTCGTGGTGGAACAGAGGTGTCCCCCTCAAGGCCACTGAATTTATCTATGATCACCGCCCCACCACCCTTCGCGGTTCGGTATACGATATCAGGCGTCCTGTTTCCCAACGATTGGTGCGGTCGCTCACTGTTGTAGAAGGCAAAGTACTCGGTCAGGCCCACCATCAACTCGCC
>NZ_JPOQ01000567.1 GCF_000735045.1 Ferrovum myxofaciens
GCGAGGCCACAAAGCCCTTGCAGGGCGATGTCCGTATTGATGACGCTTACCTGGGTGGCGAACTGACCGGTGGTCGCGCCGGCCGTGGCTCCGACAACAAAGTGCCGTTCGTCGTGGCCCTGGAAGAGCGCAACGGAAAGCCTATGCGGGTGCGATTCGACCCGGTGAAGAACTTCTCGTTTGCGGCGTTGAAGCCCTGGGCCAGCATTGCACTTGCTCCGGATTGCACCGTGACCTCCGATGGGCTGCTGGG
>NZ_JPOQ01000568.1 GCF_000735045.1 Ferrovum myxofaciens
ACCGGGATTCTGGAGAGCCCGGACTACCCCTTGGAACGGGAAGCCTTTGCGTCCTTTGCCCGTGAGTTGCGCTCGAATCTGAACGACAGCATCAGCGATGGTGAGATCACTGAAATGCTGGCCCAGAACCTGATCACCCGACCTGTCTTTGATTCCTTGTTCGAGGGGTACAGTTTTGCCCAGCACAACCCCATTTCCCAGGCTATGCAAGGCGTGGTGGACATTCTGGAGTCTCACCAGATCAGCAAGGAAG
>NZ_JPOQ01000569.1 GCF_000735045.1 Ferrovum myxofaciens
TGGTTTAGACGCCATCTTTTCGGTCAGAAGTCGGAACGCCGCAACCCCGACCTATACAGCCTCCAACTGGCCTTCAGTGACTTGGGTGGGGAAGGCAATACTCCGCCTCCTGCCCCGGACACCCAGTCTACCGGCTCATTGCCAATAAATCATGGGGTTATACGACATATTCGTTCCATAAAATTTACCGGACTGCGCGAAAAGCCCCGTCGTTCAGGGCGGGGATGAATAGCGCGGATGCCGAAGGCATCCATCTTCGTTTCCTATAGTGGCGTTTGCTGTTGCTCGATATATTGTTTGATGATGCCAA
>NZ_JPOQ01000570.1 GCF_000735045.1 Ferrovum myxofaciens
CACCGCTCCATCCATCTGCGCCGCACCCGTAATCATGTTCTTCACATAATCCGCGTGCCCAGGACAGTCCACGTGTGCATAATGACGATTCACCGTCTCATACTCCACATGCGCCGTATTGATCGTAATCCCCCGCGCCTTCTCTTCCGGCGCCGAATCAATCTGAGCGTAAGACTTCGCCTCACCACCAAACTTCTTCGACAATACCACCGTCATCGCCGCCGTCAGCGTCGTCTTTCCATGATCCACGTGG
>NZ_JPOQ01000571.1 GCF_000735045.1 Ferrovum myxofaciens
TTTCTGGTATATTTTCGAGTTATTTTTGCTCTCGTTTCAAGCGGTTGGCACACGGGAAAAACGTTTCCTGAAGGACTTCGGTTCCACGCCCTCCAGCAGAAGTTTGAGATGGGTCCAATCGGTTTCGGAAGAGCGGATCTGACCCCAGTCAGAGACAAACCTTCCAACTTCCAATTTTTTGCTCCAAATACAAAAACCGGAGCGATCCCACCATAAAACTTTGATCTGGTTGGCACGCCGATTGATGAAGCAGAACAGGTGTCCGCTCAGGGGATCCTGCTTCATCTCGTTGCGTGCCAGGGCATAGAGTCCGTC
>NZ_JPOQ01000572.1 GCF_000735045.1 Ferrovum myxofaciens
GTAGTAGGTGGTCCAGTGCGCCTCGCGGCGAATGGCACCGATGGCACGAGTGACCCAGCCTTCCGGGTTGAGCATGCAACCGATCAGAAGTTCGACAAAGGTTCGGCGGGAACGGGGTGGAACGGCAGCCAAAAGAAAGGAAATCCATTCCGAGAGCAGCAGACAGACCGAGGAGGTGAGCGACATGAAGAGGGATCAGGGGTTGAAAACCCTTCATTGGTCGCTGCGCTACCCGCTTCAAAAACAACCCCGA
>NZ_JPOQ01000573.1 GCF_000735045.1 Ferrovum myxofaciens
TCGGGTAAAATCGGTAACGATAGGCGCGTTGAATCAACATGACCGTCATTATACAGTGAATTTAAGGCGTAAGTCAAGAACTTTCTCCTTATATCTCCGGCGTAAACGCCGAAGTTTTACGGAGAGTACGATAAACAAATCGCCCGACAATCGACATTACCCGGTTGCCGGGCGATGGTATTTTACGGCGGCAATGACGACACTGGGTATTCTGGACCAAATTGATCGGCCTGAATTACCAAGGCGGGTCTTGGTTTACCAAAGTCGCCTTGCATGACAATGGTTACAAAATCACCCCGCATCATTCCGTCCAGCCTTCCATGTCCGCCAAGGCTTCATCCA
>NZ_JPOQ01000574.1 GCF_000735045.1 Ferrovum myxofaciens
TGCCAGAACCTGGCCCCTTGCACCTCACTCGCCATCAGGATCTGCTTGAGATCGATATCTCTCCCCCAGACCTTTCTCTCTATGAGGAGCACTGACCATGACCGATCCCCTCGATAGCCATCTCGAAAGCTTGCATCTGCCTTATACACGCCAACATTACACCGCCTTGTCCAAGGTGGTGGGAGAGCGCTCCTGGTCCTGCATCGATTACCTCGAGAACCTTATCCAGGGTGAAATCGAAGAACGCAACACCCGCTCCATTCAACGGCGTATTGCCGCAGCCCGTTTCCCGGTCATCAAATCCCTCG
>NZ_JPOQ01000575.1 GCF_000735045.1 Ferrovum myxofaciens
ACTTCCTTTCGCACTAGCCGTCATGCCACGGACATACAGGGATTCCATCGCAATCGTTTGGTTCTCGCGAACGATGGAGGTGGTGAGTTTATGCTGCCAGTCCTTGCGGACGTTGGCGGCATGTTCGGTGACGCGACCCACTTTCCAGTAGGCTTTGCGTAAATTATTGGAAACGGGCAACTTTACGCCCTTGGATAATTTCGCATTCCGGCTCAATCCCATCGACACCTTGGCCGCCGCAACCTTTCGGCGGCAAGCGCGTTGGTAACGGCGCTTGCGTTGCTCCAGCACCTGAAGTTTGAGCGGGGTTGCATAGCGCTTTCCGTTTGAACAGACAATCTCGGAAGTATTCAGATCAACGGCTACCTCGCCCTTCACTTTTGGCAAGGGCGAGACTTCTTCTTCGGTCAGGAGCGAAATATAGAATTTGCCACCCGTAGTCCTTGTGACAGTAACCGAAGAAGGCGTCGCCCCTTTGGGAAACGGACGACTCCAGCAAATATCCAAAGGAGTTTCATGCTTG
>NZ_JPOQ01000576.1 GCF_000735045.1 Ferrovum myxofaciens
AACTGCCCGGCAGCCGTGCCAGTACTTTTGCAGTGCTGGATGCACCGGCATTGCAACCCCTGCCGGTTCAACGCTATGAAATCGCCCACTTCAAGAGCGCCAAGGTCCATATCGACTATCACATCGCGGTGAATGGTCATCGGTACAGTGTGCCCCATGCCCTGATTGGTCAGGAGCTGGAAGCCCGGATCACCGCCTGCGTCGTCGAGATCCTGCATCGTGGGCAACGGGTGGCCAGTCATGCTCGCTCCGA
>NZ_JPOQ01000577.1 GCF_000735045.1 Ferrovum myxofaciens
GATTCGGTCCGGCTGTTGTTTATGAAAGCGCAGGAGAAGGATCGCTGGGCACTCAAGGGACAGCGTTTTGACTATCTGACCAAGTGGAACCCCCGCAAACAAAACAAGGACGAGTGGGTGGATAAGCCTGAAGCAGCGGGTGCCTTTGAAGAACAACGCCCCGGAAAGCGGGTGGCCCTGATGAAGATGACGGTCACTCGTGCCTGGCAGGGGAGTCAGCGTGACTTCGTCTTGCATGTGCGCGTGATCGAGC
>NZ_JPOQ01000578.1 GCF_000735045.1 Ferrovum myxofaciens
AGGTACCGTCATCAATCCAGGTTATTCGCCTGAACCTTTTCTTCCCTCACGAAAGAGCTTTACAACCCGAAGGCCTTCTTCACTCACGCGGCATGGCTGGATCAGGGTTTCCCCCATTGTCCAAAATTCCCCACTGCTGCCTCCCGTAGGAGTCTGGGCCGTGTCTCAGTCCCAGTGTGGCTGATCATCCTCTCAGACCAGCTACCGATCGTCGCCTTGGTAAGCCTTTACCTCACCAACTAGCTAATCGGACATCGGCCGCTCCTTCAGCGCGAGGCCTTTCGGTCCCCCGCTTTCCTCCTCAGAGCTTATGCGGTATTAGCACAACTTTCGCTGCGTTATCCCCCACTCAAGGATACGTTCCGATGCATTACTCACCCGTTCGCCACTCGCCACCAGGGTTGCCCCCGTGCTGCCGTTCGACTTGCATGTGTAAAGCATGCCGCCAGCGTTCAATCTGAGCCAGGATCAAACTCTTCAGTTCAAATCCTCTTTTGTAACAGCACATCTCTGCACCATCACCCCACTCAAAGTAACCTAACGGTTATTTCTTCGTGAGCACTACAATTTATTACTCCCTTGTAGTACCCACACCTATCGGTATCAAATTTTTAA
>NZ_JPOQ01000579.1 GCF_000735045.1 Ferrovum myxofaciens
TGTGGGTCACAGGTTCAACGGTCATCCGCTGCCCCTGGTCGGTAATGACGACAGGCCAACTGCCCTGTCTCCCGATCCTTTAATAACGAACCTTTCTGGTTTCTCCCGATAGTCTGGAAATCCCCCGTGAGGCCCTGTCTGTGTCGCCCAAGCCTGTTCAAGGCCGGAATGGAGTCGAAGCGATAAAATCGCAGCGCCCCGTTGCATGCCGCACCAGCTCCACTACGAGCATGCGGCTTCCGCAGTCTATCCT
>NZ_JPOQ01000580.1 GCF_000735045.1 Ferrovum myxofaciens
CACTGAAATATCAACGCGTAACGAACGCAGCAACACGCTGCCCACTTTGTGCAAACCCGTCATGATATCAATTTGATTCCACTGCATAATTCTAACTTCGCCGCATTTATATGGATACCCCACTTTTTTTAAGCCAATCGAGTTCTACCTTCAATCGGCCAATCTCGCTGTACAGCAGTTCCGGCTCACGATGCTCAGCCGTCGGCTTTGGCCCTCGCTTTCCTTCAAACAGCGTCTTGGCTTGCTCCTGAATTTCCTTCTTCCACTGCCCTACCTGCACC
>NZ_JPOQ01000581.1 GCF_000735045.1 Ferrovum myxofaciens
CCTTGCTCGAACAGAGGGTACGCATCATTGGTCAGGTGCGACGGGATACGGCACTCTACCTGCCTCCGGAACCAGAACCGAAACGCCGGGGGCCGAAACGAAAATACGGGCAGCGACTCGATGCAGTCATGCTGGATACATTGCCAGCGCAGGAAATGAATCTGATGCTGTACGGCAAACTGCAATTGGTCCGGCTGCGCTCGGCCATCACCGTGGCGCGATTCCTGAAGGGGGTGCCCGTGCGGGCGGTGTG
>NZ_JPOQ01000582.1 GCF_000735045.1 Ferrovum myxofaciens
GGCCATGATGCGATATTGCTCGGCGCAAGTCATGGTGCGAACGCCACGGTTGCCGCCATACCGATCGACATATCGGTCGAAGGTTGTCCACGGCAGAAAATCCATTATTTGGGCGAAAAGCGTCTTGCCAGCGTTCATGGCATCCTCCGGGGAAAATCCCAGAATTTTGCCCGAATCGGGACCGGTCCAAATTCAAATCGACACCACCCATTATCGCTCGCAATCCCGCGTCAATCGTGGCTTGCAGCGTTTCG
>NZ_JPOQ01000583.1 GCF_000735045.1 Ferrovum myxofaciens
CGCCGTGTTGTTTCTGACTCCCCGGAATTCTCAGGTAGATGTAGTGCAGTCGGTGGGCCGGGTGATGCGTAATGCCCCCGGCAAGAAACGGGGTTATGTGATCCTTCCCGTGGTGATTCCCGCAGGCGTAGAACCCCACCAAGCCCTGAACGATAACAAGACCTATGCCGTGGTGTGGCAGGTTTTACAGGCTCTGCGCTCTCACGATGACCGTTTTGATGCCATGGTCAATAAACCGAATTTGACTGGCTGTGATCCTCGGAAGA
>NZ_JPOQ01000584.1 GCF_000735045.1 Ferrovum myxofaciens
CTGGGTCAGTTGAATCAGGGTGACCTGAGGCTTTACCACCTTGTCCACTTCGCGACTGAGACCGTACAAAAACGCCAGCACCATCATCCCTTCCAAAAATGCGGCTAATGCAGCCGCTCGAGGCATGTTCATTGCTTTTTCCATCAATGGGCCTCCTCCGTTGCATGGGCAGCCAGACCGATCTGGGCAATCCCGGCCTGACGACAGGCATCCATCACCTTCATCATGGACTGGAGCGAGGTGGTTTTTTCGCCTGCAATGGTTACCACCACCTTGTCCGGATCCCCTTGTGCCTTGAGTCGCACCGTCAGGGCCTCGGCCGTCAACTTCTGACCCTCCACGGTAATATCCCCCTCGTCATCCACATTCACCAGTACCTTGGGGGGCTCCAGAGCCGTGGTGGTGGAACTCTTGGGCATTTTGGATGCTACACCGGTG
>NZ_JPOQ01000585.1 GCF_000735045.1 Ferrovum myxofaciens
ATACGTCCTCAAGAGTCTTTCGCTTTCGACACGTCAATGGGTTTGTCCAGATTGCGGACAAAGCCATGATCGGGATCTGAATGCCAGTATTAACATCCTGATGGCTGGGAAAGCGATATTGGCCGGCGCAGACGGCTTGAGGATTCACGAATGAACAAAACCGGAGGATTTCCGGGGTTAGCCTGTGGAGCGAGCAAGGATGCGAAACGGCGTAGCCGTATCAGCAGACCTCTCGCGTTGAAGCAGGAAACAT
>NZ_JPOQ01000586.1 GCF_000735045.1 Ferrovum myxofaciens
GCCACAACGCTGGTCAGGGGCTACCCGTAACTGGGAGCCTGTAGGTGCTGTCCAATTGAATCCGGAACGACAAGTTCGGTTGGCGGCTTAAGATGGTTGAGGCGACAGAAACCCTGAAAGACGCCGTAGCCATGGGGAGGAAAGCGGGAAGTTGGTTTTGACTTAGATTTGTCTTGCATTATATATCTAGCATCTGTATAATTAGTGCATGAGCGATTACACTATAAAATACAAGAGCAACCTGAACGTAGTTTACTCTTGCAAGTACCGTGTTATATGGTGTCCGAAGTATCGGCGTTCGGTTTTAGTGAAGGGCGTTGACGTTCGTCTGAAAGAAATTATACAAGACGTTGCTACTGAGTATAAATGTGAAATATTGGAACTTGAGGTTATTGCCGGATCA
>NZ_JPOQ01000587.1 GCF_000735045.1 Ferrovum myxofaciens
GCATAACCTCAAGTTCCAATATTTCACATTTATACTCAGTAGCAACGTCTTGTATAATTTCTTTCAGCCGAACGTCAACGCCCTTCACTAAAACCGAACGCCGATACTTAGGACACCAAATAACCTGGTATTTACAGGAGTAAACTACGTTCAGGTTGCTCTTGTATTTTATGGTGTAATCGCTCATGTACTAATTATACAGATGCTAGATATATAATGCAAGACAAATCTAAGTCAAAACCAACTTCCCGCTTTCC
>NZ_JPOQ01000588.1 GCF_000735045.1 Ferrovum myxofaciens
GCCACGGCCCGGCGCATGGCTTCCCCATCGTCACCCTGATCCATCAGGCCCTGCTTGGACAGGGCTTTCCAGCAGCCGATGATCTTGGCAGCGTCGTCCACCTTGAGTTGATTATTCTCGTCTTTCCACAACGCCTGCAAACGGCGATTCACATGGGATTCTTCCACCGCCAGCACGATCACCTTGTAATCTACCAGGAGGCCCCGTTGTACCGCTTCGGAGAAGGTGATGACGAACAGTTCCTTTCCGTACAGGGCTTCATCATCCATGGAACAGAGGGCTACATTCTCCGTCTC
>NZ_JPOQ01000589.1 GCF_000735045.1 Ferrovum myxofaciens
CTTCACCTGAACGTGCCGCAGTGAGTATTAAAAATTCCAAGATGGCTCGGGTGACATCATATCTTGTACGATTACGTACATGCTCCGCAATAAAGGACGGGATTACTCGCCAGGGCATAGCTGGTTGGTGTTGGAGACGAACAGTCTTGCTGGGTTGTTGTGGCAGTAAATGTGTTACGACATCTACAGGGTTTGATAGACAATGCCCGTGTGCCCAGCCCCATGCCATCACGGCATGAATTCGTTGTTTAATGCGGCTAGAGGTTTCTGGTTTCTCTAGCCAAGTTGGACGTAAAGCGTCAGCAATATGCCGAGGTTGGATTAGATCCAATGGTAAGGATCCAATGATAGGGAAAACGTCTTGGGTAAGGGT
>NZ_JPOQ01000590.1 GCF_000735045.1 Ferrovum myxofaciens
CCTCAACCCTCACATTTGCGTGACGGTCACAATATTGCTCAGTCAAATCCACCATCAGATTTATGCGGATTCTGACAGCCGTCTACAACCCATCACAGAGCGTGCAAATCAAACCATCAATCATCTCGATTCCGCTCACTCGTTTGGAAAAACTCTTTGCGTCAATTGCAGCAATTGAATGGACAAGTCGGCGACCGAGACATTCGCCCGCTCGATCAGTTTGTAGTAGGTGGTCCAGTGCGCCTCGCGGCGAATGGCACCGAT
>NZ_JPOQ01000591.1 GCF_000735045.1 Ferrovum myxofaciens
CGCCGTGTTGTTTCTGACTCCCCGGAATTCTCAGGTAGATGTAGTGCAGTCGGTGGGCCGGGTGATGCGTAATGCCCCCGGCAAGAAACGGGGTTATGTGATCCTTCCCGTGGTGATTCCCGCAGGTGTGGAACCCAACAAAGCCCTGAACGATAACAAGACCTATGCCGTGGTGTGGCAGGTTTTACAGGCTCTGCGCTCTCACGATGACCGTTTTGATGCCATGGTCAATAAACCGAATTTGACTGGCTGTGATCCTCGGAAGA
>NZ_JPOQ01000592.1 GCF_000735045.1 Ferrovum myxofaciens
GCACTGGCGCTCCACCACCCAGTCCAGCGCAGGCTTCCCGTTCACGATGTACTCGTAGGCTTCCAGGGGAATCTCTGAAATCGTAATCCGGTCATTGTAGTGGATCGTGGTCAGGTCTTTTTCCTTCCCAGTCTTACCGTAACGCATCTTGACCACGCGGTAATCGTCATCGGTCAGAGGCACATTCCCGTGAACCGTGAGGCTCAGCGGATACGGCTCCACAGTTTCGTAGTTCAGGTGCAAGTCAGCCAGTTGTCGCCCTGCCTCACAAAACGCCCAAAACTTCTCTGCTCCCGGCACGCAGGGAATGCGGGGCAGTTCCTTGGCCAGATTATCCGCGTACTTGGCACGATAGTCGGGAGAATGGAGCAGACCATAGATGTAGTAGAAGACATCCTCCTTGGAAATGGCCTCTCCCGGATAGGCTGTCTCAAAATGCGCCAACCCTTCATCGGTAAGGGCA
>NZ_JPOQ01000593.1 GCF_000735045.1 Ferrovum myxofaciens
CTCCAATGTGCCGCATTCGGCCACATTACCTGCAAAGGTTTTGGAGCGGCGCACAAAGCCGCTGCCATCAAGCACCAGGCCCAGTGTCACCAGAGGGCAGTCGCTACGTTTCTCTTTTGAATGCCCTCGTTGCGCTTTTTCATTGCCCTCGACATCACCCTCAAAATAGGTGTTGGTCAGGTCATACAGGGTTACCGTCTCATCCAGACCAAAAAGCGTCTGGACGGCAGAAAAGATATGGTCTTCAATGACC
>NZ_JPOQ01000594.1 GCF_000735045.1 Ferrovum myxofaciens
GTTGCGCGCCCGTCTGAATCCCTTCGGGAGAATATGCAGCAGGATTTTGTGCAGAAATTCCACACCGCTCAGGGTGCGGGATTCCCACTGTTTGGTTTTGCTATTCTGGTAGCGGAATGTGACTTTGCCGTTCTGATCCGACACGATATTTTTTTCGGGCAGCACGCCCCGATATAAATAGCGCCCCAGATACACCAGGGCCTTCTGCCCTGTTCCCACCGCCTTGCAGTCGACAACCCACTCGGCAGGATAG
>NZ_JPOQ01000595.1 GCF_000735045.1 Ferrovum myxofaciens
CATTCTGGCGGCCCGATACATGATTTCCTGCAATACCGTCTTCAGTCTCCTGCGCTTGGCGGGGTGCCGGATGGGGGAAATCTCTCCGGTCAATCCCAGTTGTCCCAGCAAACGCAGACAGTTGTAGGCAAAAGAAGCCAGATGCACGATGGCATCGTTGGTGTCGAATTTGCCCGAGGGCAAACGCTCCAGGTCCAGATCGCTTTTGAATTCAGAATGAAATTGCTCATGGGTACCATGGTGCTTGTAGAGT
>NZ_JPOQ01000596.1 GCF_000735045.1 Ferrovum myxofaciens
CAGCAAGGTTCAACTAGCAAAAAGACGCGCCAGGGGCTACCGCAATACTGGAAATTTCATCAACATGATTTACTTTTTGTGCGGCAAACTGAAATTCAGTTACCCACTGTATTTCACATAGAGCCATTTGATCTTTGTGGCGAAATATCGCCGCAAAGTGTTTGACGGCGATGCCATCGACCGGATGCGCCGGATGTTCGGCAAGGTCTGCGAAGACATGGAAGCGTCCCTAGTGGAAATGGATGGGGAGGACAATC
>NZ_JPOQ01000597.1 GCF_000735045.1 Ferrovum myxofaciens
TAGCGGTACTACCGATGCCGGAAGGAGATAACGTATGAGTCATTACAAACCTTACCCTGCCTACAAAGATTCGGGGGTGGAGTGGATTGGGGAGGTGCCTGAGGGTTGGGATGTTGCAAGAATCAAGCGTGTCTCATCCTTGAGAACTGAACGTTGGGTATTCTGGACCAACGTGATCGGTCATTCTGGTTATCGTGACCGCCTGTTCTGATTTATCGTGACCGATTTGGCGGGTTTCCGGAATCTTCGGTCACGATGCCGGAATGACGTTGTACGATGAGGTAATGGTGTTACGCATGGACC
>NZ_JPOQ01000598.1 GCF_000735045.1 Ferrovum myxofaciens
CTTGCCAAAAGTGAAGGGCGAGGTAGGCGTTGATCTGAACACTTCCGAGATTGTTTGTTCAAACGGAAAGCGCTATGCAACCCCGCCCAAACTTCAGGTGCTGGAGCAACGCAAGCGCCGTTACCAACGCGCTTGCCGCCGAAAGATTGCGGCGGCCAAGGTGTCGATGGGATTGAGCCGGAATGCGAAATTGTCCAAGGGCGTAAAGTTGCCCGTTTCCAATAATTTACGCAAAGCCTACTGGAAAGTGGGTCGCGTCACTGAACATGCCG
>NZ_JPOQ01000599.1 GCF_000735045.1 Ferrovum myxofaciens
GACGACGTGCATGTGCTTGTACCCTCTGTTGGGGAGATCGTAATAGCTTTTCCAGTCATCGGTAACAATAAGCGTGCCTGGCATAACCGACCTTTCGACGAAGCCGCAAAGCGACTTGGTGGTGCGGTCCGGCACGACAGCGAGCCGTATTCGCCCCGCGTACCTGCCGTTCTTCCGCTTGTCGAGTTTGCCGCCCGGCTTGCGCTGATGCACCTCAACAGCACAAGCGACAAGGCTCATGTCGTGGACGCCA
>NZ_JPOQ01000600.1 GCF_000735045.1 Ferrovum myxofaciens
CAGTTCAGGTAACTCTGGGGGGTGTAATTTGTACGAGCTCAACGACCTTTACATCAGGAATCCAGCGGCAAGGGCTGAGATAAATGAGGTGTTGATAAGGCGTGGCATCTGGGTTAATGGGATATAGGGTTGGAATTTTCGTTCACGTTCCAGAAGTAACGCGAGATCCAATATACTCTGCCCACGCATTCATGAGTGGCCTGCGCTGTTCCAGTAAATCGGTGCGGTGATAGGCTGCTTCAACCTTGTTTTT
>NZ_JPOQ01000601.1 GCF_000735045.1 Ferrovum myxofaciens
GACCGATGATCAGCAGGCGTAGCCGGGACCATCGATCCCGGGCACTGGTTTCGTTTGGGATGGGCATGAATGAATTTCCTTCGCATGAATTCGGGCACAACGCCCGAGTTGCGAAGCCTATGCCGGGAGGCCCCCCCTGGCTAGCGCCATCTTGTGCGTGACGAGGCCCCTCATTTATTGATCCTCAGTGAGCGTGCTCAGAGGAGCCAGCCAGCGCATTACCTGGGTCATCGAATCCTGCAGAAGAGTGCTCTTGG
>NZ_JPOQ01000602.1 GCF_000735045.1 Ferrovum myxofaciens
TAGGCGTTTGTACAACGCCACTTTAGGCGAAGCACTTCGCCGCCATGGTTTGCTGAAACAGTCGAAAGACTGGCAGCACACCCGCACCATCGCCGACAAGAAATTGCGCTCCGACGAGTTTAAGCGACTCTCGAAAGAAGCAGGGTTCACGCCTGCGGCCATCATCACCTTTGCCCGTACCTGCAAAAATGAAGCAGGCTGGAAAGACCGGCTTGGTTCTAACGTAACCCAGCGCATCGCGGAGCAGGTGTTC
>NZ_JPOQ01000603.1 GCF_000735045.1 Ferrovum myxofaciens
ATCACCATATAACGGAAACAAAGACGTACAGGAACCGCTTTACCACCTTCGGGTCCTGGAAATTCTGGAGATGCGCCAGAAAATTGTTCTTTGACCATCCGGGTGAACTCTGGTCGTCGCGATACAGAAACAACCTAACCGAAAGCGTTCGATCAGTTTCGGCAGCGCTGGCAGCGTTGTCGGCAACGGAGTCACGATCCGTCGTCCACTGATAGACCGTAAGCGGGCCCATTAGGCAATAAATCTCATGGAC
>NZ_JPOQ01000604.1 GCF_000735045.1 Ferrovum myxofaciens
GCGGAAGCTGTCGCCCATGCCTTTTTTCTTGAACCGTGGAAAGTCGGCACGCTTATCGAAAAAGTTTTTGTAGGCACGCTCAAGGTCTTTGAGTGATTGCTGCAAAACTTGCGAATGTGTTTCTTTAAGCCAAGCGGTTTCCGGTTGAGTTTTCCAAGTGGTGAGTTCTTTGCACAACCCGGCATAGCCCAGCTTCTTTTCGCCGCCCTCGTAGATGGCCTTCTGCATTGCAAGCGCCTTGTTGAACACGAAA
>NZ_JPOQ01000605.1 GCF_000735045.1 Ferrovum myxofaciens
TTGCTGTGTCGGCGTATTGAAGAATTGATTGGTGGTCAGGCCGTCATGATTCAGGACACTGTTCCGGAAGCCATCGAGAAAGCCGCGCAACGCTATGCTGGACGCCTGATTGAGATGCCACAGGATGTAGCAAGCGAATCGGGGGCGGCCACGGATACTCCTGGGCACGATTTCCAGGAAGTGGATATCGGCTCATTGCAATTGATGAAACCGCGTTCGGTCGGCGTCGAGAGTCTGGGGCTATATGCCCTGT
>NZ_JPOQ01000606.1 GCF_000735045.1 Ferrovum myxofaciens
TCCTGCATGAGTTGCACAAACCAGCGGCGTGAGCCGGAAACAACGCGCCACAGCACGCGGCAATACTTTGTTTTATTGGTGAGCGCTTGGTGCAAATACGGGTCTTGTGTTTTGGAGGGTAGCAAGACCGGTAGCGTGAGGTCGCCAAACTCGATACAGCCCGTTTCAGGCTTCCAGATGATGTTGGCCGCATTGGTGGTTGCCTCAAGCGAATGCAGGGGGCGGGAAGCACCTTTAAAACGTGGGCGACCGC
>NZ_JPOQ01000607.1 GCF_000735045.1 Ferrovum myxofaciens
AAAGGTCTGGGGGAGAGATATCGATCTCAAGCAGATCCTGATGGCGAGTGAGGTGCAAGGGGCCAGGTTCTGGCAGAGCACGGGCGCGCATTTCCAGGATATTGGTGAGGTAATCGGCACTGAAGGTTGGAAGTTCAGCCCGTCCTGGATGGCTCGATCCATTTCGGCACTGGGATAGATTTCCGCGAGAGCCAGAATGAGACGCAGGTGGTGACGGGTATTGAGTTGTTTGTGCTGTAATCCTTCGTAGAAGGCAGGGG
>NZ_JPOQ01000608.1 GCF_000735045.1 Ferrovum myxofaciens
GATCTTGACAACCGTTCGACCGGCCCAGACAGCCTTATATTCCAGTTGTCGGGCAATCTCACCAAATCCCGCATTCAGGACCGAACGGTTCAGGCCTGACTTGGCCTTGACGTTCGATCCGGGCTTATCAGCACTTCCTTTCGCACTAGCCGTCATGCCACGGACATACAGGGATTCCATCGCAATCGTTTGGTTCTCGCGAACGATGGAGGTGGTGAGTTTATGCTGCCAGTCCTTGCGGACGTTGGCGGCA
>NZ_JPOQ01000609.1 GCF_000735045.1 Ferrovum myxofaciens
ACTACACTGGCGCAATTGCGCACCTTGAAACTGAATGGATTGGCCACCGGCCTTGAGGAACAACTGACCCAGTCGGGCATGGCCGGCATGAGCTTTGAAGAGCGCTTGGCACTGCTGATTGACCGGAAGGTCCACTACCGGACTGACCGCAGGCTGGTCCGCTTGCTCAAACAAGCCCATCTCAAGTATCCGCAGGCCGCCATCGAGGATATCAATGTCCGTCCCAGTCGGGGGATTGACCGCAGTGTGGTCA
>NZ_JPOQ01000610.1 GCF_000735045.1 Ferrovum myxofaciens
GTGTTGATGGTGGACATCGCAAAGATTACTGGCACAGTTGACACCAGAACTATTGAGCCAAAAATTATCCAGGAGGAAAGCCGAGGTCGTGGTCGCCCAAGAAAAGGGAGCCCATCATGACTGTTGAGGAACTGCTGGAAAGGCTTCAGGGGGTTCGCAAGACCAGCCATGGTCGATGGATGGCCAAGTGTCCGTCTCACGACGATAACAGCCCTTCGTTGAGCGTAACCGGAAACGATGGGAAAATTTTGCTCTATTGTTTTGCGGGATGTGGTGCCCATGAGATCGTTACCGCGGTGGGTCTCGAACTATCCGATTTGTTCCCTGAAAAGCTGGAATTTTCCAGAGGACGAACGCCACGATTCCCGGCCCATGAGATTT
>NZ_JPOQ01000611.1 GCF_000735045.1 Ferrovum myxofaciens
GATGGCCGCAGGCGTGAACCCTGCTTCTTTCGAGAGCCGCTTAAACTCGTCGGAGCGCAATTTCTTGTCGGCGATGGTGCGGGTGTGCTGCCAGTCTTTGGACTGCTTCAGCAAGCCATGGCGGCGTAGTGCTTCGCCTAAAATGGCGTTGTACAAACGCCTACCCGCCTCCATGCGCCCGATCAGTATCCGGTCTTCACCGGGTTTCACAACCAGGGGAATGCTGAGAACAAAGGTGGGCGTGGCGGTGCGTTTCATTTGTGCTTTTG
>NZ_JPOQ01000612.1 GCF_000735045.1 Ferrovum myxofaciens
ACGTACCCCGAGCATGGCGGCGATCAGTTCCTGGGTCATGATCAGTTCGTTGGAGGGCAAACGATCGAGGCTCAGCAGGAGCCATCGGCAGAACTGCTGATCCAGGGTGTGATGCCGGTTGCATACTGCGGTTTGTGCCATCTGCGTCAGCAAGGCCTGAGTGTAGCGCAGCAACAGATGCTGCATCGGACCCGCGCGGAAAAACTCGTTTTTAAGAAACTGACCCTTCAGTCGGTAGGCATTGCCGGCACTTTGCACCACTGCCCGGCTG
>NZ_JPOQ01000613.1 GCF_000735045.1 Ferrovum myxofaciens
GATGATGCGTACCCTCTGTTCGAGCAAGGGTAGAATCAAACTCTTGCGCATGAACCAGGCATCGATCAGCAGACGCGCTTCCCTGACATTCCCTCTGACCGACTCGATCAACTGCCGAGCCACCCAAAGTTTGCCGCGTTGGCCGGATTCTTCGACCAACCAGGAACGAATTGGGATGGTCAGCGCCGAACCCAATCGGACCCGCACCACCAGGGCCAGTGTGACCCAACCTTGGCTGTTCAAAAAGGTGGGC
>NZ_JPOQ01000614.1 GCF_000735045.1 Ferrovum myxofaciens
CCTCACCAGAAACTGATGTTCTTTGCCGAAGCCAGGGTCCGGGTCTTCATCTATGGCCAACCCGTAGATGCCCGCAAATCCTATGACGGACTCTATGTCCTTGGCACGCAACGAGATGAAGCAGGACCCCCTGAGCGGACATTTGTTCTGCTTCATCAATCGGCGTGCCAACCAGGTCAAAGTCTTGTATTGGGATCGCTCCGGCCCCCCAGGGCGTTCTGGATAACAGCCGTGCCGATGTGAGTTTCCTGGC
>NZ_JPOQ01000615.1 GCF_000735045.1 Ferrovum myxofaciens
TCCCGAATCGATGCCAAGCTGGGTAATGCATCACCTGCGTATTTCACCCGCGTACGCACGATGCGCATCGGTTTTCCGCAACACGGACAGCCAGGCACCGGACGCGGTTTGGGCGGTGGAACAAACACCCGTTTAATCAGCTGCACCAGCTTGACCAGCCGGCTGTTGGGGTGCAGAAAGCCGAAGTTGCGCGCCCGTCTGAATCCCTTCGGGAGAATATGCAGCAGGATTTTGTGCAGAAATTCCACACCGC
>NZ_JPOQ01000616.1 GCF_000735045.1 Ferrovum myxofaciens
TTGAAAATGGCGGAACACATTTCAAACGACATATATTGACGCATAAGAGAGTTAGGCTAGCTCAGTCAACAACCCTCGCCTTTATTCGAGGGTTGTTGACACGTGTAATTTCTTGACATAAAAGTAGTGGGGTATTCAGCTTAGTGCTGTGCCTAGCTTCTCCATGGGTGCGAAGGCACAGAAATATCCAGCGAAGTTGGCGCTTTATGGCGAAGTTTGGCTGACACCGCGAACTCATGCGCCACAACTTTTGGCTTGGGATTAGTTACAAGCTCACGGAAGGACATAGGATGCATGGAAATGCACTGTTCGATCAACCTGTAGAAGAGCATGCCCCGATGC
>NZ_JPOQ01000617.1 GCF_000735045.1 Ferrovum myxofaciens
CTCTGCGCTATGGCAAGAAAGAAATCCTCAATCCGTATTTTGTCGCGTCTTCCGTTTCTTCCGAGGTCATTCTGCCGGGTTTGTCGTGATCGGTTTGGCCCATGCCGGCCTGGGAGCATTGACGGGATTGGCCATTGGCCTGACGGGCGTAGGTGGGGGAGCGCTCATGGCTCCGGCATTGATTTTCTGGTTTGGCGTGGAACCCCAGTCCGCCATTGCCACGGATCTGTGGTTTGCGGTCCTGACCAAACTGGTGGCGGTCAAGGCGCATCATGGAGAAGGA
>NZ_JPOQ01000618.1 GCF_000735045.1 Ferrovum myxofaciens
TGGCTGGTTTCTGAGTGTAGTGGGCGAGGAAGTCCACCCACGAGGCGACACGCGCAGCAATATGGCCCAGTTCGGGACTCGAAACGACTTGGTGCGGCGTTGTCTGTTTTGGCTGACCTTGGACGCACCAGAGAAACATCTGTACTCAAGCGGAAGGTCATCGAAGTGAACCCGGCTTTACTTGGTGGGGAGGTGGCATGAGGCTTGACGACATTATCAAGGGTGTTGGTTTTGGTGGGAACGCTAGCGCTAC
>NZ_JPOQ01000619.1 GCF_000735045.1 Ferrovum myxofaciens
GATTCGGTCCGGCTGTTGTTTATGAAAGCGCAGGAGAAGGATCGCTGGGCACTCAAGGGACAGCGTTTTGACTATCTGACCAAGTGGAACCCCCGCAAACAAAACAAGGACGAGTGGGTGGATAAGGCTGAAGCAGCGGGTGCCTTTGAAGAACAACGCCCCGGAAAGCGGGTGGCCCTGATGAAGATGACGGTCACTCGTGCCTGGCAGGGGAGTCAGCGTGACTTCGTCTTGCATGTGCGCGTGATCGAGC
>NZ_JPOQ01000620.1 GCF_000735045.1 Ferrovum myxofaciens
ATATGGGATGGGTGGTGCGTGTTGCTCATAACGCAGCGTGCGAGGAATGCGGAATACACATCCCGTTGCACTACTCCCGACCCGTCACCCAGCACATGCCACCGCTGACTGAGCGGCTTCTTTGTGCAAACTCCGGTGGTGTGGTCGTACTGCGACATTTTCAGCGACCAGGTGTGCAAATCAATCAACTGGCCGCCAGCACTTTCAGCCTTGCGACGCAATTGTTCGACGAACATTCCGGGTGCTCTGACTT
>NZ_JPOQ01000621.1 GCF_000735045.1 Ferrovum myxofaciens
CCAGGTAAGCAGCACACGCCCCAACATCTGGAAAAAGCCGCTGGAATTCCGGCAGCGAGTGCGGGAACGGCAGATCGTCACGTTGATGGATGTCCATTGTCATGGGTAAAAATCATAGCATCATCCAGCGTGGGAAACAACCGGATAGGCAAGGACTGGTCTAGCTTGCATCCTTGGGGATAGCGGAAGCTGTCGCCCATGCCTTTTTTCTTGAACCGTGGAAAGTCGGCACGCTTATCGAAAAAGTTTTTGTAGGCACGCTCAAGGTCTTTGAGTGA
>NZ_JPOQ01000622.1 GCF_000735045.1 Ferrovum myxofaciens
GGACAACAAGGCACTGGATCGCCCATTTTTGGGGGATCAAGGGCTCCATCAGTCCATCACGGACACAACTCAGGCCAGAAACAACGGCCAGCATCATCTCAAGTCAGTTGCGGACATATAGGGCCAGATTCCTTTGATGGTAACCCTATACGTTCAAAACAGACGCATATCAACAATCCACAGGAGGTCATATGAAATGCCATCACCAACCGAGAGAAATCAAGATTCATCGACTCTTCAGGAAAAAACGCAA
>NZ_JPOQ01000623.1 GCF_000735045.1 Ferrovum myxofaciens
TCGGCGGCAAGCGCGTTGGTAACGGCGCTTGCGTTGCTCCAGCACCTGAAGTTTGAGCGGGGTTGCATAGCGCTTTCCGTTTGAACAGACAATCTCGGAAGTATTCAGATCAACGCCTACCTCGCCTTTCACTTTTGGCAAGGGCGAGACTTCTTCTTCGGTCAGGAGCGAAATGTAGAATTTGCCACCCGTAGTCCTTGTGACAGTAACCGAAGAAGGCGTCGCCCCTTTGGGAAACGGACGACTCCAGCAAATATCCAAAGGAGTTTCATGCTTG
>NZ_JPOQ01000624.1 GCF_000735045.1 Ferrovum myxofaciens
AACCAGCTATGCCCTGGCGAGTAATCCCGTCCTTTATTGCGGAGCATGTACGTAATCGTACAAGATATGATGTCACCCGAGCCATCTTGGAATTTTTAATACTCACTGCGGCACGTTCAGGTGAAGCGAGGGGAATGACGTGGGCTGAAGTGGATTTGAATTCTGCAATTTGGACAATTCCCGCCGAGAGGATGAAAGCCGAACAGCAACACCGAGTACCAATATCGAGTCGGGCACTCGAAATCCTCAGAAA
>NZ_JPOQ01000625.1 GCF_000735045.1 Ferrovum myxofaciens
GACCTCGTTGGCATCTTTGCCGGAGCCTTTGACGGACGTTCCATGGTGGAGGTATTCGTCTTTGGTTGCGCCTGGGTAGGATGTCAGCCCGTCGGTGTAGATGGTCGAGCCCGGTTTGATATGCTTTTGAATAAACGTCTTGAGCGCTTCGGTTTCGGCGTTGGGGATGATTTGCAACCGGCAACGCCCGAAACCCTTGGGGGAAAGCAACTCCACGGCGATGGCGACCAGCACCTTGCCTCCGGCACCGCGC
>NZ_JPOQ01000626.1 GCF_000735045.1 Ferrovum myxofaciens
TGCTTCAACCTTGTTTTTAACAGTGTGTGCCAAGGATCGCTCGGCCAAATCCCGAGAACAGCCTTGTTCGCTGCACCAGTCTCTGAAACTGGAACGAAAGCCATGCGCTGTTGCAACCCGATTCGCTACATCGCTTGGTGCCTGAACGCGACGCAGAAATGCCGTAATGACCATATCAGAGAGTTGAGTTCCTTTGCGTATGGATGGGAATACCAGAATATCATGCAACCCTTGCTGATTTCTGAGGATTTCG
>NZ_JPOQ01000627.1 GCF_000735045.1 Ferrovum myxofaciens
TCTGCTGCTCTCGGAATGGATTTCCTTTCTTCTGGCCGCCGTTCCACCCCGTTCCCGCCGAACCTTTGTCGAACTTCTGATCGGTTGCATGCTCAACCCGGAAGGCTGGGTCACTCGTGCCATCGGAGCCATTCGCCGCGAGGCGCACTGGACCACCTACTACAAACTGATCGAACGGGCGAATGTCTCGGTCGCCGACTTGTCCATTCAATTGCTGCAATTGACGCAAAGAGTTTTTCCAAACGAACTGGTCAACCTGATCATCGACGATACGCTGGTTCCTCGTTGCGCGAAGAAGGGACCGGGGATCAGCGTCAAACACGATCACAGCCACAAGGCCAACCGGCCCACCTTTTTGAACAGTCAAGGTTGGGTCACACTGGCCCTGGTGGTGCGGGTCCGATTGGGTTCGGCGCTGACCATCCCA
>NZ_JPOQ01000628.1 GCF_000735045.1 Ferrovum myxofaciens
GGGGTTCGTGCCAGACGAGTGGTTGCACAGTCTGGATTACACGACGCTGAAGAAGGTGGACGGCAATTACATCACCGAAGACTTTCGTGGTCGTGCCGATGACATCGTCTGGCGGATCAAGGTAGGCGGGGATTGGGTTTACCTCTATATACTTATCGAGTTTCAGAGTACCGTCGATAAATACATGGCGCTGCGTATGATGGTGTACATGGGGTTGCTGTATCAGGACCTGATCAAGCAGGGGATGGTGTTG
>NZ_JPOQ01000629.1 GCF_000735045.1 Ferrovum myxofaciens
TCCCAGAATTTTGCCCGAATCGGGACCGGTCCAAATTCAAATCGACACCACCCATTATCGCTCGCAATCCCGCGTCAATCGTGGCTTGCAGCGTTTCGGGTCGTCAATTAACCGGACACTAGTGATGAAAAATTAAAAATATTAAAGAACTGAACTTTAGACATTCGCGGGTTTTTCCAAATACCGAAGGCACCCATCTGCGCGATAAATATTTTCAAAAAAATGCAAAAAACACTTGACATGAAATCCGATTTGCGAGGTCGCTGCGCTACC
>NZ_JPOQ01000630.1 GCF_000735045.1 Ferrovum myxofaciens
AGATCGTCAGCGAGAAGGTCTCGCACCGCCTGGCCCAACGTCCTGCCAGTTATGTGATCCTCAAGTATGTGCGTCCCGTCATCAAACTCAAGGAAACCCAAACTCTGGTCTGCGCTCCGGCCCCCCTGGGCGTCCTGGATAACAGCCGTGCCGATGTGAGTTTCCTGGCGGGCATGGTGGTGGATAAATTCCTGTACCACCAGCCCCTGTATCGCCAGCATCAGCGTCTGGGCAGTAACGGAGTCACCGTCAG
>NZ_JPOQ01000631.1 GCF_000735045.1 Ferrovum myxofaciens
CAAACTGCTTTTCAGTCAAATCAATAGGTTATGCCGGTTACAAATGCCCGCAATCAGGTGCCGCCATGCCGGTGGAAAACCCTGAGGTGTGGGTCTATCAAGAGGACATTAACCAGGGGAGTGATACCGCATGAATACGCCACAAAACCAGTTTGCAAAAGTTCTGCAATCTGCTCCAGTTTTCTGCAATCTGCAAACTGGTTGCAAACTGCTTTTCAGTCAAATCAATAGGTTATGCCGGTTACAAATGCCC
>NZ_JPOQ01000632.1 GCF_000735045.1 Ferrovum myxofaciens
CCGGCGAGACTTGAACGTGGGATAACCCGATTCCTTCTTGAAGAATTTTGTAAAAGCCGTATCCAGGTGACGAAGCGATTGCTGCAGGACGACCGACGACACTTCACTCAACCATGATGTTTCAGGATCCTGTTTCAGACCCTTGAGGCGTGCCGCCAAATCCTTGTAGTACACGCGCTGACCGTTGTTGTAGAAGGCAGTCGACCTCTCCTTCAAGCCCCAATTGTAGATCCATCGCGCACAACCAAACGATCGCGCAAGCTGATCGGCCTGATCA
>NZ_JPOQ01000633.1 GCF_000735045.1 Ferrovum myxofaciens
CAGAAACTCTTGCAGTCCTGACCACTGGTCAGAAACTCGGACACGAACCCCTGCCAGTCCTGCCTGCTGTGGCGAATTCTCCTGCTACGCTTGGTTTCCATACCTGCTCTCCTGTGTCACAATCTGGAGAGGAGTATGCAGAAAAATTATCCGGGAAAATACAACGCCGCTCAGTTACCGCTTACGAGCCGGAATGCGAAATTGTCCAAGGGCGTAAAGTTGCCCGTTTCCAATAATTTACGCAAAGCCTACTGGAAAGTGGGTCGCGTCACTGAACATGCCGCCAACGTCCGCAAGGACTGGCAGCATAA
>NZ_JPOQ01000634.1 GCF_000735045.1 Ferrovum myxofaciens
GCCAGGGCATAGAGTCCGTCATAGGACTTGCGGGCATCTACAGGTTGACCGTAGATGAAGACCCGGACCCTGGCTTCGGCAAAGAACATCAGTTTCTGGTGAGGGTCAGTACCACCCCACCACCCAAATCGAGTTTGAGTTCAAGGATTCCTGTCCGGGGTTGAGGTTCAGGGGCAGGCAGCGTACCCAGATCCAAAAACCCTACGGGTTGCATCTGGCTGATGGCAGGGGAAATCTCATTGCGAAATACCCC
>NZ_JPOQ01000635.1 GCF_000735045.1 Ferrovum myxofaciens
GATTCTTTCAGTGATATCGTCGCCGTAACTTTATGATCATGTTTTGCGAGGTGGGGCTTTGCCCCATCCCTGCGAACTGCTTTTCCTCTGGGAGGGCATGGTCATGGCTACGGGCTATCGCTTCAACTGCCTAAATTTCCACAAGTTATTCCGTCCTGATCCACGCAATCGTCGACACCAGAAGTACTGCCCACAACCGGAATGTCGAGCGGCCAGTAAAGCGGCCAGTCAGCAGCGTTGGCTCGCCAAACCCGAGAATGTTTCGTACTTTAAAGGCCCGGTCCATGTGAACCGGGTCCAACAGTGGCGTGCCGCCC
>NZ_JPOQ01000636.1 GCF_000735045.1 Ferrovum myxofaciens
AAGTTCCAATATTTCACATTTATACTCAGTAGCAACGTCTTGTATAATTTCTTTCAGCCGAACGTCAACGCCCTTCACTAAAACCGAACGCCGATACTTCGGACACCATATAACATGGTACTTGCAGGAGTAAACCACGTTCAGGTTGCTCTTGTATTTTATGGTGTAATCGCTCATGTACTAATTATACAGATGCTATATATATAATGCAAGACAAATCTAAGTCAAAACCAACTTCCCGCTTTCCTCCCCATGGCTAAAGCGAGGGGATTCTCGCGGAGATGGGTTGATTCTTGCAACATCCCAACCCTCAGGCACCTCCCCAATCCACTCCACCCCCGAATCTTTGTAGGCAGGGTAAGGTTTGTAATGACTCATACGTTATCTCCTTCCGGCATCGGTAGTACCGCTA
>NZ_JPOQ01000637.1 GCF_000735045.1 Ferrovum myxofaciens
GACGGCACACATTACATTTTTCTCAATGATCTCGAGGGCAATCGCTGGTGGTTCCCCTTGCCCGGACCCTGTCGCCCGGAGGATCTCGCTCTCCTGCTGGAAGCGTTGAAAACCCATTTGAACGGTCCTTTCACGGTATTTCCCCATGGCTCCCTGGTTCCCCTTTGTCGACAGAGTACAACGGCTTCTGGATGGAACCTGTTGCCCTACCCTCCGGTACTCGACCTGGATTCGCAGAGCCGCCCCCTCCGTT
>NZ_JPOQ01000638.1 GCF_000735045.1 Ferrovum myxofaciens
CGAAGGCGTCCTCCATACCCGCGGCCGCATCGCCGCACTGCTCGAACTCGGCACCGGCTTCAACCCCGAATTCACCGGCCGCGAAAACATCCGCCTCGGCGCCTCCCTCCTCGGCCTCGACCCCGACACCATCGAAGCACGTATCCCCGACATCGCCCACTTCGCCGACATCGGTCACTTCTTCGATTATCCCGTCAAACTCTATTCCTCAGGCATGCATGCCCGCCTCGCCTTCGCCCTCGTCGCCCACGTCGATGCCGATCTCCTCATCGTCGATGAAGCCCTCGCCGTCGGTGATGCCGCT
>NZ_JPOQ01000639.1 GCF_000735045.1 Ferrovum myxofaciens
CAGCGCGGTCTTGAGGTTGCCCAGCACCACATTGAGCCAGCGGAAGGGCTCAATCTCCGTGCCCGCCTTGCCTTTGGGTGCGATCACCACGCGATGCGCAAAGCCCAGTCGCTCGACCACCTCAAACCCCAGCAGCCCATCGGAGGTCACGGTGCAATCCGGAGCAAGTGCAATGCTGGCCCAGGGCTTCAACGCCGCAAACGAGAAGTTCTTCACCGGGTCGAATCGCACCCGCATAGGCTTTCCGTTGCGC
>NZ_JPOQ01000640.1 GCF_000735045.1 Ferrovum myxofaciens
CTGCCTCCCGTTCCCGCGCGTAGCCCATGGCCTCCGTCAGGGGACTGCTGGGCAGGAAGTCCTGCTTGCGAAACTGCTCCTCGATCCAGGCAAAGAAGGACTCCACCACAGGCTTGCTGTGCTTCAAACGGTGGGACTGCTTCTCCTTCCCCGTGAGTTGTGCGGCGCGGATGTCTTCCTCCACGCGATAGATCTGGCCGATCAGATTCAGCGCAATTTCAGCACGCTCTGGTTCCACGCCGCGGGCATTATGA
>NZ_JPOQ01000641.1 GCF_000735045.1 Ferrovum myxofaciens
CTGCTGATACGGCTACGCCGTTTCACATCCTTGCTCGCTCCACAGGCTAACCCCGGAAATCCTCCGGTTTTGTTCATTCGTGAATCCTCAAGCCGTCTGCACCGGCCAATATCGCTTTCCCAGCCACCAGGATGTTAATACTGGCATTCAGATCCCGATCATGGCTTTGTCCGCAATCTGGACAAACCCATTGACGTGTCGAAAGCGAAAGACTCTTGAGGACGTATCCGCAACTCGAACACCGCTTCGAACT
>NZ_JPOQ01000642.1 GCF_000735045.1 Ferrovum myxofaciens
CGCTTCCATGTCTTCGCAGACCTTGCCGAACATCCGGCGCATCCGGTCGATGGCATCGCCGTCAAACACTTTGCGGCGATATTTCGCCACAAAGACCAAATGGACGTGCATCTTGAAAACGCAATGTCTGCCGTGTCGAATTTCGTTGTCTTTTTCAATAGACCAAGTATAATTCAGCCATGAAACGCTTGCAAGCATTCAAATACGAGCTACAGCCCAACGGCGAACAAGCCCGCTCTATGCGCCGCTTTGCCGGGTCATGCCGTTTCGTGTTCAACAAGGC
>NZ_JPOQ01000643.1 GCF_000735045.1 Ferrovum myxofaciens
TGAAGGCCAGTTGGAGGCTGTATAGGTCGGGGTTGCGGCGTTCCGACTTCTGACCGAAAAGATGGCGTCTAAACCATTCCAGTTGCCTTTTGAGCTGGGAGATTTCTTCCTGTTGGCGTGCATTGACGGCCATCAAAACCGCGACTTGGTCGGTGGGTTTTTGTGCGGTTTCGAGGGCTTTTGACATGACAAAATTGTACCACTAATCAATCGGTTATGTTGATTTTTCGGGCATATTTATGAATTATTTTCACCCTGATTTCAGGTGGCTGGCAGACGGGAATAGCGCTTGCGAAAGGATTTGGGTTCAACCCCCTCCAGCAGGAG
>NZ_JPOQ01000644.1 GCF_000735045.1 Ferrovum myxofaciens
GGTTCGAGTTCAGGCGGCAACTGGAATACAAGCAGGTTTGGCTGGGCGGCGACGTGTTGGCGGTTCCCGCACGCAACACCAGCCGGACGTGTCCGGCCTGCGGCCATGTGTCGGCAGATAATCGCCGGACACAAGCCAAGTTTGCGTGTGTGGATTGCGGCTATGAGAACAACGCCGATGTGGTTGGCGCTATCAATGTTTTAGAGCGAGGACATCGCTTGTTAGCCTGTGGAGAATTGGCGCAATCAGGCCG
>NZ_JPOQ01000645.1 GCF_000735045.1 Ferrovum myxofaciens
CTACACCTCGACCAAGTACAACGAGCATCGAGAAGCCATCATAGCAGCCGTGCGGTCAAGGAGCCCTGCGTCAATGAGTCGAACCATCGCCCTTGCGTTTTTTGGTCAGGGCTGCGGTTTTTACGGTGCCAGATCGCAGATCGGGAAGCTGGCCTCGTTGTACCGTGCCGAAGTCGTCAGAGCTTCTCTGAAAACTGCTCCAACCTTGCCAGCAAAACTCCGGTATGTCCGGCGGCTTCGTGGTTGAAATGAA
>NZ_JPOQ01000646.1 GCF_000735045.1 Ferrovum myxofaciens
ACGTACCCCGAGCATGGCGGCGATCAGTTCCTGGGTCATGATCAGTTCGTTGGAGGGCAAACGATCGAGGCTCAGCAGGAGCCATCGGCAGAACTGCTGATCCAGGGTGTGATGCCGGTTGCATACCGCGGTTTGTGCCGTTTGTGTCAGCAAGGCCTGAGTGTAGCGCAGCAACAGATGCTGCATCGGACCCGCGCGGAAAAACTCGTTTTTAAGAAACTGACCCTTCAGTCGGTAGGCATTGCCGGCACTTTGCACCACTGCCCGGCTG